>NZ_CP051884.1:1249974-1562468 GCF_012931845.1 Cellulomonas taurus
ACCGCGATCGCGGCCGCCAGTGCGCGCTGGGTCGCGTCGATCATGTCCTGGTCCGCCTGCGACGCGCGGCCGCCGACCACGAAGCTGATCGCCGCGTCGGCCACCACCCCGTCCAGCGACACCGCGAGGTCCAGGGTGAGCAGGTCGCCGTCCGCGAGCCGGTAGTCGTGCGGCTTGCCGTGCAGCACGGCGTCGTTCACCGAGGTGCAGATGTAGTGCCCGAACGGCCCGTCGCCGAAGGACGGCGCGTAGTCGACGTAGCAGGACACCGCGCCCGCCTCGACGATCATCTGCCGGGTCCACTCGTCGATCTCCAGCAGGTTGGTCCCGGCGGTGGCCCGGGACTTCATCGCCGCCAGGATGCTGCCGACCAGGGCGCCGACGGCGCGGGCGCGGGGGAACTCGCTGGGGCTGAGGATCTCGATCATGGTGGGCCTTACTGCACGGGTGGGTCGTTGACGGGCCTGGCCAGGGTAGTCGGCTCCGTCGCCACCCGAGCCAGACCGGCGGCGAACAGCGCCACCGACCCCTCCGCCGCCCGGTCGTCCCGGGTGCTCAGCCAGCCCGCCATGATCCCGGTGGCGGCGGCGACCAGTCCTTCGGCGAGGGTGCGGGGGTCCAATGCGACCGGGGAGTCGTCCGCCCGCCACCGGTGCAGCATCGCCTCGGCCTGGTCGACGTAGGCGGTGTGCTCCCGGCGGGCGACGTGCACGAGCTCGGGGGTGCGGGCGGCCACGTCGACCAGCTCCGCGGTGAGCAGGTGGTACTCCGGGTCGGTGCGCACCCGGTCGAGGATCGCGCGCAGGGCTGCGGCGATCCCGGACTCCAGGTCGTCGGTGGCGGCGACCGCGACCCAGGCCTGACCGAGTGACGCGTCCAGCTCCCGGTCCAGCAGGGCCGCGAACAGCTCGTCCTTGGAGCCGAAGCAGTAGTGGAAGGCACCCTGGGGCAGCCCGGCCTGGTCGGCGACGGCGCGGGTGGTGGCGGCGCTGATCCCGCCGACCCGCATCACGGCGACGGCGGCGTCGAGCAGCTGCTCCCGGCGTTCGGCGGCGGGGCGGTGTTCACGGACCACGGTGCGGGACTCCTGGGCAGGACGAGCGGGGCGGGGCGAGCGGGGCGTCAGGCGGTGACCGGCCGCCACATCGCGATCGGCTCGCCCTGTCCCGGGAAGCCTGCCACCTGCCCGGTCGAGCGGAAACCGTGCCGCGCGTACAGCCCGGAGCTGCGCCGGGTGGAGGCCTCCAGGTAGGCGGGCTGTGCCGGGGTCCGGTCCAGCTGCGCCAGCCGGTGGTCGAGCAGCGCCGAGCCGATGCCCCGCCCGTGACCGTCCGGGTGCACGCCGATCGCCGCCAGGTACCAGTGCGGGCTGCGCGGGCGGGCCGCGTGCATCAGCCGGTCCAGAGCGGCGGCCCGGCGCAGCCCGGTCGGCCCGAAGGCCCGCCAGTAGTCGCGCAGGTCGGCGAGCACGGTCAGCGGGGACCAGGGTGCCCGTCCTGGCGCCGACCAGACCGCGACCCCGAGCACGGTCGCATCGCCCTCGGTCCGGGCCAGGTCGACCACCCCGTGCCGCAGGGCCGAGCGGGCCAGGACGGCGAACACGTGCCGGAGCCCGCGCTCGTCGGTGCCGAAGTGGGACATCACGCGGTCGCCGTGCAGGGCACGGGCCAGCACGGCCGCGGCAGCGGACACATGGGCGGGTGCGGCGGGGGAGATGAGGACGGGTGCGTCGGGGGAGGTGGGCGTCATGCGGTGAGTTTAGGTCAAACGCTCAAGTCGCACGACCTAGACCCGGCTGTGACCGTCCTGTGACCTCGATGACCGGTTGTCCGCCCCTGACGACGGTCCAGCCGCCCACCCTCGGAACGCCGCCGCGCCGTCCCTAAGTTGGCGACCGCGGCCCACGGACTCGGATGTCCGGGCCGCTCAGGTCAGCTCGGCGTGCTGCGTCGGAGGTCGCCAGACCCGCCCAACGGGGGGAGGGGGTCGGCGCACCGGGCAGCAGGGCCGCACGACGGACAAGGAAGGTCAATGAAGACGACGACACGACCCCAGCGCGGAACCCTCCGGGGTGTCGCGGCGGTCACCGGTGTGGCCCTGTTCGCCCTGACGGCGTGCAGCTCGGGCAGCCCCGAGGACCAGAGCTCGGACGCCAGCAGCTTCACCACCCGCGATGTCAGCGACGGCAAGACCGACTTCGTGGTCGTGACCAACCCGGCGGGCGGCGCGACGCTGTCCTACGGCAAGGACAGCGGCATCGAGCTGCTGACCGAGACGGTGGACGGCACGGAGTACGCGTTCAAGGACATGAACGGCAACGGCGAGCTGGACCTGTGGGAGGACTGGCGCGAGTCGGCCGCCGACCGGGCCGCGGACCTGGCGGGGCAGCTGTCGAAGGAGCAGATCGCCGGGCTGATGCTGTTCAGCTCGCACGAGCGCTCCCCGGCGGACGGCATCTCCGACGCGCAGAAGGAGTACCTGTCCGAGTCGCGGCTGCGCAATGTGCTCAACGCCGGTCCGAACGACGTGCAGGCGAACGTCACCTGGTCCAACCAGCTGCAGTCCTACGTCGAGGGCCTGGCCACCGAGGACGAGCCCTACGTCCCGGTGAACTTCAGCTCCGACCCGCGCTCCACCGCCGAGAGCGGCGGCAACTACAACGCCTCCGGTGACATCTCGCGCTGGCCGTCGAACCTCGGCCTCGCCGCTACCTTCGACACCGAGACGATGACCGCGTTCGCCCAGGCGGTCTCCGCGGAGTACCGCGCGCTGGGCATCGGCACCGCGCTCAGCCCGCAGATCGACCTGGCCACCGACCCGCGCTGGCTGCGGGTGGACGGCACGTTCGGGGAGAACGTCGAGCTGTCGACCGAGCTGGCCCAGGCCTACGTCGACGGCTTCCAGACCACCCCCGACGACGAGGACGGCTGGGGCGACGAGTCGGTCAACGCGATGATCAAGCACTGGGCCGGTGACGGTCCGGGCGAGGGCGGCCGCGAGTCGCACACCGAGGCCGGCAAGTACGGCGTCTACCCGGGCGACAACTTCGACGCACACGCCGAGGTCTTCCTGGGCGCGATGGACTCCGCCGCGGTGATGACCGCCTACTCGATCGCGCTGGACGGCGAGGGGCAGCCGCTGGGCGGCGGCGACCGGAAGGGGTCGGCCTACGACTCCTACCGCACCGACCTGCTGCGCCAGAACTTCGACGGGGTGGTCGTCACCGACTGGGGCGTCACCGCCGGTGGCAGCACCGACCCCGAAGCGCTGATCGGCACCTCCTGGGGTGTGGACGACCTGACCGTGGCCGAGCGGCACTACGCGATCCTGCAGAACGGGGTCGACATGTTCGGCGGCAACAACGCCGTCGCCCCGGTGCTCGAGGCCTACGACCTGTGGCAGGCCGACTACGAGGCCGGCGTGAACGAGGTCGACGCCGACACCCGGTTCGCCGAGTCCGGCACCCGCATCCTGAAGATGCTCATCCAGCCGGGTCTGTACGAGAACCCCTACCTGGACCTGGACGAGGCCAAGGAGATCGTGGCCAGCCAGGACAAGCTGGACGCCGGGTATCAGGCGCAGCTCGACTCCGTGGTGCTGCTGAAGAACGACGCCGACACGGTCGCCGCCGCCGAGGCCGGTGACTGGAAGGACAAGACGGTCTACATCCCGCGGAACTTCGACACCGGCCAGGCAGGGCTGTTCGGCCCGGGGGAGTACGCCGAGGGCCCCGGCCTGACCGTGGAGATCGCCGAGCAGTACTTCGGCACCGTCATCACCGACGAGGCCGAGCTGGACGCGGACGAGAAGGTCGTCTCCTACACCGCCCCCGACCTGTCCGACGTTGACCTGGTGCTGGTCGGGATGGACTCGCCGAGCAGCGGCGCCGTCTTCGCCAACTCCGGTCACGACGAGGAGACCGACGAGTGGTACCCGCTGTCCCTGCAGTACCGCCCGTACACCGCTGACGGCGAGCACGTGCGTCAGGTGTCCATCTCCGGTGACCTGCTGCCGGACGGCACCCAGCAGAACCGGTCGTACTTCGGGAACACCTCCCGCACCTCCAACGAGTCCGATCTGGACGCGTTCGAGCGGGCGGTGGCGGCGGTCGAGGCCTCCGGCAAGGACATCCCGGTGATCACCGTGCTGAAGGCGAAGAACCCGACCGTCCCGGCCGAGTTCGAGGCGAAGTCCGACGCGATCCTGGTCGGCTTCGGGGTCAGCGACCAGGCACTGATCGAGACCGCGATCGGCCTGTCCGAGCCGCAGGGTCGGCTGCCGATCGCCTTCCCGGCCTCGATGGACGCGGTCGAGGCGCAGCTGGAGGACGTCCAGGAGGACACCGAGCCCTACGTCGACGCGGCGGGCAACAGCTACACCTTCGGCTTCGGCCTGAACTACAGCGGCCCGATCGCGGGCTGAGACCTCCCGGGTGGTCGGCGGCGCGGTCGTCGGCCACCCGGGGGCACGGCCACGGGGTGGGCCCGTGGTCAGCACATCGGAATCAAGGAGCACACCTGTGAAGCGCACCATCATCACCACCGGCCTGACCGCGCTGATCGCCCTCACCGGCGCCTTCGGTCTGGCGGCCTGCAGCAGCGGCGACGACGCGGCCTCCGGTGGTGAGACCGCCGCCACCACCACCCAGGACGTCGACGTCGCCGAGGACCTGGAGAACGCCCGGGTCGCCGTCGCCGACGCACTGGCCGAGGACGACTCCTGGAACCAGATCATGCTGGCCAGCGACGTGAAGGCCCCGACCGTCAAGTACGGCCTGCTGGTGGTGCCCTACTCGTTCTCCGAGGCGGCATCGCGGGTGCAGGGCACCATCACGATCACCGACGGCAAGTACACGATCGACGCCGATTCGGCCGAGTCCGGCAAGACCTGGCAGATCGACCAGGACGGCACCATCACCGAGGTCACCGAATGAGCGCGCGCACCACGCGCCGGATGTCGAACCGCGCGTACCTGTCGATCTGGGTCCCGGTGCTCGCGCTGGTCACCCTGATCGCCGTGGTGGCGAACATCGCCCTGGTGGTCGCGGGCGGCTGGGTCGCCTCCCAGTTCGGCTCGGGCACCTACACCTTCACCAACGCGGAGGAGTCGGCTGACTGGGACACCGACTACTACACCGCGGACTACGCCGACATCGACGAGGTGGACGCGGCGGCCGAGGCGCTGGTGCAGGAGATCTCCGGAGCGGGCATCGTGCTGGCCAAGAACGAGTCGGCCGCCCTGCCGCTGGCCGCCGGAGCGCGGGTGACCATGCTCGGTCGCGCCGCCGCGGACCCGGTGTTCGGCGGTTCCGGCTCCGGATCGGTGGACACCAACTCGGCCGTCACCGCGCGCGCCGGGCTGGAGAACGCCGGATTCGTGGTGAACGACGCCGTGTTCGCCACCATCGAGTCCTTCGCCGCGGAGAACGACCGTGGCTACATCGAGATGGACAACCCGGACGCCTCGTCGTACACCATCGGTGAGCTGCCGGTGGAGCAGTACCAGGCGCAGCAGTCCACCTTCGCCGACTACGGCGACGCCGCGGTGGTCTACCTCGGCCGTCCCGGCGGTGAGGGCGGTGACCTGGCCACCGACATGGAGGGCTGGGACGACAACTACGTCCCCGGCCAGCACCAGCTGGAGCTGAACCAGGACGAGAAGGACCTGATCGAGCTGGCGAAGGCCGACTTCGACACCGTGGTGGTGGTGATCAACGCCTCGACCACGATGGAGCTGGGTCTGCTCCAGGACGACGCCGGGGTGGACGCCATCCTGCTCGCCGGGTCGCCCGGTGCCACCGGCCTGAACGCGCTGGGCAGGATCCTGTCCGGCGACGTGAACCCGTCCGGCAAAACCTCGGACCTGTGGGCGGCGGACTTCACCGCCGACCCGACGTTCGTGAACTTCGGCGGGTTCGTCTACGAGAACCTGTCGGTCTCCTACCCGGTGTCGGCGGTCGAGACGGCCACCTCCAACGCGACCATCACCGACCAGGCGCCGTTCGTGGACTACGCGGAGGGCATCTACGTCGGCTACCGGTACTACGAGACCGCCGCGGTCGAGGGCTTCCTGGACTACGACCAGGCCGTCGTCTACCCCTTCGGCTACGGCCTGAGCTACACCGACTTCGACTGGCAGGTGCTCGGGTCGACCGAGTCCGACGGTGTGATCAGCACCCAGGTCCAGGTGACCAACACCGGTGACGTCGCGGGCAAGGACGTCGTGGAGCTCTACTACACGGCGCCGTACACCCCGGGCGGGATCGAGAAGTCGGCCGTGGTGCTCGGTGGCTTCGACAAGACGGGGCTGATCGAGCCGGGTGCCAGCGAGACGGTGACCATCGACCTGCCGGTCGAGGACATGGCGTCCTACGACTACCAGGACGCGAAGGCCTACGTGCTGGAGGCGGGCGACTACCAGCTCACCGTGCGCTCGGACTCGCACACGGTGGTGGCCGACGCGCTGACCTACACCGTCGACGCGGATGTCGTGTACTCCGGTGACGACCACCGCGAGTCGGACCGGGCGGCGGTGACCAACCAGTTCGACGACGTGTCGGCACGATTCGGCGAGGGCGGCGTCACCCCGCTGTCCCGCGCCGACTTCGCCGGGACCTTCCCGACCGCACCGACCGGTGACCTGCTGGTCGCCGACGACGCGGTGGCCGCCGGGTTCGCCGCCTGGGACTACGAGGCGGTCGCCGACGCCTTCGACGGGGAGATGCCCGCCACCGGGGCCGGCACCGAGCTGTCGCTGATCGATCTGCGCGGTCTGCCCAAGGACGACCCGCAGTGGCAGGAGCTGCTGGACTCGCTGTCGGTCGGCGACATGACCGACATGCTGCTCAACGGTGCCTACCAGACCGCCGCCATCGGGTCGATCGGCAAGCCGCAGACCACCGAACCGGACGGCCCTGCCGGGTTCTCCTCCTTCATCAACTCGTCGATCAACGGCGTGGCCTACCCGTCCGAGTTCCTGATCGCGCAGACCTGGGACGTGGACCTGGGCCGCGCGATGGGCGAGATGCTCGGCAACGAGGCGATGCAGAAGGACATCAACGGGTGGTACGCCCCGGCGGCGAACCTGCACCGCTCACCGTTCGCCGGCCGCAACTTCGAGTACTACTCGGAGGACCCGTTCCTGTCCGGCGCGATGATGACCTCGGTCGCCAACGGTGCGGCCACCAAGGGCGTCTACACCACGCTCAAGCACTTCGCGCTGAACGACCAGGAGACCAACCGGGTCAACAACGGCCTCGCGACCTGGGCCACCGAGCAGACCATCCGGGAGATCTACCTCAAGCCGTTCGAGATGGCGGTCAAGGGGATCACGATGGACGTGGCCTACCTGGCGGACACCGAGGGCACGATCGAGCACACCACCGTCGGGTCCACCGCGGTGATGAGCTCCTTCAACCGGATCGGGGCGACCTGGGCCGGTGGCTCGCGGGCACTGATGCACGACGTGCTGCGGGAGGAGTGGGGATTCGAGGGCTTCGCGATCTCCGACTTCAACCTCTACCCGTACATGAACCCGAACCAGGGGATCAGTGCCGGCACCGACCTCACGCTGACCTTCCAGCCGTCGAAGTCCTTCGGCGACACGAGCTCGGCCAAGGCGGTGAGCGACATCCGCACCGCGACCCACAACATCCTGTTCACCGTGGCGAACTCCAACGCGATGAACGGGCTGGCTCCGGGTGCGACCGTCGACTACACCCCGCCGACCTGGGTCTACATCCAGATCGTCGCGACGGTGGTGGTCGGTCTCCTGGTGGTCGCCGGGGTGGTCATGGTCATCCGCCGGGTGCGCCGGAACCGCACGGCCTGACCCACCCGACCCCGTCCCGCCGGGCGACGCGAGCCCACCTCCGCCCGGCGGGACGGATCCCATCCGATGCGTCCGACGAGGGGCGGGTCAGTGCACGATCGGCACCGCGACCGCGCGGAAGGCGGCCAGCACATCGGCCGCCAGGTCGAAGTCCGGTCGGATGAACCACTGGGCCTGCAGACCGTCCCAGGCGCCGACCATGATCCGGGCGCTGCGTTCGGGGTCGGCGACCAACCGCACCTGACCGCGCTCGGCGAACCGGGTGAAGTCCCGGGTCACCGCACCGACCACCCGGTCGGTGCGGGCCCGGAACACCTGGTGCGCGGGATGGTCCGGATCGGAGGACTCGGCCAGCAGCACCTGGTACAGCCGGGCGATCTGCGGGTGCTCGATGTCCCGGGTGACCAGCCGCACCAGGAACGCCTCCAACTCGGCCACCGTCTCGTGCTCCTGCGGGGCGATCGCCTCGGCCAGCAGGTGTTCGAAGACCGCGACGTACAGGTGTTCCTTGCTGGGGAAGTGGTACAGCACGGCGGCTTCGGTCACCCCGGCCCGGGCGGCGACCGCGGCGGCGGTGGTCGACCGATGACCCTGCGCGCGGACCAGCTCGAAGGTGGCCGCCATGATCGCCGTCCGCCGCTCGCGCGTGCCGGCGTACGGCCCCCTTTTCCGCGCTGTCACGTGCGGAATCGTCGCACACGACTCTTGACCGGGACCGAACACAGAGTCGACCATGTATTCACGCCACGGGCGGGTGCCGGACCACGACGACGTGGCCACCGACCCGGGGCCGGACCGCGGGAGATGCCGTGATCACGATCCGAATCGTCGACGACGACCCCGTCGCCGCCCAGCAGCTCGTCGGGCACATCCGGCGCTACCAGGCGGAGCGCCAGGAGACCTTCGCGGTCGACGTGCTGATGGACGGTGCGCAACTGGTCGAGCAGTACCGCTCCGACGTCGACATCCTGTTCCTGGACGTCGACATGCCGGGGATGGACGGGTTCACCGCCGCCCAGCAGATCCGCCAGCTCGACTCCGATGTGGTGATCGTCTTCGTCACCGCGCTCGGGCACTACGCGATCCGTGGCTACGAGGTCGGAGCGCTCAGCTACCTGGTCAAGCCGGTGCCGTACTTCGCCTTCTCCCAGCAGCTGATGCGCAGCGTCGCCGCCGTCCGCCGCCGCCCGGTGGACGACTTCCTGGTGCTGCCCACCCGCGGCGGGATCGCCCGGATCCCGACCGCCGACATCGTCTACGCGGAGAGCGCACGCCGACACACCGTGGTGCACACCGCCGACGGCGCCTACCAGGCACCCATCACCCTCAAACAACTGGAGGACGACCTGTCGGGACGGGCGTTCTACCGCAGCAACAACTGCTACGTGGTCAACCTGCGGCACGTCACCGGGGTGCAGGAGGGCGACTGCCTGCTCGCCGACGGCTCCCGGTTGGCGATCAGTCGGTCCCGGCGGCGGGGATTCATGGCGGCGCTCACCGACCACTTCGCCGGGGCCGGGCCGCAGAGCTGGCCGGTGGGGGAGATCGCGTGATCCAGTGCCTGATCAGGTGCCCGAACGGTTTGATCAGGTAGACTGGTCGAACATTCGTACGTGCGGGGCGTCTCCCCGCCACGGTGGCCATCGGGCGTCGCAGCCCGGTCGTCGCGCTATCGCGAGCCACTGACCTGCATCACCGTCTGCTGCCGAAGGCGCGGACCGAAGGAATCATCATCTCCCTGCAGTCCCTTGCTGTGCCCCTGTCCCTGCCTGTCGTCGCGCCGTCCCGGGTGCAGTGGCGTCAGGCCGATCACGACCTCTGGGTCGCCACCCTCGACGGCGAGTTCGCCGGCATGCTGAGCACCGACGACCTCGGTCGCCACCACGTCACGGACCGGATCGCCCGCCCGGTGCTCGCCACCGGATCCTGGGCGGTCGCCACCGCCGCGCTGGACCCGGTCAGCGATCACGTCGCCCCGTCACCCGCCCGTCGGCGTCGTCGGCGCCGCGGCCGCAACCGCCCCGCCGGTCGCTGAAGAACCACGAACCGGGCCCATCCCCTGCTGGGGGTGGGCCCGGTTCGTCGTCCGGATCCGGCGGCCGGCTGGTCAGACCTGGCGGAAGCGGCGGACCATCGGGCAGTCGAACGGGTCGCGGGCGGACAGCCCGACCTCGTTGAGGTACCGGACGACGATCGCGTACGAGCGCAGCAGCGTGGTCTCGGTGTAGGGCACCCCATGCCGCCGGCAGTGCTCGATCACCATCCGGCGCGCGCGGCCCAGATGCGGGCGGGGCATGTTCGGGAACAGGTGGTGCTCGATCTGGTAGTTCAGGCCACCCATCAGGGTGCTCATCCAGCCACCGCCGGAGATGTTCCGCGAGGTCAGCACCTGCTTGCTCAGGAAGTCGAGCTTGCTGTCCTCCGGGATGATCGCCATCCCCTTGTGGTTCGGCGCGAAGGACGCGCCCATGTAGACGCCGAACACCGCGAGCTGCACCCCCAGGAACGCGAAGGCCATCCCGACCGGCAGCAGCCAGAACACCAGCGCCGGGTACACCGTGAGCCGGACCGCGAGCACCACCAGCTCCAGGGTGCGCTGCCGGCTCCGCTCGGCGGACCACAGCGTCCGGATCGAGGTGACGTGCAGGTTCAGCCCCTCCAGGGTGAGCAACGGGAAGAACGCCCAGCCCTGCACCCGGTTCAGCGCGGCCATGAACCGGTTCCGCTGCGCGGCGGCGTCCTCGGGCAGGAACACGATGGTGTCCGGCGCGATGTCCGGGTCCTTGCCCTTGCGGTTCGGGTTCGCGTGGTGCCGTGAGTGCTTGGTCATCCACCAGGAGTGGCTGATCCCGACCACACCGTTCGCCAGGACCCGGCCCAGCCGGTCGTTGGCGGGACCGGAGTCGAAGACCTGCCGGTGCGACGCCTCGTGCGCGATGAACGCCGCCTGGGTCAGCACGATCCCGAGCGCACCAGCGATCAGCAGCTGGAACCAGGAGTCGCCGAGCAGCACCGCCCCGGCGACCAGCCCGGCCACCGCCACCCCGAGTCCGGCGACCAGCGCGAGGTAGAACCCGCGGGTACGGGTCAGCAGGCCCGCCTCCCGGATCTGCCGCGACAGGTCCTGATACGTGCCGGTGACGGCGTTCTGACGCGGGCGGGGAGGCAGGGTGTCCGTGGTCATGGAGCTCCGCAGGTGGTGTCGGTCGACAGGATGTCGGTCGGCTTCCCAGCCGCGGCTGAGCGGGTGCGCTCGTCGTTCGGATACCGCCCGAGCCTACGTGGGATTCGCCGATTCGGAACGGATGAGAACGTGAGGATGCGGTGTCGGTGTCGATCCGTACGCTGACCTGCATGAACCTGCTCCTGCTGTCCCTCGGCATCGGTGCCGTGCCCACGTTCCTGGCAGAGACCGCGCCGGAACGCGCCCGGATCGGCTACCTCGGCGCCGCAGCGGGCGACGCCCCGTGGGCCCAGGAGGAACGCGCCCGGATCGACGCGCTCGGCCACACCGTCGTCGACGTCGACCTGGCGGAGGGCCTGCCGGAGATCGACGTCCTCTACGTCGCGGGCGGCAACACCTTCGTGCTGCTGGACGCACTGCGTCGCACCGGCCAGGACCGGGTGATCGCCGACCGAGTGCGCGCCGGACTGCCGTACATCGGCCTGAGCGCGGGGTCGATCGTGGCCGGACCCAGCGTCGAGGCCGCGTCGCTGATGGACGACCGCACCGAGGCGCCCGGGCTGACCGACCTCACCGGCCTCGCGCTGATCCCGGACGTGGTGCTGCCGCACGCCGACGGCAAGCTGCCGCCGTACCCGCCCGAGCTGATCGCCCGCACCGTGTCCGAGTACGGCGCCTCGCACCGGCTGCTCCCGCTGGCCGACGACCAGGCGCTGCGGGTCACCGACGACGGGTGGTCGGTGATCGAGTCCCGGTGAGCGCCGACCGCGCCTGATCCACCGACCGGACCTGCCCCACCGACCGGCCTGACCCACTGACCGAACCTGGCCCACCGGACCGGACCTGCCCCACCGCACCCGCTGACCCGTGGGTCAGGGCTGCTCGACCGGTGCCACCAGACCCGGGCCGTCGTTCGCCACATTGCCCACCGCGCGCCCGACCTGGCGGGGCACCAGGTGCGGCTCCGGGACGTGCGCGATCAACGCGCCGACCTCGTCCGGGGCGGTGATCGCCGGGCTGAGCCAGTCGTCCCAGCGGTCGGCGGGCAGCAGCACCGGGCACCGGTCGTGGATGTGGCCCAGGGCGTCGGTGGCCGGTCGGGTGATGATCGTGACCGACCACAGCCACCGGGTCGGATCGTCGTCGGACTTGCTGCGGTCCCGCCACAGCTCGTACAGCCCCGCCGCGGCCAACGGCGCATCCGCGTGCAGGAAGAACGGCGTCTTCGGCCCGTGCTCGTGCTGCTGCCACTCGTAGTAGCCGTCCATCGGCACCAGCGCGCGACGAGCGGCGGCCGCCTTGCGGAAGGACGGCTTCTCCAACACCGTCTCCGACCGGGCGTTGATCATCCGGGCGCCGATCGAGGTGTCCTTCGCCCACGACGGCACCAGTCCCCAGCGGGCGGTGCGGAGCTGGCGTTCGACCCCGTCGTCCTCGCGGCGTTCCAGCACCACCGGGACGTCCTGGGTCGGCGCGACGTTCCACGACGGGGCGCGCGGCTCACCCAGGATCCGGTCCACCAGGAGGTCGCGCTCCAGCGCATCGTCGGCGCGGGTCTGCGCATAGCGGCCACACATAGCGCCATTGTGCGGCGACTCGGACGAGTTTGGCGCTTTGTCCGTTTGGGGTTCGCGCCACCCAGTGCTCGGGCCACCCCCGCCCTCGCGCCACCCAACGCTCGGCCGCCAGCGCTCGCTCGCCCACCGCCGCTCGCCCACCGCCGCTCGCCCGCCCGGCCACGCCCGCCCCGCCGCCGCTCGCCCGCCCGGCCACGCCCGCCCCGCCGCCGCTCGCCCGCCCGGCCACGCCCGCCCCGCCGCCGCTCGCCCGCCCGGCCACGCCCGCCCCGCCGCCGCCGAGGTCGGCAGAACCGGCCACTTCGGGCACGGCGAACTGCCGACTTCGGGTGCGAACTGCCGACCTCGGGCACGGTCCGCGCGAGTTGCGGTGCGAACTGCCGACCTCGGGGGCGCGGTGGATGCGGGTCCGGGGGCACTGCCGGGTTCGGGTCGGCGCGGCCCGCGGGCGGCGGGCAGCGGGTGGACGCGGCCGGGGGTGGCGCGTGCGGCGCGGTCGTAGGGTGGGCGGATGCGCGCGACCCTGCTCTACGGCCCCCACGACATCCGCCTGGACGAGGTGCCCGACGCCACGATCCTGAGCCCGACCGACTCGGTGGTCCGGGTGGTCGCCGCCTGTGTCTGCGGCTCGGACCTGTGGGGCTACCGGGGCGTGAGCCCGACGCCGCAGCCGCGCCGGATCGGGCACGAGTTCGTCGGCGTGGTCGAGGAGGTCGGCGCCGCGGTCCGGGACATCCGGGTCGGCCAGTTCGTGGTCGCGCCGTTCATGGTCTCGGACAACACCTGCGCCCACTGCCGCAACGGGGTGCACACCTCCTGCGAGAAGTCGTCGGGGTGGGGTGGCACGGACGCCGAGGGGCTGGCCACCGACGCCGGGCAGGGCGAGTACGTCCGGGTGCCGCTGGCCGACGGGACGCTGGTGGCGATGCCGGAGGCGCCGTCCGAGGACCTGCTCGGGTCGGTGCTGACGCTGAGCGACGTGATGGGTACCGGACACCACGCCGCCTTCACCGCCGGGGTGCGCGCCGGGTCGACGGTGGCGGTGGTCGGTGACGGCGCCGTCGGGTTGTGCGCGGTGATCGCCGCCCGTCGTCTGGGTGCCGAGCGGGTGATCGCGATGTCGCGGCACGCCGACCGGCAGGCCCTGGCCACCGAGTTCGGCGCGACCGACATCGTCGCCGAGCGGGGTGACGAGGGTGCCGCCGCGGTGCGTGACCTGCTGGGCGGTGTCGGCCCGGACGCGGTGCTGGAGTGCGTCGGCACCAAGGAGTCGGTGGCCCAGGCGGTCGCCACCGTGCGGCCCGGCGGCCGGATCGGGGTGGTCGGCCTGCCGACCGGCGGCGGGGAACTGCCGCTGGGCACGCTGTTCCGGTCGAACATCGGGATCGTCGGCGGGGTGGCCCCGGTGCGGGCGTACATCGAGGAGCTGGCCGACGACGTGTGGTCCGGCGCCATCGACCCGGGCCGGGTGTTCGACCTGGTGCTGCCGCTCGACCAGGTCGCCGAGGGCTACGCCGCGATGGACGAGCGCCGGGCGATCAAGGCCATGCTGCGGCCCTGACCGGTAGATTCGCCGCCATGAGTGTCACCCTGGCCGAGGTCGTCCGACTGCTCGACCGCCGTTACCCGCCGCGCACCGCCGAGTCGTGGGACCGGGTCGGTCTGGTGGCCGGGGACCCCGACCACCCGGTGCGCAAGGTGCTGTTCGCCGTCGACCCGGTCGCCACCGTCGTGGACGAGGCGCTCGACTGGGGCGCCGACCTGATCGTCACCCACCACCCGCTGCTGCTGCGCGGGGTGCACTCCGTCGCGGCCACCGAGTTCAAGGGCGCCCTGCTGCACCGGCTGATCCGCGGCGACTGTGCGCTGTACACCGCGCACACGAATGCGGACGCGGCGACCGGTGGGGTCGCCGACCAGTTGGCGACGCTGCTCGGACTGGTGGACACCCGGCCGCTGGTGCCCCAGGCTGCGGAGTCGTTGGACAAGCACGTGGTCTTCGTGCCGGTGGAGCGGACCGCCGCGCTGGTGGACGCGCTGGTGGACGCGCTGGCGGCCGCGGGGGCCGGAGCACTGGGGGAGTACAGCCGCTGCGCCTGGACCACCACCGGGGAGGGCACCTTCACGCCCTCCGACGCCGCCCATCCGACCGTCGGCCGGGCGGGGGAGGCGGCCCAGGTGGTCGAGGCCCGGGTGGAGATGGTTGCGCCCCGTCGACTGCGCGGTCAGGTGATCGCCGCGATGCGGGCGGCGCACCCCTACGAGGAGCCGGCCTTCGACGTGCTGGAGCTGGCGACCTGGGACGGCCCGACCGGGATCGGCCGGGTCGGCGAACTCGACCCGCCACTGACCCTGCGGGCGCTCGCCGAACGGGTCGCCGCCGTGCTCCCCGCCACCGCGCAGGGCATCCGCTACGCCGGACCCGACGACGCCACCGTCCGCACCGTGGCCGTGCTGGGTGGTTCCGGAGACTCGCTCTTCGACCAGGTGCGGGCCAGCGGCGCCGACGCCTACGTCACCAGCGACCTGCGCCACCACCCCGCCTCCGAACTCCGTGAACGCGCCGAGTTCGAGGGCGGCGCCCCGTACCTGATCGACACCGCACACTTCGCCTCCGAGTGGCCCTGGCTGCCCGGTGCCGCCCGCGCCCTCGTCGACGACCTCGCAGCCCACGGGACTACCGTGGAGACCCGCGTCAGCACCCGCCGCACCGATCCCTGGACCGGCCGCGTGCCCAGCCCTTCGGAAGGACCCACCCCGTGACGACTGCCACCCCGGCCGACCAGCGACGACTGCTCGACGTGCAGGCGCTGGACACCAAGCTCGACCAGCTGCGCCACCGCCGGAACTCGCTGCCCGAGCTCGCCAGGATCGCCGAGCTGGACGCGCAGATCGAGGACCTGGACGCCGCGATCGCCACCTCGCGCACGGCGGTCGGTGACCTGCGCCGGGAGCTGGCCAAGGCCGAGGCCGACGTGCAGCAGGTCCGCGACCGGGCGGCCCGCAACGAGCAGCGGCTCGCCTCCGGCACCGGCTCCGCGAAGGACCTGCAGGCGCTGCAGAGCGAGATCGAGTCGCTCGCTCGGCGCCAGGGCGACCTGGAGGAGGTCGAGCTGGAGGTGATGGAGCGGCTGGAGTCGCACGAGTCGGCCCTGAACGAGCTGACCAGCGCGCACGCCGCCCTGTTCAACCAGCGCGCCGAGGTCCAGGCCACCCGGGACGCCGCCTGGGCCACCATCGACGCCGAGGCCGACCAGGTCGCTGCCGAGCGCGCCCGCACCGTCGAGCCGCTGCCGGAGAACCTGGTCGCGATCTACGAGCGGCTGCGCGGCAAGCTCGGTGGCTTCGCGGTCGCCTCGCTGCGGCACGGCCGCTCGGAGGGCTCCGGGATGATGGTGCCGCCGATCGAGCTGAACGCGATCAAGGCCACGCCCGAGGACCAGCTGGTCTACTGCGAGGAGTCCGGCCGGATCCTGGTGCGCGGCGAGGACGCGTTCTGATGGCCCGCCCCGGACGCCCCTCGGGCGCCGCCCCGCGTTGGGACGACGCGCAGCCCACCACCGTGGTGCTGGTCCGGCACGGCGAGACCTCCATGACCGTCTCCCGCGGGTACTCCGGTTCCTCGGAGCCGGGTCCCTCGCTCACCGAGCGCGGCCGGGCGCAGGCGGCCGACGCCGCCGGGCTGGTCTGCCGGGTGGGTCACGACCTGTGGGGCGACATCCCGTTCCCGACCGAGCTGATCTGCTCGCCGATGGTCCGCACCCAGGAGACCGCTGGGATCATCGGCGCCAAGCTCGGCCTCGACCCCCGGGTGGACCCCGGGTTCCAGGAAGCCGACTTCGGTGCCTGGCAGGGGCTGACCGCCGAGCAGATCGAGGAGCGGTGGCCCGGTCAGCTCGAACCGTGGCACACCCGCGCCGACATCCGACCCGAGCACGGCGAGTCCATCGCCGATGTCGGCGTTCGGGTCGGCGCCGCACTGGACGGACTGCTCGACGCCGGCACCGACCGCACCGTGGTCGTGGTCTCGCACGCGGTCGCGATCCGGGCGGCGCTCGGCGTGACCATGGGCGCGCAGCCCGGGTCGTGGAGCCAGCTGCGGGTCGCCCCCGCCTCGGTCAGCATCATCCGGCTGTTCCACGACCGTCGGCACGAGATCGCCGTCGTCGGTGTGCCCAGCGAGGGCTGGCGTCAGGGCTGACCCTCGGCGCGCTCAGACCACCAGGGACAGCGTGCGCCCGCGAGCGTCCAGCTCCACGTCGATCAGCTCGCTGCCCACCAGCTCCCACGCCGCCTTCGCCAACGACTCCGGATCGGTCGGGGCGGCACCAGCACGGGTCAACAGGTGCCGGGTCAGCACACCCCGGGTGTGCTTCGCGTGGTGCGAGACCACCGACCGCTTGCCGTCCAGCTCGCGCAGTACCCGCACCTGCACCCACGGCACGTCCTTCTTCGGCTTCCACGCCGCCAAGTACGCCGCCGACCGACAGTCCACGACCAACTCGTCCCGCCCGTCCAGCACCGCGCCCACCACCGGTCGCCAGGCCGCCGCCAACGGGCCGACCCCCGGCAGGTCCACCCCCATCGACAGCCGGTACGCCGGAATCCGATCGGTCGGCGACACCAGCCCCCACAACCCCGACACCGTCCGCACCTGATCCAGCACGGCCGGATCCTCGATCGTGTCCAGCCCCGCCGCCGCGTACAGCACCCCGGTGTACACCCGCCGCGCCTGCGCCGTCGGAGCCTCGCGCAGCAGGGTGTTCCGGGCCACCTCCTCGCCCAGCGTCGCCCCCACGCCCAGCAGCTCCACCGCGTTCCGCCGGCCGCTGGCCGTGATCAGCGCCGACAGGGTGCGCCGGCGCCGCGCGGTCAGCGCGGGGGAGGACAGTGCCGCGAGATCGAGCGCCGGGCCGTCGGTCGGGGCGGTCTTGCCCTCGGAGGGCGGGAGCAGGATCAGCACCGGAAGATCGTAGTCGGCGCCGCGAGGGTGTGAAGGCGGGTACCCTGATCGCGGATGAGCTGGCCAGGCGGTCGCGTCGGATCTTCGGATCCGCCGAGGAACGTCCGGGCTCCTTAGGGCAGGGTGGTGGGTAACGCCCACCCGGGGTGACCCGCGGGACAGTGCCACAGAGAACAGACCGCCGACCACGACCCTCGGGCCGAGGTCGGTAAGGGTGAAACGGTGGTGTAAGAGACCACCAGCGTGCCGGGTGACCGGTGCGGCTAGGTAAACCCCACCCGGAGCAAGACCAGACAGGGAGCGTTCGAGGGCTGCCCGCCCGAGCTCCCGGGTAGGTCGCTGGAGGCGTGCGGCAACGTACGTCGTAGATGGATGACCGCCACTCGCACTCGGGAGACCGGGTGCGGGGACAGAACCCGGCGTATCGGCCAGCTCATCCACCTTTCTTGGCCTCTGACCTGCGAGGATGTCTCGGTGATCGGCGCTTCGGGGGCCTTTTGGGGGCTCACGCCTTACCAGCGTTGACCAGCACTTACGCCAATCGGCCTGAACGCGCAGCCCCCAGGGAGCCCCCATGGATCAGCCCGAGTACGCGCGCCGGACGCCCGAGCAACTCGCCGCAGCGGCGGCCGCGATGGACCGCGCGCGGGCGGCCGGTCTACCGGCCGACGTGCTCTCGATCCTTCTGACCGCACGGCGCGCCTGGTGGGGGCAAGCAGCGTGGCCGGCGCGAGCCGATCTGATCTACGTCCTCACCCAGCCCGCCGCGCGCGGCGTCGACGAACTGCTCTGGCGCGAGATTCGGAGGCGACTCGGCTGAGCTGGCATGACGACAGGGCTTCCGTCCCCCGGGGTAAGGGCATAGGTCGGCGCGGGGGTGTTTCGAAGACGGTCGGTTCGCTGGCGCACAGCTATCGGTCTACCGTGAGGCACTTCACCACCAAGGTCTCGGAGACCCGCTGTGCAGCATCGCCCGGCGGGATCGTCGCCTCGTGGACACCTCACCAACACAAGCGCAGCGCGGTCGCTCGCGAGCTCGCCGACGTCGCCGTCCGCTTCAGTCGCAGGCACCATCGAGGCTGCGTCGTCCGAGACCCCAGCTTTTCGGCCACGCCCGACCGTGGTCGTCCGCCATAGTGGCGGTGTGGACACCACGCGCGATCTCGTTCAGCGACACCTCGACTCCTTCAACGCGGGAGACGCGGACGGTCTTCTGGCTGACTTCGCACCCGACGCCATCTGGGTCACCGGGGACTACGCGGTGCCTGCTGGTGAGCTTCGCTCGTTCTTCGAGGGGGCGATGCGCTCGATCAGGCCGCGTCTGAGCTTGGTCAGGACAATCGCCGATGGGGAGGCAGTCGCTGTTGAGATGACCGAGACGTGGACCCACGACGATGTGACCAAGCGTGCGTCCCTGATCGCCGTGTTCGACCTGGCGGCCGGTCGGATCAAGAAGGCGAAGATCTATCGGGAAGGCTCGGCGGACGCCTAGGGCCACGGCCTCCCGACGATCGCTCGCGTGTGGGGGAGGCTTTGCTGGTGGCGTGCTCTAGCCACCCGCTACGACAAGCTCGCCATCACCTACCGCGCCGCAGTCGTCATGGCCGCCTGCATCACGTGGTCACGGGTTTAGGAGACACGCCCTAGCTCTTCGACCGTACGCCGGCTCGCCGTCGCGCGCGCCCTGACCAGAACGCGTCAGCACGACCAGCGCAGATCGTCCGGCAGCCCCGCCGGCGTCGTTGCGCGCCCCCACTGCGAGACGTCCGTGCACCCGACGGCGACGATCGCGCCGCACGAGCACGTCCACGCAGTGTGGGAGTGGCCGGGCGTACACCCGCAGAACATCGACCCTTCACGCGCGCGGTACTTCCCGAGCGCCGGCCAGCCCCAGCCGCACGCCGGGCAAGTCGGCGGAGGTATGCGGACGAATCCGCTCGGGGTCCGGATCCAGCCGGGGGGTCGATCACCGGGCGAGTGTGGGCGCCGGGTGTGACACGGTGAAAGCTGCCCAGCAACGACGAACGCCCTACCCGAAGACCGGGAAGGGCGTTCGTGCACTACAGGAGCTACCTGCCTGCCAGCATCGAGTGGCGGCCGTCAGCTTCGTCGAGGACTCGCTGTCGCTCTTCGAGCCGACGCTCTTGTTCCTCGAGTGATCTGAGCACCTCGATGCTCGGATGCATGCTCTTGTGCTTGGCGATGTAGTCGCGAGCAGCTGCGATCGCGCGCTCTTCGCTCGTTGCCATGCTCATCTCCCCCTTCCGCGGACACTCACACCGTAGAACTTGGGATAAGGCTCCGCAGCCCTTCGGCCGCCGTCGCCAGGACGAGTCTGACCTCCCGAGAGTCCAGGCACCGGGAGTCCGGTGCTGGCCGGTCTGCCGGGATGTCGACTGACAAGCATCCAATCATCTTTCCCTGTGAATCGGTGATCGGCACGGCGATAATCTGCTGGTACTTCCGGATCAGGTCGAGGTACTCGTCTCGCTCGAAGCCCCACCGATCGCGGTCGGGCACCTGACGCCAGGCGGCCTCGTTCATCTCCGACTTGTTCTCATGCTTGCGCTGCAGCTCGCCCCAGTCCTGGAAGCGTGCCTCGCCCTTCTCCCAACATCGGCCGATCAGACCCTTGCCTTTAGTCCAGGCACGGTCGCTCATCTGAGGGTGCGAACTGAGTCGTTCGTGAGCCTCACGAAAGAGGCACGGGGCTTCGCCGCCTCGGGGGGTGTAGATGCTCCAGACGTTGGCGCCCGCGACGTCGACGTCGACCTTGGTCAACTTCGCGACCTCGACGAGCACGCTGACCAGGGTCTTGTGGAGCTCAAGCTCCTTCTTCTCTCGCCGACGCCGCGTCTTGATGCGGGCAAGTCCCCAGATCGACTCGACCGCCGTGCCGGCGACCAGGAGGAGAGCAGTCCAGAGGGCAATGGTTGGCCAGGGCGACGGATCCTTCTCCGATCCTGGGTACGCCCTAGCCACCACCTGAGCCACGCCAGCGATGACTGTCACGCATACCATCACGATGCGCAGCTCCGTCACATGCTGCTCGACACGCGCAAGTCGTTGCGCGATGACGCTGCCTTTCACCCTGTCACCCCTGCTAGTGATGCCCGCCAGGGCGGCAGGCTGCCCGGACAGTACCGCACCAACTCCTTCGATCACGAGCAGACTCAAGGGGTCAAGCCGTGCGGCGCACCCAGTTGAGGTCGTAGCCGTCAGGCACTGCACCCGAACTGCGGCCATCGCTTCTTCGTAGGTGTCGCCCGACTCGGTGAGCTCCCGGGTATGCGGGTCGTGCCCGGTCGCGTCGTGGTTCGGCGGCTTGAGCGAGATTGACGCGTGCAGGGTGGTCACCGCGGGATCGTGGGCCGTGCCGCGCGGGCACGAAGACCGTGCTCCTCCCTCCCGGGAGAGAGCGGCGCACGGTCGTTTGGGCGCTCAGGCTGCCTGCTGATCTGTCTCCCACGCAGGGTCGCAGCATTCGGCCGCGGCCAGCCGGGACGGCCACTCGCGCCCGCACGACGAGCACGCGTGCATCAGTTCGCCCGGTGCTTCGCGCCGACAGCCTGGACGGCGGCGCTGACACCCGTGGGCTTCCACAGCCCGTAGTGGGTGGCGACCGACACCACGAACGCCGGCAGCGCCGTCATCAGCGCGACCCCGAGGTCGAACACGCTGCCCTGATCGATCGCGCGTGCCAGCTCCACGAGCAGCGACGTGACCAAGGTCAGCGCGGCCAGCAGCCACGCCTTGGATGACCCGGACACGACCCGGGTCGTGACCAGGCCCACGAGGACCGGCAGGACCACGGCGATCAGGAACTGCACGACGGCGGCCGGGTCGAGGGTGAACGCCGCCACCTCGGCGCCCGGCTCGGCCGCGGTCGCCGGGAGCACGGGCAGCAGCAGCACGGTGAGGAACAGGGCGACGGTCAGCGCCGCCCGGCGGAACAGTCGGGACATGGTGGAACCTCCGGTCAGTGGTCGGTTGTTTCGTGGCGCTTGGCCCGTTCGACGGCGATCCGTGCCATCTCCTTGGCGACTTCGTCTCGCACGACCCCGGTCAGGGTCGTGACCGTGGTGATGAGCCCCGCCTGCGAGGTTGAGCACCGCTCCTGGTCGGCGCGCCGGGCGGCCTCCGAGCGGTCGACCGCGACGGACAGGCGCGAGTTCTCTGCTTCGAGTCGGGTGTTGAGTGCTTCGAGCCGGTCGAACTCGTTGTCGCGTGCGGTGAGCCGGTTCGCGGCTGCCTGAGAGTCCTCCTGGCGGGCTTCGCCGCGGCGCTTGTAGACCATGCCGAGCACGGTGCCGATCAGCCCCAGGACGGCGACGATGATGGTCGTCGGGTCGATCACAGCCGTTACCCCCTGGTGGACCCGGAACGCTCCTCCTTGCGGATCAGCGGCTCGAACGGATTGCGGAGCGGGTCCTGCAGCATCGTGAGGTCCTTCAACGTGATCGCGGCCCACACGATGACCCCGGACCAGCCCGCAGACTGCCCGGTCCAGATCGACGCGATGAACCCCCCGACCCAGCAGAACGACACGATCACCGACCCCAGCAGGCCGTTGCGTGCGACCTCCGGGCGTCCGGTGAGGACCGCGGCCACCGCGAGAGCCGCGACGACGCCGAATGCCACGCCCCAGATCCTGAGCATCGGGTCACCCGGGATCGCCCAGTGCAGGAAGTTCCTCACGCCGGAGAACGAACCCGACGTGAAGTCCTGCGGCCGGACCAGGCACGCAAGCCCGAGGAGCCCGTGCCGGGCCGCGCAGATCGCCATGTACACCCGCGCCCGGGGTGTCATGCGTTCGCCAATCGGCGGCGGGGACGGGAGCAGGCTCACATCGCCTCCACGATCGTCGCGAGGACCCGCAGCGGGATCATCAGGGCGTACATCACCAGGTAGATGACCCCGGCGGCGCCGGCGACACCGAACGCGACCGCGGCGGTGACTGCGAGGAAGGTGCGCACCGGGTCACCAGGTCTTGTAGTTGTTCGCGCGGGCGGTCGCGTACGCGGCCTCGGTCTTCGGGCCCCAGACACCGTCCGAGTCGGTGCCCCACGCCTTCTGCAGTGCGGCGATGGTGGCAGTGAGCGCGGCGACAGACTTCGGTCCCCAGACGCCGTCAGGAGTGGTGCCGATGACCTGCTGGGCTGTGGCGTCGCGCTGCCCGTTGATCGCCGCGCGCACGATGTTCACCCGCCAGTCGGTGTCGTCACCCCAGTATCCGTCCTGATCTGCCCGGACCGCGGCCTGGGTCGCGCGGGTGACGCTGGCGCTGCGGGGGCTCGGGCCAGCTGTCGCGTGGCGTCCCGCGTTGATCGCCTCCCACGTCACCGGGCCGACGATCCCGTCACCGGTGAACCCGAGCGCACGTTGGTACGTCACAACAGCGGCATGAGTCGCGGGGCCGAAGACGCCGTCAGCGCTCACCCCGAGGAACGTCTGCACGCGCGTGACCAGCGTGCCGCGCGACCCCTGCCGGATGGTCGCGGTGGGCACCGGCGCGGGGATCGGGTTGGTGGCCTGGGCCGTGGCGCCCGCCAGTGCTGACACCCTGGCGAGGAACGACGTCCAGGGGAAGTTCGGGCCCGGGTCCCAGTGCGTCGACCGCTTGAAAGCCTTCGACACGTCGTCGTGTGCCACGAAGCCCCTGTGCCCGGCCTTGAGTTCCGCGACGGACAGGTGCTTGACCGGGATCCCGTACTTGCGGACCCACTCAGCGCACTGCTGGGCCGTGAGTTCCAGCATGGCCGTGGAGAACTCGTCACTCCACTCGGCTGCTGTCTGTCGCGCGTACCCAGCGAGTTCGATCTGAAGACCGTTCGCGTTCGCGCCGGGTGCCGCCCATGCGGTGTCCTCGTCGGCGACGCAGCGCACCAGGGAGTCGTCGTCCGCGCAGATGTGGGCAGACGCGCGAGTGGAGGCCTTTGCGAAGTACGCGGCGATGTTCTCCGCCGTTCGCGACGTCTCGGCCGCCTCCATGGTGTGGATGACGATGACCTCGACTGCGGATGCGCGACCCGCGTACTTGTTCGGGCTGGCGATGGTAGCCATGGGCTCCTCCTGGTAGACGAGCCCAGCGTCAGGGTGGGGGTGTCACACACCCCGCTGTCGCTGGCGCAGTGACCAGGACCCGGTGTGGCCGCCGTTCTGTCGTTGGCGCAGCGGCCAGGAGTCGGTACCGGTGAGGGTCTGGCGCTGCCGGAGCCGCCAGGCCCCGTTCACGGTGACAATCCGGTAGCGGGGTGGGGTGTACGTGAACGAGGCGGTCGCCTCGCGCACCCGCACGCTCTCGTTCGTTCCCAGCAACGGCAGGGGCGGGTGCTCCCACATCGCCCGGGTGGAAACCACGACCCGGGGGTCACCGGTGTACGGGACGCTCAGCACGACACCGGGGCCAGGCTCAGGTCCGGGGCGCTCGGGTCTGGTGCCGGTGTCGGACGGCCACTCGTTCAGGTCAGCGGGGGTGATCCAGTCGCTGAGCGGGATCTCGTCGAGGCTCGGCCATACCGGGGCCCACGTCGAGGGCGGCACCGCTGCTCGCACGTCCGTCGCTGGCGTGCCGGCCACTGTCGCCCCGTCGACCACGACGTTCACGACGTCGTCCGCCCACGTGCCCTGGTCCGTCTCCCACTCCACGCGGGCACCGTCGGGCACCAGCGGATCGACCGGAGTCAGATCCCGGTCCCGCGTGTCCCACGCGTACAAGCCCCACGCCTGCCGGGCGGTCCACTCGGGACGATCGGTCGTGCCCTCACTGGTGTACCCGATGCCCGATTCCGCGAGCCCGTACAGCACCGTCCACGCACCAGGTTCCACCGGCGGAGCGGGTACCGGCCACACCCACCACGGCGGCGGAGTCTCGTGCTGGCCGACGTTCGAGGCGACCATGATCGCCTGAGCGACCGGCCCGAGCTGACGGGTACGGATCTCGTCAGGCGGCTGGATCCAGTCCGAGGTCCCCATCAGTCGGCGCCCGGCCAGAACCGGCCTTCGATGTAGCAGGAACCGGACGCGATCTCGGCGACCCACAACCATGGGGGCTGCTCGGTCCCGTACTCCCAGGACGCGTCGTCCAGCATCCGCCCGGTCACGGGGGCCGCGTCCTCGTCTTCGTCGGGGTTCGCGTACTCCTGCGGGTAGTACCCGGCGGGCTGGTTCGCCCACCCCCACGACATGATCAGCCCTGCCTCGTCGAGCTCGTCGGCGTACTCCGACCACGGGTTGGTCTCCGCGGTCAGGGGGTTCCCGATCAGGCTCAGGAGCCGGGCTGCGGTGATCGGCCGGCTGAATACCGCCACCGAGAATGGGCGCGCGGCCCCGGACGTGGTCAGCTCCGTGCGGACGATCGACCCGTAGGACCCGAACGGCACTCGGATCACGGTCCATAGGTTCGAGAACAGGGCATGCCGGGGCACGTACCCGGCCGGCGACTCAGCGTCGAACGTCGCCCGCGCCTCGGTCACGGAGCCCTTCGAGAGGCGCTTGACTGCGGCCTTCGCCGGGTCGGTCGCGTTGCGCTCACGGTCCCGGATGGCGTCGAGGGTCGGGTAGTCGCGGGCGTTCGTGTCGACCGTGACCGTCACCGAGTCCTCGGAGTAGTCCACCGCTGCGGCGTGCACGATCAGGTCCTGCCCTCGGAACCCTCGGATGCGCCCGTTGAGCCCCTCCTGGATCTCGTACCGGGACAGCTCCTGCGGGTCGATGTCCGCGAAGGTCACGGTGCCGGTCCACCCTGGGTGGATGTCGCGGGCGAGCATCTGCGCACCGGCCTGCAGGCCCTCGTTCTTCGCGACGTTCTGCCCGAAGTCGATCTTCTCCTCCACACGCAGGATGTTCGGGTTGTACTCCGGGTTCGGGCCGAGGTCGTCCCCGTCCGGGCCGTAGAGGCGGGGCATCACGGCCGGGGCGTAGGCGATCGGCATGTAGAAGCACTCGAGAGTGCCGGTGTTCGATCCGGTCCCGAAGCTCGCCGCCCACGTCTGCGGGCCGACGATCCCGTCCCGCTGGATCCCTGCATCGGTCTGCACCGCGATCGCTCGGCGCCGGTCGGCCTGGGTGAACCGCCCGGTGATCGGCATCCCGACCTTGCGCTGCCAGTCCGACACGCCCGTGCGGGTGTCGGTCATCGCGTCGCTCGTGCCTACCCGGATCGTCTTCGACGGGTTCGTGTTCGGGTACGGGGGCGTGTTGTCGGGCCGCCAGTTCGGGTACCGGGCGTTGCGCCACCGGCCGCCGTCGATCGCGATGCCCTCCCCGAACAGGACGTTCGGTGCCTGCGTCCAGTCCTGCGACAGGTCGATCTGCACGCCGCGCTGCCCGTTGTGGACCGTCCACTGCACCGTGGTCGTGTCCTTCAATGCGAGGATCGGTGCCCGCTCGTCGCAGTGCACCGTCCACTGCCGCCCGTCGGTGAGGGCGGTCGCGAGGAGCTGCTGGACGTACCCGGTGACCTTCGGCTCCCACCCCCCAGACACCGACGTCATGCACCCGGTGATGACCGGTGCGAGTTCCTGGTGCCGGCGAGAGACCGTCGCGTTCAAGGTCTCCGCGATGACCTCCCCGATGTCCCGGGGCGCGGTCAGGAACGACGGCTGGCGCAGCTGCAGGTCATCTGACATCACGGCACCGGTGGCGGTGACGTTGAAGACCCCGTCGTCCTCGGAGTGCCCGAACGACACCAGAACCCCCGCGAACCGGGACCGGATCCCGCCACCAGACTCGGCGACGCGGACCATGAGGATGTCGACGGACGCTCCCGCGACGCACCAGGCGGGCAGCTGGTGGAACGCGGTGATCTGAGGGAACGTCAAGGTGGCTTCTGATGACCCGAACGGCTCCGTGCGTGACCACGACGGGAACCCGGCCGGGGCACCCAGGTAGTAGGTAACGTCGACGCCCTCGACCACGATCTGGTACCGGGCGTAGTCGTGGGCGATGATCTCGGTCGGTGCCCAGTCCACCGGCCAGCCGTTCGCCATCAGGGCTGGGGTGGGCATGACCTCGGAGCGTCGACGGATCATCACGTCGGGTGCCCCCGCGGGCGGGTCCTGAGGCTCGGGGATCGGCGGGGGAGTGACCGCACCACCCGGTGTCGCGGCGGGCGGGTCCGGGATCGGGGCGTCCCCGACGGTGAGCGCTCCGGCGCCGGCGACCGCCCAGTCCCCGGCCCCGCTGAGCCCGCCTGCAAGGTACTCGGTGACCAGGTCGGACATGTCCGAGATCAGGGTCGAGGGGATCTCGTCCTGCACGATGAGTCGGGCGATCGTCCAGTGGTGTGTGGGCCCGCCGTAGGTCGCCACCTCCCAGTTCGTGCCCAGGGCGGTGATGCCGGCGGTGGAGATCTGCGTGCCGTCGATGTAGACAGCGCCGTCGGAGGTCGCGGTGATCAGGTGCCGCCCGGCGAGCGGCCCGGTGTCCGCGGAGCCGATGAGCCACCCACCTTCGGGTGTGCACATCAGCCCGGAGGTCGAGTAGATGCCCGGAGCGGTGCCGGAGGGCGCGCCGGTGAGCGAGGCGACGAGGTGCAGCGTCCACTCGGTCATCGGTCCGCCGCTGGCGGTGAGGGCAGCCGACGCGCCCTCGGAACTGGACGCCAGCCGCAAGACGATGTGGCCGCTCTCGGCGACGACGTCGACAGTGCCGCCCCATGTCGCCACGGACCAGGTGTCGTCGCCTGACCAAGGCCCCGTGGGGAGCCCCGCGGGGTCGAGGTCGAAGATGTTCACGCGGACACCCGGAAAGTCAGGGCCCCAGGGTCGAATGTCAGGGGATCGCCCTCGTCCGGGGTGACCACGGATGACAGGGTCGCTGCCACGAGCAGAGCGCCGTCGGCGGCGTCGAACAGCCCCACACCAGCGATCGCCCATCCCTCGCCCGCCACACCACAGTCGAGCGGGGTGGTGTTCGCGACACCGTCCGAGACCGGACCAAACGCCTCGTGTGACACGGGCAGTCCGCTCATCGCGATCAACTGCCCCGAGGCGTCCAACCACCCGGTCCACAGTTGAGCCGGTACCAGAGGGGAGCGGTTCGGGCCGAGCAGCGCCTGCACAGCACGAGAACGCCAGGACGGGCCGATCATCACATCACCACCGGGATCGTGAGGGTGTACTCCTGCATGGACCGCATCGCGCGGTGCTTGTCGATCACGTCCCCCGACATCGGGGTGACGTCGGCGGGCTCGCACACGAACGTCTGGCGGTGGCCCTCGATCTCGACGGTCACCCCGTAGGAGAACGCGGAGACCGCGGCGATCAACTCGTTCACCCGGTTCTGCGCCGCGATCCAGCTCGCCCCGCGGCACCGGACCTGCACCGTCAACTGCTGGGTGTCGAGGACCGCGCCCACGAGCGCGCGCCCGTGCTGGTACTTGCCCTCGACCGTCGTGCGCCGCCATGTGCGCGCACCCGTGCCGACAGCGATCAGCTCGAACGGGGCGTCCTCGATCACCAGCGCGGAGCCACCCAGCCGGGCGATCGTGACCCGTGCGTCCAGGTCAGCCATCACACCTCCCGGTTGTCGGGTCGAATCATCACCGGGGAGGTGTCAGCGTCGGCCAGCCATCGCTCGGCGGGCCTTCTGACGGTTGGCCCACGGGCGAAGGTCGTCCATCGAGCGGAGCACGATGTTCCCGGTGAAGGTCTGCGGGTCGTGGCGCTCGTGCGTGACAGCGACCGGCACCGTGATGACGTTCGGCGCCGCCGGGGTCGACGAGGCGCCGACGACGCCGCCGTTGCGGTAGCCGCCCCGGTACGCCGCCATCGCCTCCCGCACCGCCGAGACGCCACCGGAGCGGGCGAGGGCGTTCATCTGGTGCACCCACCCGGGGCCGACCGCGCGCGTCCACTCCGGGCGCATCACGGCCTCGCCGCCGGAGATCCCGATGAACCCGATGTCTCGTCCCGGGGTGTAGCCGGGGTAGATCCCTCCTTCAGCCATGCCGATGTTGTTGCCGGAGCCGGTCCAGATCGAGCCGTCGGGACGGATGGTCCGCGGCTGCTGGAAGTTCGCAGCGTCGTTCAGGCCGTCGAGGAACGACAGCCCCAGGAGTCGGCCGGCGTCGTAGATGGCCTGCGGATTCTCACCGAGCTTGTCGGCAATGGCCTGGACCGTGTCAGCGGTCCCTTCCTCTGCGGCGATGCGCATGCCGAGACCGAGCTTGGTGCCGATGCTCGCGCCGCCGTTCTCGATCGCCGCCTGCGCGACGCGCGACTGCTGTTCGATCTGACCGCCGATGTCGTTCAGCTGGCTCTGCGTGTCGTTCGTCAGCCCGATCAGAGACTGGTCGGCGAGCAGTGCGTCGATGCTCTCCTTGGAGCCTTCGGGACCGAGATTGATGAGCTCCTGGAGCGTCTGTGCGTTCAGGCCCTGGTCCGCGAGGGACTGGATGTTCGCGGCGAAGGTCTGCGCCGTCGAGAGCATCTCC
Organism: Cellulomonas taurus; assembly: GCF_012931845.1. Lineage (NCBI taxonomy): Bacteria > Bacillati > Actinomycetota > Actinomycetes > Micrococcales > Cellulomonadaceae > Cellulomonas > Cellulomonas taurus. The sequence goes on from NZ_CP051884.1 coordinate 1,278,966, forward strand.
TCCATCTGCTTGCGGTAGTTCGCCACCGGGTCGCGGCGTGACTCCACGTCCGTCAGAGCGGCGGCCGCGTCGCTGGCCTCCTTGCGGGCGTCCGTGACTGCTTCCTCCGCTCGGACGATGTCGTTGGTCGACGCCTTCTTGCGCCCACGGGTTTCGGCGAGGGACGCCTCGGCGTCGCGCACCCGGCGCGCGGACTGGGTGACCTTGTCCTGCGCCGCAGCTAGCTCGTCGTCGGTGGACGTGTTGAGGTCGGCTTTGCCGATCGTGGTCGCTGAGTCGTACGCAGATCGGGCTGCGTCTGCGGCGGAGTCGAGGGCCTTCTGCTGCTCCTCGGTCGCCTCGGCGATGGCACCAGAGAGCCGCGTGTACGCCTGCTCGAGCACGAGCTGGCTGCTCGCGGTCTCGGTCGACTGGTCGCCAACTCCGGCGACGGCGTCGCCGTAGAGCTGAATCTGTGTCTGGCCCTTCTCCAGTGCGCCAGCGAGGCCCTCGACGTCCTTCCTGACGATGTCGACGCCGTCGTTGTTCTCGAGACCGAACCACTTCTCGGAGCGATCGTCCAAGATGTCGTTCACGCGCTGTTGTGCGTCCGCCTCGCCGAGGATGGCGCGCGTGAGGTCGTTCACGTCGCCGCCCATGTTCGCGTAGATCTCGGCGGTCGAACGCTTGTTGCCGTCGGCCTCAGTGAGTTGCCGAGCAACGAACGCGGCCGTGCTTTCCGTCATCGACCCGGTCTGCTGGTCGAGCGTCTCCTTCAGCTCCTTGGCCCGCGCGTTGGCCTCCGACTGCGCAGACGCGAACGCGGCCACGGCTGCGACCACGCCGGTGATCGCGATGCCGACTGGCCCACCGAAAGCGCCGAGTACCGAGGACCCCAGCGACTTCGCGGTGCTCGCCGCAGAAGCCAGCGATGCCTTCACGGCCACACCAGCGGACCGCACTCCGTTCAGCGCGGTGACGTCCAGACGCCGCAAGGAGGTGCCCATCCCGGACACCGAGGTGCGCGCCGCCAGTAGCGCCGTCTGCGTGCGGGTGGCTGATCCTCCCGCCGCGTCGAGCTGGGCCCGTGCCGCGACCCACGATGCGCGGAAGGGCGTCAGTGCACGGGTGCTGGCGGTCGTGGCCGCGACCAGGCTGGTCCCGAACTGTCGGGCCGATACCCCTGCCGTCGTGAGGGAACCCCGCAGTGCGTCGAAGGCGACCTGCTTGTTCGTGACGAGCCCACCGACGCGCTCGAGGTCCGCGCGCGATGCGGCCAGCGCGGACCGGAACGGCACGAGCCCCCCGGACGCTGCCGTCGCCATCGCACCCCGGAGTTGGCCCACTGCGCCGACCGTGGCCCCGGCCGCGGCGCGGAAGGTACGCAGGCCGGTAGCGGTCGCCGACGCGAGCTCTGTGCCGATGGTCCCGAACAGTCCGCGATCGCCTGCCGCGGCAGAGAGCCGCACCAGATCCTCCCGAGACTGCCTGATCGCCTGCCGGAACGGGACGAGCTGCCCGAACGTGACCTCACGCAGCTGATTGCCCATCAACCGGTTGGCGATGAGAAACGCCGTGGCCGCGAGGGCGGCGTTGCGCAGAGGCTCGGGCAGCTCACCGAAACCCTCGGCCACGTCTTCGACGAACCCCAGCGCTGCGGTCCCGGTGCGCAGCAGGGAGATCAGGGACGGCAGGAGGTTCTCGGTCACGGCGCCGGCCGCGTTGCGGAACGCGGACTTCGCGGAGTCGAGGGTGGCGCTCCACCCGCCAGAGCCCTTGATCCGCTCCATCAGGCCGCCCATCGAGGCCGTGGCGCCATTGATGCCGTTGGTGCCGTTCTCGATCCCGTCGATCAGCCCGGTGATGGCCTGCTCGGCGGACACGTTGCCGGCCGTGACCTCCTTCTGGAAGTCCGCGGTCGTCATGTTCGCCTGGTTCGCGAGGATCTTGAGCGCGTTCACGTTGTTCTCGGCGAGCTGCAGGATCTCGTCGCCCTGCAGACGACCCTTCGACTGGATCTGTCCGATGACGAGTGCGAGCTGCTGCACCCCGGCTGTGCCCTTGCCTGCAGCGGTCGCTGCGTCACCCAGGCCGCGCATCACCGGGATGATGTCGTCGGCGGCGATGCCGAACGAGAGGAGCCGTTGCGCGGAGTCTTGCAGGTCGGGTAGTGCATACGGGGTCTGCCTGGCGAAGGCGAGCATGTCGGATAGGAACTCGCGCGCCTTGTCCGCCGACCCGAGGAGGACCTCGAGGGAGATCTCTGCCTTCTGCGTGAAGTCGTTGAACCCGATACCGACCGACGCGATCTGCTTCGCGATGTACCCGAGCCCGGCGACCCCGGCGACCTTCGTCAGAGACCCGGACAGCGACCCGAACGCCGCGGAGACCTGCGAGCTCATCGTCTGGGCTTCGCGCCCGGTCGAACGCATCCCCGCTGACGCCTGCTGCGACGCGCGAGTGATCTTCTCCGACGACTGCTGCGACGCCGTCGCGGCCTGCTGAGCTGCGGAGCTGATCCTCTGGGACGAGTCCTGCGCCATCCGACCGGCAGCGGCCAGGGACTGGTTCGCGCGGCCCGTCCACTGCTGGATCGCAGTCGCGCTGTTCTGCAGCGCCTGGCGCAGAGAGGTGTCGTCGCCGCGCAGGGCGATCCCGACTGTCCTGGTGCCCGGGGTCAGGCTCATGCGGTCCTCCTCGGGACGACCATCAGGTGGATGTGGTCCCGCACCTCAGGGGGCAGTGCCTCCCTGCGTGCGGCGAGGGCCTGGCAGTGGACGCACGGGACGGCCTCGACGCGCGCGGCCGTCGGGTCCTCCATCGCTCCGGAGGGCACGCCGCATCCGGGGCAGTGGTCGCGGGACTTGATGACGGACGCGACCGCGAGGTCCTGTGCGTCCTCGGACCAGGTCAGGAACTCGTCGTGGGAGACCCCGTGGACCTGGCAGGTCCGCAGCTCCTCGGCGAGCCGCCAGTCGGCTGCGAGACGGTCGATTGCCCAGTCCAGGTCGCGGGGCTTCGACTGGTCGAGGCAGTCCCGCAACAGCGCGTCCGACAGGGCCGGAGGGGTGTCATCCCACGCGTCCTGGGCGTCGTCGTCGTCGAGTCCGCAGCACACCGCGATCAGCGCGACCGCGAAATCGTCGTCGTCCTGGTCGTAGCTGTTGAGCAGGTGCCTCCACTGTGCGCGGGTGGCGCCGGTCACCGAGACGGACCGGGTGCGCTCCCCGGTCACGACCCGGTGAGTGCCCACGGTCAGATCGCCCCGGCGGTCTGCTGCGCCTGCAGGGCGCCGAGCCAGAGCAGACCGATCTCGCCCTGCGAGTAGTCCCCGTCGTCGAACAGGTGCTCGACCTCGTCGCGGGTCATCTTCGGGGACACGCACGCGGCGGCGATGAGGTCGCGGGCCATGCCGTCCTCGTCCCACGGGGCCGTGCCCTCGTTGCCCTCGGCGGCCCACACCGCGTGCGACTCCTCGGTCGGGGGGTTCGCCGCGACCAGGGCCTTCCATGCCTTGCGGCCCAACGGCCGGAACATGAACTGTCGGGTGACGTCCTTGAGCGCGAGGTCCGCAGCGGCCACGGCCTCGGTGAGACGGGCGATCTGCGCGGTGTCCTCGTCGACCACGGCCTGACCCGCAGCGGTGCGGGCGTCCTCGTCGTCGCCGGCGAGCTCGCGGGCCTGCCGGATGCGAGAGCTCGCGGTGCTCAGCAACTGCTCCGCGGTCTGTTCGAGTTCCGTCCGCGCCTTGAGGTACTCCTCCTCGACGTCGGGGTCGAGGACGATCGGGACGCGGACGGGGCGGAACTTCTTGTCCATCGGGTGCTCCTTGGGTATGCGGCTGCTCGGCCCTGGCAGGGGGATGCGGGGCCGAGCAGCACGAGGGGTGGGGTCAGGCGAGGACCTTCACGGGCCGCAGCGGCGTGGAGGGCGTGAGGTTGATCGCGGTGGTCGCGGCGTTCGCCCCGAGGTCCCAGTTCGGGACCTGGGAGGCGATCTCGGCCGCGATCGTGAAGACCTTGTCGCCGACGGCACCGGTCTGCTTCGTCCGGGACAGGACCAGCACGCCCGTGGTGTCGGCGAGCATCGTGTCGAGGGCGTCCTGCCGCTCGACCGCGTCCGCGTCGGTCCCGGTGCCGTCGTCCTCGGCGATCGTGACGATGACGTCCTGGAAGGTCTCCGGGCCACCGATCTGCGCCTCGGTCTTGTACTTCATCAGCGGGACGTTGATCTTGTTCGTCTGCGGCTCGAGGCCCTGGATCTGGGAGAACGCGGCGGCCAGCGGGATCCCGGCTGCCATCTCGGCGTCGGTCGGAGCGCCGCCGGGGTCGGCGACGGTCGGCAGCCACCAGGCGGCACCACGGCCGCGGAGCATGTACAAGGACATGTCAGCCCTCCTCGTTGGTGGCGCGCCGGGACGACTTCGCCTTGGCGTCGGTGGTCTCGGTCTCGGCCGGGGCGTCACCCGGGCGGGACCGCTCGACCTCGACCTCCTCGGGCGGGACGATCTCCCAGCCCTTCTTCGACCAGACCTTGTCGAACGCGTCCTGCGTGGTAACCGCAGGCTCCGTGTCCGGCAGGCCCGAGTGCTTCATCAGCAGCGTCATGGGTGCTCCCGCGGATCAGTGGTGAAGTGCTGACACCCGGTCGGGGTGCAGTCCGCGAGTGGGCGCGGTCCCTTCACCGCCCACCATGCGGAGGGGGGTGTCACGCGCCCTGGTAGCGGATCTCGAAGGTCTCGACCCACTTGGCGGGGTTGTCCTGGGCGATGTGCCCGTCGTTCTGGCTGCGGGTCTCGAGGACCGCGGCACCGGGGACGGTGAGGGGGTGCAGGGGGCGCCCGTGGCGGTCCTGCCCGGTGATCGCTTCGCGGACGTGGTCACCGATCAGCCGTGCCTGGCGGCGATCGGCGCCGATGGACGACAGCTGCAGCGTCAAGACCGCCCAGTCGTGGCCACCGAAGTGGATCGATGTGGGCGTCGGGCCGCCGACCTGCTCGATCGTGACCTGCGGGATCGTCCACTGTGCGGCGTCGACCTCGATCGCGAGGTCCCGGCCGCCGACCTTGTCCGGCAGCGCCCCGGCGAGCAGGAGCTCCACCCCGGCGATGACCGGGTCGGGCCGGTAGAAGACGCTCACTGGTTGCCGCCCTGCAGTCGGCTGATCACGTCGGCGACGAGCTTGTCGGCTTCGGCCATGAGGAACTCCTGGGCCTTCTCGGCGGCGGGCCGCCAGTGCGGGTAGGCGGGCTGGTTGTAGGACCGGCCGAGCGCGTCGATCCCGGAGAACCCGTACTCGAGGCGTGCGGCCTGCGGGGCGTTGGTCGAGATCACCGAGACGGGAATGGCACCGTCGTGCCCGTTGGTGTGGGAGATCGACCGGCGGTAGTTCCCGGTGGGGGCGCGGGGGCCGGGTCGCCCGGAGGCGCCCGCGCGGACCTGGGTGCGCACCCGGGCGCCGGTGCGCGCGATCATCCGGGCGGTGTCGTTGCGCAGCATCCGGCCGGTGAGCTTGAACGCGGAGGCGAGACCGCCGTCGTCGACACGGACCTCGATCACGGTCGCCCCGGTCGGGTCGGTCGGGCGTAGACGATGAGCGCAGCGCCGGCCGACGACCGCACGGCCCCGAGCACTGTTGCGGTGCGGGTGATCAGCTGGGTGTCACGGGACGCCGTCACCTCGATCAGCGCCGCGGGATCCGGGTCGTCCATGTCCGGGGTGCACACGACCTTCCAGTCCCTGGCGCGCACCTCGAGGCCGGGCAGTGCCTCGGTGGTCTGCCCGGAGGACACGGGCGCGACGATCGCGGCGACCGGGCCCACCGTCGTGCCACCCTCGGCGACCTCCTGCAGGGTGTCCGGGTCCGTGAACCGCCGCCCACCCGTGGTGATCGTGACCTCGGTGCTGGCGCTGGCGACCGCCTGCCGGACCAGAGACTCAGCGGTGGCGAAGATCGGGGAGAGGTCGACCATCAGTCGGTCGCCTCCTTCGCGACCTCGATCAGCGTCTGCAGCGCGAGCGCGATCGGGCTCGACCCGAGCGAGGTGAACTTCGACTCGACGACCGAGACGAACACGTCGGGATCGATCTCTTCGAGGAACGCGACGACCGCGTCGGCCACTGCTCCGCCGTCGGGGTCGCGAACGACGGTGACGACGCCCTCGCCCTCGATGTCGACCGGCCCGAACTGGACCAGGGTCACCTGCGGCACCGTCCCAGCCGCGCCGGCCTCGACGACGAAGTTCGCGACGCGCTCGGAGACGTCCTGCCCGTCGATGACGACGGAGCCACCGCCCGGGTGAGCGGAGATCTTGAACGGGGTGAGGGCCATGCGGCCAGAGTCAGGCCGGGGGTGCCAACCGCTGGTGCCGCTGCTGCGCGACAGAGGCTGCGGTGCCATCCGCGAGGTTCTGGGTGACGGCCCTACGTCGGGCGACCTGCCGGTCCAGCGACCTGCGCCGTGGCACGCGGGCGATCGCAGCTGCCCGGGCTTCCTCAGCGGCCCGCTGGTCTGCGCGCTGCTGCTCGGTCGGGGTCCGGTCGGCTACCTCCGCATCGCGGGCGGAGGAGATGTCCGGGCGGGGCGTCGTCGCGCGCCGGCAGTTCGGGTGCGAAATCGGGTGCTGCCGGGCCTCGTCGAGGCGCACGATCAAGCCGTCGGCCTTGCGCGGGTCGTCGTGGGACGTCCAGCCGCACGCGGAGCCGTCCATGACCTCCCACCACCCGATCCCGAGTTCCTCGCCCTGGTTGAACCCACCGTTCTGGTACGCCTCGGCGGACTTCGTTCGGGCCACCATGTCGGTGTAGGTCGACAGTCCGACCCGGCGGCCGTCGGTGTAGGTGATCGCGGTGACGCCGTGGTCGGCGAGGTCGGCGGCCAACCGGACGCCGGCCTGCTCGGCGGTGAGCCCGGTGTAGAGCTGTGCGCGCAGGTGATCGCGTGTCAGGCGCTGGACCAACTGGCGAGTCGAGTCGCGGATCCCGGTGGTGGCGCGCAGCAGGTCGTCCATCGTCTCGGTCGCCAGGTGCGTGATGGCGTCGAGGTCGATGTCGGAGAACACCGCGGTCGTGGATGCGACGGTCGCGGCGCCCCACGCCCCCGCCTCGTAAGCCTCCCGGAGCATCCCGGTCACATGCCGGGCGGCGATCTCGTCGGCGGCGTCCGCGAGCTCCCGGATCTTCGCCTGCAGCAGGGCAAGCCGGTGCACCCGCATCGGCCGGGTTAAGCCCGGCCAGAGGCGCTGCAGTTCCTGCTGCTCGGTGAGGATCTGCTGCCACACCGCGTCCATGTCCGCGCGTAGCGCGACGGTGAGGGCTTCGATCTCGTCGGGCTGGGTCACCGGTACCGGTCCGGGCGCCGGATCCGCGCCGTGGTCACGCCCGCCGCCGTCGTCCCGCCCTGCTCAGCGGCCCATGCCGCCTCGAGCCGTGCGATCTGAGCGTCGAGCCCCGCGAGGTTCGCCGTCGAGAGCCCGACCGAGAGGACACCGTCGAGCGTGAACGACTTCGTCTCCTGCCCGCCTGCCGCCGCGTTCGCGCGGCGGCGCTTGAGGACCCGTATCGCGACGGGCAGCCAGTGCCCGAGTGCGTCGAAGTAGTCGTCGATCGTGTTGTCGTCGGGCTGCTCGCCGACCTCGTCGCGGATCCGTGCGAGATCCAGGTCCGTCATCGCCACAGGTGCCTCCTCTCTACGGCAGGAGTGTGAGCCCCTCGGTGTCACCGAAGAATCACCCGCCGATGTCCGATGAGGGTGAAATGGAGACGGACACCCTCATCAACCTCGCGGCACCACTGGTCAGCCTCATCGGGATCGTCGTCACCGCTTTCGCGGTGAACCGACCGCTCAAGCGCATCCAGTCCATGAAGGAGGCTGTCGACCTGCGGGCAGTCGCCCCCTCTGAGCTCGTCGACGACATCGACACCTACTTGCGGGTGAACGCTACGAAGCTCGCGAGCGTGAAGTGGCGCAGCCCGATCGGAGTCCTCGGAGTGGTCGTCTCCGGGGCCGGGGCTGTGATCTTCCTCATCGCCGCGTTCCTGGGTGCGGCAACGGAGATCGACCCAACCGCGTGGCTGTGGTGGCTCGCCGTTGGGTACATGGCAATCGGGATCGGGATGGCTTACGTCTCTGACTGGAGAGTTCGTCGCAGTGAGAAGAGGCGTGTAGAGGCCGCCGCCAGCGCAGAGTCGGCAGTCGACTAGCCGAAATGGTCAATGGTCAGGGGTAGAGCCTTCCGACGGTCTTGACCTCGGCGACGGTGATCCCCGCCTTGTCCAGGAACCAGTACAGCCCACCGGAGACGCCGGCGGCGATTGACGTGCCGACGGTGGACCCGACCTGGCCTGAGTCGGGGTTGGTGACGTCCGCGTAGACCTTCCACTGTTCGACGGCCATCAGTCCTCCCAGAGCACCATGAGACCGGGAGCGCGGTTCGTGGCGAGGGTGCCTCCGCTGGACGCGGATCCGCGATTCTCTCGTAGGGAGATGCCCCACCCGTTGTGACCGTTCCCGACGGGGATCACCCGGTAGGGCAGGTCACGCCCGAGCAGGCGCGTGGTGATGATCGATCCGCCGACCGCGTCGCCGGGGGCGTAGGTGAGCGCGGCGAGCGGCTGCCACGGCGCCAGCCCGGGGGCGAACGCGACCCAGGGGAGTACCGGAGCGATCACCCCGGTGGCCAGAGAGCTCGAGGCGGTCAGCGTCGCACCCGACAGTGTGTACGGGAGGACCGCGGGGATCGCCCCGACCGCCTGAGCCTCTGACGCGTACGCGGTCGCGTAGAACGGGTTCGGGGGCGCGGACTGGATGGCGGTGGTCACCGCTCCCATAGAGCAGGTGAACGACACCCCGTCACCGGTGGCACGGCCGGCGTTGTCCCGCGAACGTTCGAGCACGAACACCGGGCTGCCGTAGACCGACGGGTTCGAGGCGTTGAACACCACGACCAGGCAGGACCGCCCGGAGCACGTCGAGACGATGTGCTCCTGCGGGGTGTCCGAGGCCGCCCCGGTGCTGGACGTGGTTCCGTCGGACACCGCCGTTCGCGGCACCAGGACGCCTGTGATCGTGGGCCCGGTGACACCCTTGCCGACAGTGATCGTGAGGCCCGGGGCGACGGGAGCCCAACCGGACGACCCGTACTCGATCTTGACGAACAGCGGGTGCGTGGCCTGCAGCTGGTCGTCGAAGCGCCAGATCTCGAAGCCCTGCGTCAAGCGGATGTTCGTCGGCGCGAGGACGGTCGCCCAGTCGATCTGGCCGGCCGTGGGCACCTTGACCATCCCGACCTGTGCGAGCGCCGCGGATAGCCCGGACCCCCATGCGCGGAACGCGCTGTCGGTCGCGTTGGTCGGGGCGACGGTGAACGAGGTGTGCGTCATGGGCGCTCCATCGGGAACCAGGTGATCGTGATGTCGACGGGTCCGCCGTCGACGTGCCAGAAGGCGTCGGTGCCGTCGATGACGCCGCTGACCGGCCCCTCGGCGTCGGTTTCGGAGCCGACCGCGACGTACTCGTAGAGCAGGCCGCGCCCGCCCGGGTACGGGGTGCTGACTGCCCTGCCAGCGTCGGCGTCGCGCCCGGCGGCCGTGCGGTACAGGCGGAGCCGTGCCGCGCCCGTGAAGCTGACATCGGTGATCACGAACCCGGGTGCGAGAGCGACCGTGCCCGGGCCGGACGCCGCGGTGATCGTGGTGGCGCGGCGTGCGGTGAGGGCGTCGAGCGCAGCGCGGGTCATCGAGGTGTCATCGGCGATGAGGGCCGCTGTGTCCACGTCGGAGCCACCACTCCCGCCGCCGGAACCGTCGGCGCCGCGCGGGATGGTCAGGTCGAGGTGCAGGTCGGGGAAGTCCCCGCTGATCGACGCGTCGGCAGGTGTCCCGGGTGCGCCGGTCGTGACCGTTCCGATGGACAGGCTGGGGGAGACCCCGTCCGCGCCGTCGCGTCCGTCCTGGCCTGCGGGACCTGTCTCGCCCTGGGGTCCCGGTTCGCCGTCGGCACCTGCGGGTCCGCGGTCGCCCGGGTCGCCCTTCGCTCCTGGCGGGCCGTCAGGACCGACGGGACCGACGGGACCACGCTCGCCCTGTGGGCCGGGCTCTCCGGTGGGGCCCGGGACGCCGTCAGCTCCTGCCGGACCGCGCTCACCTGCCGGGCCGCGTGGCCCTTCAGGACCCGCGGGACCGACCGTGCCGGGGTCGCCTTTGGGCCCCGCAGCACCGTCCGTGCCCGCCGGGCCCTGCGGACCGGGCTCGCCCTGCGCGCCAGGCTCACCGTCGCGTCCCGGTGCTCCTGGTGCACCCTGCGGCCCGACAGCCCGGGGGATGCCGACCACACGGGTCGGGCGCTGGACGATCTTCACGACCTGGGTGCTCACGCTGCCTCCCGGGTCACGTCGTGGTCGACGCGCACCGCGCCGGCCGCCAGGGGGATGACCCACCCGTCGGCGCGGACCAGCTCGATGTCCCACGCACCGACGTTCCGGGCGTTCCACGCGGGGTCCTCGGTCACGGCGTGGGGGATCAGTCCCGCGACGGTCAGCACCCCGGCGTCGTGCGTGAGGGTGAGCCCGGCGCCGACAGCCAGCTCGTGCCAGATCTCCCCGCCGACCTTGCGGCGCAGCTGTGACCGCGCCGACCACCCGGTGAAGTCCTGCACGATCGTGCCCTGCTCGTCCTCCTCGGAGAACAGCAGGGTGAACGCGCAGTCCGAGCCCTGGCGGACGAGGAGGTCGACCCGCGCGAGGACCTCCTGGCCGACCTCCTCAGCCATCAGCCCAGGTACTTCTTGAGGATCCCGGCGCGGGCCTCACCGGCGGCCTCGAGCGCGAGGACTGCGGCGGTCTCGTCGGGGTGCGCCTCGATGTGCGCGAGCACGTCGGGGACGTTCGCGGTCAGGTCGAGCTTGGTGCCCGCGGCGGCGTGGGTCAGGGTCTCGGAGACCCCGTCCTCCCGGCCCTGGGCGTGCCCGGCCAAGGCCCCGCGCACGAACGTCGGGTCGAGGTCCTCGAACGGCAGACCGATGCCCTGTGCCTGCTCGGTCTCCTCCGGGGTCAGGGGGTCCGGGGTGGGCGGGGTCGCCGTACCGTCGCCGGTGGTGATCGGGGTGGCGGCAGGTGCGCCGTACTCCTTGCCGTCGGCGGTCAGGTGCGCGCCGACGTGCACACCATCGGGGACCTTGTCGCCGGCCGCGTAGGGCTTGCCGTTCAGGAACACGGTGCCCGCGAAGTCGGGGCGGATCTTCGTCATCGTGGTGCCTTCCTCGTGCGGGATGTGGGACGGGCCGTCAGCAGCCGGGGAAGCGACTGCTGACGGCCCGTTCAGGGGGTCAGCTCGGGGCGACGACCGACGCGACCAGCAGGCCGTTGATGTCACCGGCGACCGGCAGGAAGATCGAGGCGACCTTCGTCCAGGTCACGACCGGGTCGGGGTCGGACCACTGGACGACCATCAGGCCCGGGGCCTGCTCCTGCGCGAAGTCCACCGCGTTCGACGCGACGAGCTGGCGGGCCTCAGCGGTGATGCCCCACTGGGACTCGCCGACGTTGTCCGTCACGTAGACGAACAGGTGGTCGTCGATGACGCGGGTGATCACGTCGTCGACGTTGACCTCGCCCTCGTACACCTCGATCGGGGGCAGGCCGTAGGTGGCGCGCACCTGGTTGAGCTGCTCCGGGTTCAGGGTCGGGGGGTTGGCGACGCCCTGCCAGAACGCGGTCCGGTACTGCTCGTTGCGGAGCAGGAAGTTCCGGACACGCTCGGAGGTCACCGCGCGCTGCACCGGGCGGCCAGCGTCGCGGCGGACCTGCCGCTGCCAGACCAGCTCGTCGTCGATCGCGGTCGCGGCCGGGTTGGACCACAGGACCGCCGGGGTGACCTTGTGGGTGGCGGCCAGCCCGAAGTCCGCCTCGTCGACGAACCCGTTCTCGTTGATCGTGACCTTGCCGGTGGACAGGAACTGACCGCGTGCCAGCTCGGCACGGTTCAGGACCGAGGTGGTCAGCCGCTCGACGTCGTCGTAGATCGACTCGACGATCCGGTCGATCACCGGGGTCGCGCCACCGGACTCGGCGAGCTGCAGCAGGAGGTCCTCGCTGATCGGCAGCTTCTCCGACAGGGCCGGGAGAGCCAGCTCCTGCAGCACGATCGAGTCGGGGCGCTTCCCGATCGGCGCCTCCGCGTCGTACGACCGGAACTTCGCGGTCGTGGTGCGGTGGGTGCGGCGCACGGTCTTGGACTTGCGGCCCTGGACCCGGACGTTCGGCAGGACCGAGGTCAGCGGGTTCTCGATCGGCTCCGGCACCTGGCGTGCGGTGAGGGTCGCCACGACGGGGTCGACCAGCTCGAGGATGTTCGGCATGTCGGTGCTCCTCAGATGTACCGGATGCGGCCCGCGGCGTCGGCCTTGCCGGCGGCGTCGAGCGAGATGGGCAGGTTGGCGGCACGGACCTTGCCGTGGGTGAGCGCGGCCGCGACGATGCGGGGCTGCCCATCGACGGGCCGCGGGGCGACGAGGTGGCCCGCGAAGACCTCCCGGCCGTCGGTCGCGGCGTTGTCGTAGGGGCCGTACAGGCTGGTCGCGGTGACCTTCGCGAGGTTCAGGCCGGACGGCAGGTAGCCGTCGGGGTAGTGCGTCTCCGCGTCGAACAGCGCCGGGTCGAGGGTGATGGTCTCGGTCGAGTCGAGGCCGTGGGCGGAACCGAGCCACGACGGGTCGTCGACGCCCGTGATCTCGGTGGTCTTCGGGCTGATGGACATCAGCTGCTCCCAGGGTGGGTCGGGTGTGGGGTGCGCACGGCCCTGGGGGCTCGGCGTCCACGGGTCAGCCAGTCGTGGTCCTGGTCCGCTCGGGGCGGTCGGGTGGAGTGTGCGGCGGGGGGTGTCACACGCGCGGCGGCCAGGACCAGTGGCCCGGCTTCGGCTTCTCCGAGTACGGGAGGTGCTGGGAGAAGAACATCCCGGTGGGCGTGAGGACTGTCGCGTCGATGCTGGGGACGCCGTGCTCGGGCACCGGCTCGGTGTTGTGCACGGCGGTGACGATCGCGGCGCGCGGCTCGGGCAGGTACTCACCGGCCGGGGTGCCGTAGGACTGGTAGTGGACGATCCGTCCGATGGTGGGCTGCATGGCCGCTCCGGTGGGGTGAGTGGGTGGGTGGTCGGGGCGCAGGTCGCGCTGCTGCAGGGGCAAGGAGTCCGGGCGAGAGCAACCCCCAAGCGGCCTTCACGGAGTAGTCGTGAACGGGCCCGGTCCGTGTTGACGCCCCGACCACCAGCTGTCAGGCCGCGGGCTTGGTGTAGCCGCGCGACGCGGCGATCGCGGCGGCGCGCTCGGCGGCGGTGCCCTTCGCAGGCGGGGCGGCCGGGGGCTTCGAGGGGTCGGTGTGCGGGGCGGTCGGGGCGGCACCGAACAGGCCCGGCGCGTCAGTCTTGAGCTTCTCGATCGCCGCGGTCACGGTGGCATCGTCGGCACCGACGGCCACGTCGATCGCCCGGGCGGCCACAGCGACGTTCGCGGCACCGGCGGTCCCGAGGAGACGCTCGACGCGGGCGGCGTGCCGGTCAGCGGCAGCAGCGGCCTTCTCAGCCTCGGCCTCGGCCTTCTCCTTGGCGGCGGCCTCCCGGTCACGCTGAGCGTCGGACTTGTTCGCGTCGTCCGCGGCCTTCGCCGCCGCGAGGACCTGCGCCGCGTCCTCGACGGTCATCCCGAGCTTCTCCGAGACCTCGCGCAGCGCGGCGTTGCGGCCCTGGGCCTTCTCGGACGCGGCGATGTCGTTGAGCTGCTGCTGGGTGAACGTCGCGGGCGGTGTCGGGGCGGGCGGGGTGCTGCCCGGGGTGCCCTCGGGGTTCGGGTCGGTCATGTAGCGCAGGCGCAGTCTGGCGCGCGACTTCGGCATCGGTGCTCCCTGTGTCGTCGGGGTGGACGAGGGTCAGGGTGTCGCCGGGGGTGTCACGCGCTGCGGGAACCCACGAGGTGCACGGCGTCGGCTGGGACGGACCGGTACACGCGGAGCTCGCGGATCGTGGCGTCGTCGTTCGGGATGACCTCGAACCCGTACCGGAGGTCGCCTGCGTACACACCCCACAGGTCCCAGCTGTCCTCACCGTCGATGACGAAGGTGCCGCCGGACATCGACCATGCGGACAGTGGGTCGGGGGCGAAGCACACCATCGGGTAGCGGATCGGGGCGTGCAGGGACAGGGACCGGATGCGCAGTCCCCGCTCCTCGATCTGCTGGCGGCGGCTCGTGGGGGACCAGTGGAAGACGAGCCGGTTGGGGTGGATCGGGTAGTCGGTGATGCTCTTGTCGTCGTGGACGGCCTCGATGACGACGTCGTTCACGGTGCCTCGCTCGGGATCGTCTCGCCCCGTTCGGCGTGCTCGCGTCCGTCGAGGGCATCATGGGTGATGAGCCACCCGAAGGATCCGTCCGGGCGCGGGACCGGCTCGGTGGTCGGCCCGCACACGCACGCGTCGGTGTGCTCGTGCGCCACGGTGTCGTTGACCGGCAGGACGTGCACCTCGCCGCCCGCCGCGGTCGCTGCCCAGCTCACTCGGTCGCCTCGGTGCCGGTGGTGGCGGGCTGAATCCCGAGCATCTGCGCGGCGGCCGCGGCGTTCCCGGTCGCCTCGACGAGCTTGACCGCCTGGTCGAACCACTCGGTCTTGATCGCGTCGACTTCGGCCTGCGCGTCGTCGATCGGGAGCCCGGCGGCGACGAGGACCTTCACCGCGGTCCCGGTGGAGATCCCGTGGACCGGGAGGAGGTCCTTCACGGTGTCGATCGCGGCGGGCAGGTCGGAGGGCATCGACGTGCCCAGCTCGATCGTGGCGCTGGGGGTCGCCCCGGCGGGCAGGATCCCGGCGGCCTGGGCGATGCGCATCGCGAACCGCAAGATCAGTGGGTACTTCTCGTCGCGGACGGTCCGCATCTCACGGAGCAGGGACCGGGCGGGCTGGAACCCGAGCTGCAGCGCGTACCCGGACGGCACGTCGTTGGGCTGGACCCGGCCGAGCAGGGCAAGGGCGAGGCGGGAGTTCGTGGCGAGCCGGTCGAGGAGGTCCTTGTCGAACTCCCGCAGCGCGGTCAGGTTCTTCGATGTGTCGAGGAACCCGGCGGTGGCGTCGGCGGGCAGACCCCACTGCTCACCCGGCCCACCCGTCAGGCCACCGGCCGGGACACCTGTCGTCACGAGCGCCGGCGCGGCGGTCTGGGACGCGGCGGCAAGGTCGGTGTCGGTGTTTCCGATGTCGTCGAGGATCTGCGCGATCCGGGTCAGCAGCGAGGTGCCGAAGGTGCGCTTCGTGGCGGCGTCGTTCGGGACGTGCACGACGGGGATGAAGTCGATCGCCATGTCGACCCACCCGTCACCGTCCGGGTCACCTGTCAGGACCCGACGGTGCGGCGTCCTGGTGAGCTCGGGGGAGTACACGGTGGTGTTCGGGAGGCGCTCGGACGCGTCGTAGTCGACCTGCCGGTACAGGCACGTCCACGCCCGGGTCCCGCCCCACGGCGCGGACACCGAGGTCTCCAGCCGGGTCAGCTGCCAGGTCTGCCTGCGGATCCAGTCCTTGCCGTCGTTGTCCGTCCACTCCCACGCGACGTGCACGATCGGGGCGAACTCGTCGTCATCCCACCCGGGAACGACGGTCAGGGTGTCGGGGAAGTAGAACCCGGGGTCGTACACCCGCAGCGTCGGGCGCTGCTTCGTGGTGGACCACCCGAGGACGTAGACGCCGTCCCCGTCGCCGATGCTGTTCTCCTCGCCCTCGAGGAGCTTCTGGTTCAGGCGCTCCTTGACCGCCCACTCAGTCAGCCAGGTCTTTACCTGCTCCGGAGCGTCGTCGGGGAGCGTGATGACCTGGTCGTCGCCGAGCAGCAGCGCCCGGGCCGTGTCCACCAGCAGGGCGGCGTCGCCGTACTCCCGGTAGTTCGCGGCCTGTGGGTCACCGACCACGAACTCCTCGCCGCGCTTGCGGAAATCCCCGGTCCACATCGCGTCGGGCAGCCAGTACCGGCGGGTGTTCTCCCGGTAGGCCGACAGCACCCGGTACGCGGTGAGGCGGCGGACGTCGACGAGGTCGATCCAGGTCGGGGCGCCGACGGGTCGGGTGTTGTCCGCGATCTCGGGGATGTGAGCGAGTGGGGCCCACTGGTCCTGGATGTGGTCTCGCACTGGTGCTCCCGAGGGTCGACTGCCTGGCCGGGCCATGGTGGCGAATGGGGTACCAGCCGGACTGCCGGAGTCCCCTCAGTCCGAGGCTCTCCGTGCCGATGGGAGCCGCATGCCGAGATCTCGCAATGAACGAAGTTTGGCTGAAGTCGAGCAGGACTATGCCTGGCAGGTCTACCAGCGCGCGCTCCAGTACCTGGCGCAGATTCCACAGAATGAGGATGTGCTCCGAGCCAGGCTCTCGCTGCAGGCGCAAGCGCTCGATACGAAGCGCCCGAACCTCAGCCGGACCACTTTCGATCCGTTCTTGAACGACGACACCGTCCGCGAGAACGCGATGCAGCTGTTCATCGCTGCGCTTAGGTCGAAACCAGGACAGGACATCTACGCCTCGATCGCCGAGGTGACGGAGGCCGGACGCACTGTCTGACACGTGCATTCAGCGACCGCGCATCCCTGCCCACCGTGTTCGCCCGGTCGGTGCGGTCCCGATCGACCCGTCGGAGTGCTGCGGGAGGAACAGCGCGGTGAGGGCGTGGACCATCGCGTCGATCCGGTCGGGAGAGTCCCCGGTCCCGGTCCAGCTGATCATCTGCGCTTCGAGGGTCGCGAGGCGGTCGGTGCCGTCGGCGGCGTGCCGGACCCGTCCGATCTCGTAGAACGCGGCCACGGACTCCGCGCGGGTGCGCTTGGACTGGGTGGCGTGCACCCGGCGGACGGGTGGGGGGAGACGCCCGGCGTTGCGTGCGACGGAACGCCACGCCGTCCGCATCACCTCCAGCACCATCTCCCCGCCCTGGTTGTCCTCCACGACGACTTCGGTCGCGCCCCAGTCGAGGACGGCGTTCCACACCCGCGACGCCCACTCGATCGGGGTGCCGCGACCTGACCGGTCGTCGAGGACCCACCCGACGCCGTCGCGGTCCATCCCGACGACGACGATCCCGGTCTCGTCGGATGTGGTCTTCGAGGTGGCTGCTGGGTCGACGCCGACGATGATCTTCGCGGCGCGGTGGTGGAAGTCGCCGGTCTTCCCTCGGTTCGTCTCGATCCACGGGGACTTCCAGACCGCGCCCTCCACCGGGGTGGGGTGCTGCTGGTACAGGGCCGCCCAGGACCGTGCGGTCTGCTCGGACTTGCGGATCTCCCACTGCTCCTGGGTGCGGCCCTGCGCGGACACCATGAACTCCCCGACCGTGGTGCGGCTGAGGGGGTCGGTGGTGGGGTCCTCGCACTGAGCGGGGATGCTGATCTCCTTCCACCGTCCGGCGGTCTCGCCCTTGAGGAGGCGGCCGGCGAGGTCGTCCTCGTGCCACCGGGTCTGGATCAGGACCACGGGGGCGCCGGGGGAGAACCGGGTCGCGACCGTGCCGGTCCACCACTCCCACACTGCCTCTCGGATGGTCAGGGAGTCCGCGGTCTCGTGGCCCTTGAACGGATCGTCGATGATCATCAAGTCCACGGGGCGCCCGGTGAGCGCCCCGCCGACGCCGACGGAGTACACGCCGCCCTGGTGACGGTCGAGCTGCCATTCGGCTTGCGCGGAAAGATCCGGTCGGATGGTCAGGCCGAGGTCGGCGGCGTTCGAGGTGATGTCGTCACGGATGGTGCGGCCCCACCGGCGGGCAACCCCGTGCTCGTACGACGCGACGGCGATCCGCAGCTCCGGGTTCTGCAGGAGCGCCCACAGCGGGAACCACCGGGACGCGCGCTGCGACTTCCCCTCCTGCGGGGGCATCGCGATGATCACCCGTGAGTCAGGGGTGGTGAATGCCTCGACCAGCGCCTCGTCGATCAGGTCGAGTGCAGGGGTCTGCTTCACGGTGAGGTCGATGTGCTGGGCGAGCTGCCCGGGCGTGGCCCAGCGGGGCGGGGGCGCGGGCTCGAACATGCGGGCGGCGTGCTCAGCCCATGCCAGTTCCGTCACACGGAACCACGCCGGGCGGCTACCTTCACGTCGTGGACCTCTCGGGTATTGGCAGCATCGCAGGTGTGGTTGTGGCGCTCGGGGCGCTGGTGGTCGCAATGGTCGCGCGGCGCGACTCGAAGCGTGCGGCGGACGCAGCCGATGACTCCGCAGCGGCTGCGAAGGCGTCGGTCGACCTCGAAACGGCGAGAGAACAGCGACACCTCGAGCGATCTGACGTCGAATGGGAGTTCGCCTCGCCCGATGAACGCACCGTGGTGCTTCGCAATGCGGGCTCCACTACGGCGTACCGGGCCGAGGTGGTGTTCACGATCCGAGGGGAGCGCTACGTCGTCGCGCACGACGAAGTGCGAGCCGGAGGGGCGGTGGAGTTCGATTCGTCCGAGATTGCACTTCAAGCCCGGAGCCAGTATCAGGCTGAGGTCGCTGCCGAGGGAGACGCGGGAGTGCTCTATATCGCGTACCCGACCATCCGCGCGAGGGCTCGCGTCACGTGGGAGACGAAGCTCGGGACGCCGGGATTCCGGCAGCTTGGCCCCTACCCCTCGCCCTGAGGTCGCCACATTCATGCGGCCGTCCCTGCGAGCAACCGCAAGTGCCGGGGCACGACCTCGGACACCTTCGCCTGCTGCTCAGGCGTCAGCCCAAGGTCGGCGAGGATGGCGCGGATGGCTCCGGCGACGAGTTCCCCCTGCTGCTCGGCGAGCCGGACCCGTCGTTCCTCGACACCGGCCTTGATCGCTTCCCGGCACACGACGACGAGGTGCGCGCGTTCCTTCGCATACAGGTCGTACCAGATCGATGGGCTGGCCGACTCCGTCTCATCGACCCCCTGGTGTTCACCCGAGCCTCGGTCGACGACCTTCGTCGTCCCCCACACCAGGGGGTGCCGGGTCGCCGCGTTGTCCGCCCCGAACCCGGACACGGTCATGCCGTCCTCGAGCTCCTGCACCCGGGCACGCAGCCACTGGACGTGACCGGCTGTCCACCGGACCTCCTCGAGGAGGGCGTCCGTCGGGGACACGTCCACCGGCAGCCCCAGGGTCCGGACCGCGACCTCCGCCGCTTCCTCCTGCCGGCGCCTCGTCGCGGCCTTCACGTTCTGCCGTGCGCGACCCCCGTGCGAGTCGCACACCTCCTGACCTACCCGCCGGGACTTCGTGCACGGCTCACCCTTGCGGGGCCCGGACGAAATGTGGCCGGTGCAGCCGGGGTGACCGAGGTGGTCTCGATGGGTCTGCCCGCACTTGGTGCACTCGATGGGTGCGGTCGGCCGGGCCATGAGCGGTTCTCCCACGGGTTCGGGGTCCACGGTGTGCGCGTGGTCGCCCTCGGAGTGTCCGGTGGGGGGTGCTACTTCGCGACGAGCGCCTCGAGTGACTTGGCGATTCTGCGGATGGCGCCGAGTTCGGAGTCGGACGACACGGACTCGGTCTCGTGGGTGATGGCGTCGAGTTGCAGCGTGTAGGTGTCAGTGTGGGTCCGTCGACCTGAGCCCTTGTACTTGATCGTGACCGTGCACGCGTCCGGCGCGGTGCTGATCTTCCCGCGTGCCGCGAAGGTCTGCCAGGTGTTGTTGAGGGCCTGGCCCGGGTTGAGGTGCGGGATGACCGGTTCGTAGCGGAGGCGGATGTGCCGTGCGGGGTCGTCTTCGGCGGTGGCTTCGATCGGTGGGTCGAAGGTGACTTGGACGTCGCGGGCGACCGTGCTGCCGAAGTTGAAGACCCGGAACACGACTGTGACGTTCGACCTCGGCGCGGGGAACAGCTCGGCCGCGAGGTAGGGGCGGGACCGTTCGCGGCTGTCGCGTGCTGCCGCGATGAGCGCGCCGATCGCGACGAGCGCGGTGATGACGGTGGCGATCGTGGTGATCGTGCCGCCGTTGGCGTTGAGCCAGGACCAGAGGTCGTCGGGTGGCTCTGGTGAAATCGGGGGGTTCAGTCTCATGGCCTGATGCTGGCAGACGGCCGGGTGTTGTGTCTGACATTTACGCCGTGGGCTACCGGCCGGCGGCCCGGGCGATTGCGGCCTCCGCGAGCATCCGGGTGCGGTTCAGGTCCGCGGTCGCATTGTCGAGTAGTCGCCCACCGACGCCGACGCCGCGCGAAGTGCCAGGTCCCGTACCCGTACCGTGCCCGGCATGACAGCAATCGTGATCACTCTCGCCCTCGCAGGAGCCGCTCTTCCGGCTCTCGGGGCGGCTCGCATCTACCGCCGGCTCAGGAAGGAGCAGGCTCGGCAACAAGCCCTGATCGCTGAGCGTAAGAACGCGGCCAAGACGATCCTCGACTTCAACACCGAGAACGCCGCGTGGGGCGATCTAGGCGAGGAACTCAATGGAGCCGGGTGGGACCTCTTCTGGGTCATCGCCGGATTCACTCTGACAGCAGCCGCTACCGTCCTTGGTACTTTGTCCTGAGTTCGCCAGTTCCAGCGGCACGTCCGCGTGGCAGGGCTCATGCAGCGGACAGCAGCGAGTCCGGTCATGGTCGGCGAGCCACTTCGGGTGATCCCCGAGGCGGTCGTCGACCTTGGACCACCTCACGCCCGCACCGCCGAGCGTGGGATGCTGCCAGCCATGGAGTACGGATGGGTCGGCACCGTCGCGGCTTTAGCGACAGCCTTCGGCGCGGGCAGCGTGCTGACGAGGCTGCTCGACGTGCGCAAAGAACGTCGGGCAGCGAGGGCCGCTGTGCTTGCCGCGCTGCATGTCGTTGACACGGGGCGATTCCAGAGCCAACCCCCGGGGTTCGACGCGAAGCTTCGTGAACTTCGAACAACGGCGCTACTGGCACGCCTGCCGCGCCGTCCTGTAGAGGAGCACGTGGACCTGGCTCGAGCTCTGCGGACTCTGACGATGTGGCAAAGGAGCGAGCCTGACGCAAATCCGTCTGACTTGTTCCTGGAGAACGCGGCTACGACGTCGTCCGAGTTGGTCACTGATCTGATCTGGCACCCTCTGATCGGGAGAATCAGGCTCAAGCAGCGTCGCCTGGGTATGTTGAACGAGCTCAAGCTGATTCGGCCCGAACTGGGGCCGTTGATCTGGGGCGACAAGCCCTGGGTCTCATCCTCCATCACGCCACCTCCCTGAGCTGCTCGCGGGTCGCTGCCAGCAGCGCGTCGTCCGGTCGCCAGAGCCCAAGTCGACCGGTCGCGGGGATCGGGCGGGGGAGCGGGCGCGGGTTCGCCAGCACGAGGTGGTGGTGGTCCGACATGGCCCAGGGCGAGCACGGGCCGTAGGGCACCCCGGGCCGGAAGCACGAGCGGACGGCGCGGAGGCGGTCCATCTCGCTGTTGTGCCCTCGGTGCTCGTCCACGAGGTCGACGACGCCGATTACGCACCTTGTCGGCAGATCTAGACCGACGGCCGTCTCGCGGGAAATCCCGAAGCGGCGAGCGACCTCCGCCAGGACCGGGCTTCGCCAAGCCTCGGGAGCGAACGATGCCCCGGCGTGGATCGCGACGGGCCCGCGGTACCGGCCGAGCGACTGGACGCGGTTCTCGACGTCTTTCTGACCGTGGATGATCGCCCACGCCCACGGCTGCTTCACGGTCAGGACCCTCACGCCGCACCACCGATCTGCAGCAGCGGTCGGGTGTCGCCCGTTGCGTACGCGAGCTCGATCGCCGGGGCCACGGAGTCGAACACCGAGGTCCCGGACGGCAGAACGAGGTGCGCGAGGAACTCCTCCTCGAACGTCGTGATCCCGGCTTCGACGGCCTCGAGCTTCGCCTTCACGACCAATGCGAGAGCGCGCCACCGCTGCCGGGATGCCTGCTCGTAGGCGCTCTCCGCGGCCGACGCGGTCCGGGCGCCGCGGGAGTGGTGGGTGAACTCGCGGTCGTTGCGGTCGGGCAGCGGGAGGGTGAACCGGATGCGCTTGCCGTCCTTCACGAACTGAATGGCGGCCCTGCCCCCTTCCCACCCGTAGGAGAACGAGGTGGCGCCGTATCGGATGAGGGTGCGTTCGATCTCGGACCGGGACCGATCCGACGAGACGTCGGTGTTCGCGGCGTAGGTACCCATCACGCCCATCGCACGGTCTGGGTGGTGGGGGACGTCTGCTCGATGGTCCGGTGCAGGTACGGCGCCTCGGTCCCGGGGACGCACTCCGGGAGTCCGGGGCCCTCGATCAGGATCTTGATCGAGAGCGGGTCGATCTCGGTCTGCACCGCGACCACATGGGTGTGCTCGGGGAGATCGAGGATCTCGGAGAGGTCTTCCGGAAGCAGGCGGAGCTTCGCCCTGCCTCGGGTGTTGTGGGTGGAGTCCATCAGTGCTCCTTGAGTCGGATGCCTCGGCGGGCGACGTCTTCGGCGACGAGCCCACGGATGTACGCGGAACGGGACTTACGGCCCCGCGCGATGTTCATCAGCAGGTGGCCGGTCGGGGTGAAACGGGTGGTGACGGTCTCGGTGCGGGGCTCCGTGCCGTCCGGGGGTCTTCCCATGCCCGCATCGTGCGGAGGGATGTGTCACACAGAACTCAGGCGGCCATGTCCACGAACCGGGAGTAGTGCAGCTGGTGGCAGAGCGTGACCGTCCCGGTCGGGCCGTTGCGCTGCTTCGCGACGATCATGTCGACCTCACCCGCCCGGGCGGACTCCGGCTCGTAGTAGTCCGGGCGGAACAGCAGCACCACGGCGTCCGCGTCCTGCTCCAGCGACCCGGTCTCGCGTAGGTCGGACAGCTGGGGGGTGTGGTCGGTGCGCATCTCCGGTCCGCGACCGAGCTGCGCCGCGGTCAGGATCGGCACGCCGGCCGCCTTCGCGACGAGCTTGAGGTTGCGGATGTACTCCTCGAGCGCGACGCGGCGTTCGGGACGCGGGTTCACGGTGCCGAGCTGGACATAGTCGATGACGACCAGGTCGGGGTGGAGACGGTCGATCGACGCGCGCAGGTCCGCGGTGGTCAGGTTCGGGGTGTCCACGATGTGCAGCGGGGCGCCCTCGAACGCTGCTCGGGCCTGTGCGATGCGCTCCCAGTGCTCCGCGCTCAGAGACCGGGACAGGACCGCGGACAGCGGGATGCGCGCCTCGGCGGCGAGGATCCGCCAGATCACTTCGTCGCGGCTCATCTCGAGGGTGTGCAGGAGCACGGTCTTCCCTTGCCGCAGTGCAGCGTCCCGGGCGACGTCGACCAGGGCCACGGACTTCCCAGAACCGGGGCGGCCGGCGAACAGGATCAGCTGCCCGCACGACATTGGACGCATCGAGAGCCCGAGATCCCGCCACGGCCACTGGATCGCGTCCGTCTCGTCCGGTGGGATCTCTAGGTCTTCGAGGACTGCGTCAATCACGTCCCCGATGCTCGTGCGCTCGGCGCTTGGATCCGGACGAGCGGCGGCGGCGAGTTCGGCCATCGCCGCGGACGCGACATCCTCCGGGGTGCCTTCCATCCCGGACGCGACCTGGGCGATCCGGGTCGACGCCGCCACGAGCCTGCGCCGCGCGGCCATGTCCCGGACGATGTGCGCGTAGAACCCGGCGTTCGACGTCGTCGGGACCCCGGCGATCAGGTCGTGGAGGCGAACGATCCCGCCTGCGTTCTCGAGTGTCCCGGCACGGGCCATGAAGTCCGCGACGGTGATCGGGTCCACGCCAGTTCCGGCGTCGGCGAGGGAGGTGATCGCCTCCCAGATCTGCTCGTGCGCTGGCCGGTAGAAGTCGTCCCCGGCCAGGAGAGGCGCGACCTCGGTCAAGGCTGCTGGTGACCGCAGCACGGCACCGAGGACCGCTGCCTCTGCGGATGGGTCGTGTGGAGGTTCCGTCATGCTGCCTCACTCCCGGCTCCGACCATCGGCTTTGAGCGCGCATCTCGCAGTCTGGCTCTCGACAACCGCTGAGTGTTGTACGTGCCGCAAACAGGCTGAGGGGTTGTGCGAATCAGGTGTCGTTGACGGAGCGCGCGCGACACGGAGCTCACGATTCACACCCGGTGACAACGTGATCGATGTACTCCTGCTCGATGTCGCCGCCCCGGAGTTGCTGGAGGGCATCACAGGCGTCGCGTCGAACCTGCGCGTCGTGCTCGGCGAGCCACTCCTGCGCGAGGGCCGGGTCATCCGCGAGGCTCTGGGCGACCGCGGTCTCGAACCCCTCGTTGAACGACCTCGCGTGCGCCTCGCTGTCGCCGTAATGCACGCGCACGACGGTCGGCTCGGCTGTCGCCAGCAGCCCGGCAGCAGCGAGCATGGCAGCGATGCGAGCCCGCAGCCTGTCGCTCACCGGTGAGCCCCAGTAGTCGCGCCAGCCTGGGTCACTCATCGGCTCGTAGCCATCGCAGACCAGCGGGTAGTCGGACCACGCCCGTGCCGCCCGCTCCACGGCGTCACCGTCCTCCGGGGCCGGGTGCGGGGCGTCCGGGCGGGGCCTGTAGCCCGCGTCCCAGAGGTGCTGCGTCACGTCATCGACACCGGCCCGGGACAGGTCAGTGCCCTCCGAGGCTGTGAACACGTGGTCGCGGAGGGCCTTGAACGCGGCGTAGGCGTCGCCGACGCGCGGCGTGGGCTGGTCGATGGTCGGTGCACACGGGCCTCGGTGTGCGTATCGGAGCGGACAGGCCGGGTTGCTGCACGCCTTGTCGCCGCCGAGGCGGGGCTGCCGATCAGCCACCTCTGCGTCCGTGAGTGCAGATGCGCGGTTCTTGTCGGTCGGCGTGGTCTGGTCGGTGCTCATGCTCGGCCCTCCTCGGTCTGCGGGGTGACGTCGGCGCGGCGCAGGCGGACGAACCCGTCGTGCATGCCGGTGGCTATCAGGTAGACCGGCACTCGCTCGTCGCCGGCGAAAACGGTCCCGTAGTCCGGCTCGTACTCGGTGGTGCCGTTCTGGAGCGATCTGGCACCGACGATGACACCGGTCCGGGGCATCGGGCCGAACGCCTCGGCCACGCCGCGGTCACGCATGCTGCTCCACACCTTGCGCCGCAGGTCGTGGTGCCCCTGTCGCTTGCGCCACCGGTCCTGCTCGGTCAGGTCGGCATAGCCACGGCTCAGCACGTCGCGGAAGTCGAACGACACTTGCAGGCCGAGCGTGACGGTGGGCTGGTCGGCGGCGGTCATCGGGTCACCGCCGTGATCGGGAAGGCACCGGGCGTCTCGGCAGTGATGCCGCTCCATGTGATGAACCACCCGTCGGGGCCGTCGGGCCCGACGAGGGTGATCGCGTGCAGGTGCTCGACCTGGTCTGGGTCGGTCGGGTCGCACAGGGTCGCCTCGGCGTCGTAGTCGCTGACGGCGTCTGCGAACGTCTCGTGGTCGACGTGCCCGTATGCGAAGACCCAGTCGCCGCCCTCGTTCTCGATGATCGGCACGCCGCGGTACGTGTAGCCCGCGCCATCGTTGAACTCCTCGGCGGTCAGCGGGGGAAGCGGCGGGTTCGGGTGCTCCATGGTGCTCACTGGTCGTTCTCCTTCGTGTCGTCGTGTTGGGTGTCTGCGGGGATGAGTTCCATCTGCCCGCCGTTGGGCATGGCGCGGATGATCTGGTCGGCCTGGTCGCGGGGCATCGGGCCGGAGATGACCTGGTCGGCGTATGGGGCCATGTGGTCGGTCGCGTCGTGGCGGACGCGGACTCGGACGTACTCGGTGGTCATTGGTCCTCCTTGGTCGCGTACCGGTCGCACATGTCCTGCACCGCCTCGGCTCGTGTGCGCCGTTCTGGGGCGTCGGGGTAGTGGGCGCGGTACCGGATGCCCTCGGACGGCCCGAACAGCCCCACGGCCCGCGCGTAGCCCGCGTGGTGGGTGCGTCCGCAGCGGGGGCAGGGCGGGCGTCGGGTGCTCACTGGTCGCGCTCCTGCGTGGTGGTGCGTGTGACCTCTCCGGCGGCGATCACGAGCGTGTCGCCCGGGTAGGCGACGACATCGCGCGCGTCCTGCCTGATCGCCAGGTACTCGCACCCGGTGGGCCACCAGACCTCTGCGGTCGGGCAGTGCTCACGGATCAGGTCGGCGAGGCGGGTGACGTGGACCCGCTCGGGCCACGCGGTGGCGTACGGGCGCTTGCCGGGCGTGGTGTGCCCGGTGCCGCGCAGTCGGGGCCACGTCACGGTGGCGACGACACCGAGGTCAGTGTCGGTCAGCTCGACGACCGGAACCGTCGGGTCCTGGTCGAGCAGGTCGTAGATGTCCGGCTGGCTCACGGCAGTGCCTCCGCGTGGACTCGGATCAGCGCGCCGGGGACCGCGTGCGGCCCATCGGCGTAGGCCTTCGTCACGTCGGTGTGCACGACCTGCGCGTCGTCCACGTAGACCCCCGCGGACTTGAGCGCGTCGAGAGTCGAACGCAGGAGCTTGTCGATGTCCGGCTTCACGACCGGCAGCGGCCGTCGCGCCACGGGCACCGACCGAGGCCGAGCGAGGAGGAACAAGATTTCCACGCTCACCGCGCCCTCGACCGGGGCGGGAACGAGGCCCTGCGCAGCTTCCCGGACGTCGGCACGCCAGGACTTCACCTTCGTGCTGGCCGACTCCACGAGGATCCCGCGACCACCCCGGTTCCCGAGGTACCGCTTCGAACCCTGCGGTGCCGGGGTCCCCGGCACGAACACCTCGACGCTGCCCATGTCAGAAGGGAGGCACGTCGGAGTAGCTGGACGCCCCACCATCGGACGCCCACGGGTCACGCCCCTGCTGCTGACCGCCGCTCCACCCGCCCTGCTGCTGACCACCCTGACGCTGGGCCCGGGTGACCTTGGCCGAGGCGCTACGCAGCGACGGGCCGACCTCGTCGACCTGCAGCTCGACGACGGTGCGTTTCTCGCCCTCACGGGTCTCGTAGGACCGCTGCACCAGCCGGCCCTGCACGATGACCCGCATGCCCTTGGTCAGGGACTCGGCGACGTTCTCCGCTGCCTCGCGCCAGATCGAGCAGCGCATGAACAGCGTGTCGCCGTCCTTCCACTCGTTGGTCTGACGGTCGAAGGACCGCGGGGTGGACGCCACCGTGAACGAGGCGACAGCCGCGCCCGACTGCGTGTAGCGGAGGTCGACGTCGGCGGTGAGATTTCCGATCACCGTGGTCACGGTGTCTCCGGCCATGGTCAGGCTCCAATCTGGTTGGGGTTGGTCTGCCCGGACGCGATCTGCGCGAGCATCTGGTGACGGCGGGCCTGATACGCGGCCACGTCGTCGGGGTCGACGTCCGGCAGGGGTGGGGGCGCGGCAGCGAGCCGGGCACCCCGGATGCGCTTCACCCCTGCGATCACGTGCGCGGGCATCAGGTAGTCGGTGGTCTCACGTCGGTGCGCCCGGACTGCTTCGAGTGCGTCGTCGATCGGGAGTTCGCACACCAGGTCGTGCCAGGCGGAGACGGTCGCCCGGTCGACGCGGCGGTTGTCCCCGATCTGCACGAGCGCGAGGAGCTGCGCGGTCTGCTGGATGTCCACGCTCACGCCCCGATCTGGTGGCGGTCGTGCTCGGCCTGCAGCTCGGCACCCAACGCCAGGACGTCCATCGCCGCGTCCGTCGGGGACAGGCGGCGCGGGCCGCGGCGGGTCTCGTGCACGACCGACGCCAGCGCGGAGGGGTGCAGGCCCTTGCGGTGCCATTCGGCGAGCCCGGCGCGCACCACGTCGAACGGGATGCCCTCATCGAGGAGGGTCTTCGTCTCTCGTGACAGCTGGCCGATCACCCGGCCCGGAGGACGGTCGTCGCAGTGGTCGATCCACTCACCGATGAGCGTCTGCGCCGACGCGGGCGCATCGGCGTCCGCCGCCGTAGGCGGAACGGGGGTAGGTGGCTGGGGGACGGGGGTAGGGGGAAGGGGGAGCGCGCCCCCGCGCACGTAAGGGGGTACCGCAGGGCTTCCCGAAGGGGTCTCGGTACCCATCGGGAAGGCATCCCGGAAGTCCTCGCGGAGGGTGTCCACGACGGCTGAGACCTGCTCGAACGGTGAAGGGAGGTCCCCACCACGCCCACCAGGAGCCTTCGACAAGTCGTCCAGCGGTAGCCGCGCGAGTTCAACCGCGAACGCCTCCCGCAGCCGCCCCGACTCGATCTGAGCGGCGTCCTCCCGCATCCGGAGCATCACCTTCGGCTGCTTCCACACGCCGTCATTGCGGACGAACGTGCGCAGGAGGACCTCCTCGGTGTCCTCGTCGAGCACGACGAAACGTGCGCCTTCGAGCGCGGACAGGGCCGCCTCCACGGACTCGACGGTTTCGCCGCTGACCTTCTTCGCCCACCGGCGAGTACGCATCGGCAGCAGCCCGGCGTGGGACAGATCAGGCTGGGACAGCAGGAACAGGTACATCCGCTGGGCGGCGACGTTCAGCGCGATGAAGTCCTCGTCGGCCCAGATCGCCGTCAGGATGCGGCCGTGCTGGCGGGTCATCGGTTGCTCTCGATGAGGTCGATCTCGACCGGGGAGAGCTCGTACCCGAGGACCTTGAGCAGCTCGTACTGCCCAGCCGGGTCGGACTGGATCGCCAGGGCCAGGGCGAGGAGCGCGCGATCGGGGTCAACGCGCGCGACGTCGGCGGCGTCGGACACCCCGAGTGAGCCGAGCCACGTCCGGGTCACCGTGCGGGGGAGCCGACTGGCGAGCGTGGCCACCACGCCCTTGCGCAGCCGTGGGAGCGCGTCGCGTGGTGGTCGGCGTGTCCCGGTGAGGTACGGGTGAGCGAACTCCGAGCGCAGCTCCGCGGCCACCGCGGTGGGCACGTCCGTCCCGATCCGCTGCGACGCGACTTCCTGCCGGAACTCCTTCGTGCCCACGACCCGCAGGACCTTCTTCGCGGCGGCCGGCGGCAGGTTCACCATCGCCTCGGCGTCGTCCAGGGTCATCACCCCGGTGTGCAGCTGCTTCTTCGCGTCCTCAGACAGGGCGAGGAGCGCGAGCCGCCGGTCGACGGTCTTCTTCGAGACCTTCACCTGCTGCGCGATCCGGGTCGCGGTCAGGCCCTCGAGGGTCAGCTGCTCGAACCCGCGCGCCTCCTCGATCGGAGTCAGGTTCTGCCGGTGCCCGTTCTCGCGGAGCATCACCCCGACCTGGTCGGCGACGGACCGCAGGTCGGTGCGGACCACGCACGGCGCGTCCCACTGGCCCACCGCGATCGACGCCTGGCGGCGCCGGTGCCCCGCCAGGACCGTCCAGTCGTCTCCGGCGGGCTCGGACCCACCAGGGCAGGGGATTCCGTCGTGGGTGTGCTCCTGCAGCACCCCGGTCGGGTTGCGCCGCACCTGCTCGTCGCAGTCGGCGCACACCCCGGCCGGTTTGCCCCAGGACCCGGGCACGACGACCAACGGTTCGATGATGCCGTTGTCGCGGATGTCCGCGGCCAGCTCGGTCAGGTCACCGAGATCAACTCTCGGGTTACGCGGATGGGGACGGATGGACCGCAGCGGGAGCATCCGCAGGTCACGAGGCGACACGAGCCCAGCCCTTCATGTAGGTGCGGCGGAGGTATTTGACGGTGCGGTCTGTCACGTCCTCCCGGTTCAGGAGGGTGACGATCTCGTCGGCGGTCATCCCGGCCTCGGTCATCCGCAGGACGAGATCGCGTACCCGGGGGTGCAGGTCCCCGGGTGCGGGGTCAGGCAGGCCGTCGAGCATCGCGGCCGTGAGTTGCCGTGCCGGCGTCGCGTCGATCACGTCGACGTCCACCACGGTGACCTGGTGTCGGTCCTGCCAGACGACACGCTCGGCGCGGGTCAGCCCGCCGGCCACCCCGGCGACATTCATGCGCTTCACCGTCGGGGAGCACCGTTCGAGGAGTGGGCACCGACCGCACAGGGCACGCGCCGCGGCGATGTCCTCTGCGGGGGAGTGCTCGTCGATCTCCACCAGGTCCACTGGTGGGTCGTTCTTGGGGTAGCACAGGGCCCTGGTCACGATGCCTCCCGCAGGGTCTTGCAACGCCTGGACAGCGTCGCTGGGTCGTCGTCGTACCGGGCCACTGCGGCGGCGCGTTCCAGCTCCGCCCCGGCACGGATGTCAGCGGCCGTGAAGCTGTCCGCCGCACGTCGGGCCCGGTGGTCCCGGGTCCTGCGTTTCCACGCGTAGGCGAGTTCGTCACGGCGCGGGGACGGGGGCATCGACGCGATGTCCGACCACCGCACCGGCAGGTGCGCGACCGGCCCGGTCATGCCGCACCGACCTGGGCTCGCGCCAACCGGCGGCGGTGCAGGGTGCGGCGCTCGTCCGGAGACGTCCCGCCACGCATCCCGTACCGGGCACCCTGTGCCTCGGTCTTCATCGCGTCAGCGAGACACTCCTCGATCACCGGGCACGCGGAACAGATCGCACGCGGGACCGCCCACTCCGCTTCCGTCGGGGTGTGGTCGTCGTCCGGTTCGAAGACTTCGGGGTGCTCGTCCACGCAGGCCGCGCGGTACAACCAGTGCTCGTCTTTCTCGTAGTCGGGAGTGACCGTCCCGGACCGGACGACGGTGAACGCGCTGACCCGCATCATGCGGAGGCCTCTCGAAGTCGAGGGCGCGCGACCGGGTCGAGGTGGGGAGTCGTCATGCTGCGCAGTCCCTTCGGGTGAACGGTGCGCTGACCTGCACCTCGGTTTCGGACGCGGTCGCTACCGTGCTGCGCATGGCACAACCGAGCGTGTTCGGAGAGATCCCCGGCTACCCCGTCGCTTCCTCGTTCGGGAGCAGGGCGGAGGTTCGACTCGCTGGCCTTCACCGGCATGAGATGAATGGGATCTCTGGGAACGCCGCCCAGGGTGCGGACGCGGTCGTGGTCTCGGGCGGATACGTCGACGACCGCGACTACGGCGACCGGATCGTCTACACCGGACAGGGCGGGCAGGAGAAGGGCGTACAGGTCAAGGACCAAGAGCTCGTGAAGGGGAACCTCGCGCTCGCACGGTCGGAAGAAGCCGGGTACCCCGTCCGCGTGATCCGCGGTGAGGGCGGAGACGAAAAGCACTCGCCGGAGACCGGGTACCGGTACGACGGCCTGTACGTCGTCACCGAGCACTGGCAGGAGCCGTCCCGGCACGGTCCGCTGATCTGGCGCTACGTTCTCGAACGTGCCGATGGCGGCGCCGCATGGGATAAGCCCGCACCGCCGGCTGGCACCGAAGTCCCCGACCGCGTGCGCAGCGTGATCCAGCGTGTGGTGCGGAACAGCAAGGTCACGCAGTGGGTCAAGGACAAGCACGACGGCGTCTGCCAGTTCTGCGGGATCCGCCTCGAGACCGCGGCCGGCTTCTACGCGGAGGGCGCCCACATCCGCGCTCTCGGCGCACCGCACCAGGGCCCCGACGTCACGTCGAACGTGCTGTGTCTTTGCCCGAACGACCACGTGCTGTTCGACAAGGGCGCCCTGTACCTCGCAGACGGGAAGGTCCACCGCCTCAGCGACGGGGTGGTGCTCTACGACCTGCGCACGGTGGCCGGGCACGACATCGACTGGGCGCACGCCGACTACCACCGAGAACACTTCTCCACGGGAGCGTGACGTGTACTGGCCGCAGTTCTGGACGTCCTTCTTCGCCAGCTCCGGGGCGGCTGTGGTCGCCCTGGCCAGTGCGGTCGGTGTCTTCTTCCTGAGCCGCAGAGCGGAGCGACGGGACGCTGCGCAGAAGGACCGGCATGCGAGGATCGGACGGATCCACGCCGCCGCGCACAACGAACTCCTGCTGTCCGCGGTGAGGTGGCGCGGGCTCCACATCGGCCGCGGCGTGGCAAAGCTCATGGAAGAGGTGCACGCCTTCTCGGCGGCGGAGTGGTCGGAAAACGAGGCCGTGGCTCGGTGGGCCATGGAGAAGGTGAGCAGCTCGACCAAGGCGCTTCCGAAGGCGGAGCGGTGGTGGCTGCTCCCCGGGCACTCGAGACGGCGCCAAGCCGTCCTTGCCCCGGGCAGTGAGATCGCAGCCGCTCTTGCTCTGTGGGAGAGCGGTGCGATCTCGGATGCCTGGTTCGAGGAGCGGCTCAGCCCCGCCGGGAAGAAGGAGCTGGAGTCCACCAGGGCCGCCCGGCGCGAGCGCAGGTCGCGGCGGGCGTAGCCGGCCATCAGCGGGTCCTCGTGTACGTGCGCAGAGCTCGCAGGCGAGCCCAGGTCCGGGCCAGCAGCCCGGGCCGCGCGGGGGATGGTGGGAGGTACAAGTCGCGGTGGTGCATTGGGTACTCGGGCATCACGACTCCGCTACGTTCGGGTCTGTGGACTTCTGGGAGGTGGCGCTCGACGGTTGGGTCGGCGCAGTAGCCGGCGCACTCGCCTCGATCGGCGTAGCGATCTGGGTGCTCCGCCGCACGCTCGCCCACGACCGCGCACAGTTCCTCGAGCAGCTCAAGGGAGAACGGGAACTCGCGCTCGAGCAGAAGCAGCTCGAGTCATTCGGACAGGTCGCGGCATGGGCGCAGCAGCTGAATCCGACCCCGGTAGATCGCGAGCGGATGCTGGTGATACAGATCGGTCTGGTTGGCGCGGTGCAGGCCTGGCGCACATACCTGCCCGCCCAATCAGACCCAGTCGGAACAGGGGTCGAGGCGCTGTGCTTCTCGTGGCTCAACAGGGCATGGCGTCGCCAGAGGAACCAAGTAGACGCCAACGCAACGCTTCGACCCGAGATGCGCAAGGGAATGGTCATCGACGAGGAGCTGGCTGATGAGCTGATCCAGACACTCCTCGAGCTACGGCGCTGGCACCAAGGGACCGTGGA
The DNA here is from genome assembly GCF_012931845.1 of Cellulomonas taurus. Lineage (NCBI taxonomy): Bacteria > Bacillati > Actinomycetota > Actinomycetes > Micrococcales > Cellulomonadaceae > Cellulomonas > Cellulomonas taurus. Next base: position 1,311,658 of record NZ_CP051884.1, read on the forward strand.
CGACGTGGCGATCGTCGATCGGCTCCGAGAAGCCCTGGCTCGCTCCAAAGCCGCGCACGCCGAGATCCCGAGGTAGGCCGCGGCGCTCACGCGGCCTCCTCAGCCAGCAGCCCGTACAGAGCGGTGATCTCCATGGACATGCGCGTGTACGCGGGGTCGTCCTTCGACAGCCCGGAGGCGTCGTCGGCGAGGCGCTCGGCTGCCTGCAGCCACAGCTCGTCGCGGGTCAGCGGCACCCACCCCTCGGGGCGGATCCACGACCACCCGTGGACCCGGTGGAGGACCGGGACGGTGCCGGGGTCCTGCCACTGCGGGACCGCGTACCCGCGGCGGCGAGCCCACTCGCGCTGCGACTCGATGCGGCCGTGCGCGCCCGTGGTGCCGGTGCCCTCCACGAGCACGAGGTTCACGACGGAGTTCGTCACCGGGTCCTTGCTGCCCCCAGCACCTCGCGCCCGGCGGTGCTGCAGGCTGTACTGCACGAACGGGAGCAGGGTGTCCGGGTCGACGACCTGCCTGCCGGTGACCACGCACATCCCGCCGTCACGGCGGATGACCTCCGCGCGGGTCTTCCTGGTCGGGTCGGTCATAGCTGCCCCACCGCCCCCGCGGCGAACTCGGCCCGGACAGCGGCGTTCAGGGACCGGCCCACGTCGAGCCTGTCCCGGAGCGTGCGGATCGACTCCCGGGCGGCCCGGACCTTCGCCTCCGCGATCTCCGCGTCCAGCTTCGTGTCGGCGGTTGCCAGCACGGCCTGTTGCTTGCGGGAGTCCACGGACCCGTCCGAGGACAGGAACGTGCGCGCGAACTGCACCTCGAACCGGGACTTCGCGCGGACCGCTTCCTCGTCCAGGCGGGCGATCTCCGTGGTCTTCGCTTCGAGAGCCCGGGCGAGGTCGGACAGCTGCAGCACGACATCCGTCGGCGTGGGAAGGCTCACGAGTGCTCACCCGCGGCCTTCTCGACTGCGACGCCCCGACGTGCGATGAACCCGAGGTCATCACGCGATGCACCCGCGAGCCCGGCCTCGGCGTACAGATTCTTGAGGTCGTCGATGTCGCCCAGTGCCGCAGCCTCAGCGACCCAGTCGCGGCCGGCGGCCGAGTCCGGAACGATCTCGGCGTCCACCGGCTCGTCCTCAGCCGGAGCCCCCGCGGCGGGCTGCACGATGTCACGCAGACCGGCAACACCTGCACCCGTGGTCGGCTGCTCCGGCTCCTGACGATCCGCGTGCTGCAGTTCCTCCTCGACGTACACCCCGGCGAGGTCCTGGGGGAACGCGAGCCGCCAGGCGAGAGCCTCGGCGCACTTCGCGATCTGCCCGGCGGGGCGCTGAGCCCACATCGAGGTCAGATCGCCGTTGCGCTTGACCTGCTTGTACTCCTCGAACAGGGCGACCCCGACGAACGGCTCACCGTCGCGAGTGATCGTGATCCGGGCGGCGACCGGAGAGCCCCATGCCTTCATCCAGACCGGTCGCCAGCTGCCGTCCTCGTGTGCCCATTCCGGGGCGTTGACCGAGATCCGGACCTTGGCAGCGTCGGCGGCTCGACGGCCGATCAGGCGGTAGCCGTCGATACCGGTCTGGATGGTCTGCTTCGTGACCCACCGGTCCTGCCGCTGGTCGTAGGTGTTGCGCCCGATCATGTAGATCTGCCGGGCGAACGGGTCGAGCTTGGTGCGCTTGGCGACGTGGAAGAACACGTCGAGGTCGTCGTCGTCCGCGCCCTGCACACCAAGGTGGTTGAGGACGGCGACCTGCTGCGAGGTGAACCGGGCCTGGTCGTCCCCGATGGTCAGGGCGGTCGTCGGGCGCTCGCTGGTGGCGACGTCGGTGGTCATGCTGCGGCGCTCCTCTCAGCGGGCAGTTCGGTGGTGGACTTGGCCAGGCAGACGACGTTGATGCCGCCCTTGGCGCCCTGCCGGCGGGCGACCGGCACGTCCCCGCACTTCGCGATGCGGGCGGTGCCCATCGCTTCGCGGACCAGGCCGACGACCCGGCGGCGCTCGGCGATCGCGGCCTTCTCGGCGAGGTTCGTTTCGACGAACGACCGGGCCAGGCCGGGGGTGAGCTGCACCTCGGCGTCCGGGTTCAGGTCGGGGTACATGCGGCGGATGACCGCGAACGTGGCCGGGGACCCGTCCATTGCGGGCGGCACGTCACCGGTCAGGGAGTCGTAGAACTCCTTGCACCGGGCGACCACCGCCGCGGCGACCGCCTCGTCGTACTCGACGACGAACTCCTCGAATTCGAGGAACGGACCCAGTCGGGGCACGAACGCGACCCGGGCGCCGGTCATCAGCATCTGGAAGAACACCTGCAGCAGGTACCGGGGCGGCACCTGATCGGTGCCAGGCTCGCCCCACTCGTCGTCCGGGCGGCCCACGGACTTCGCCTCGACGACCGCGAGGGGAGCGACGGGCCCGGTCGCGAGGCCGTCCGGGGTGGCGATCGCCCACGGCAGGTCCTCGCGGAACGCGACGTGCTGCTCGTCGAGGGCGGTGTACTCCGGGTGCCGGCGACGCCACCACTCGATCACGGCGGGCTCGAGGAGATGCCCGCGCTCCTGCTCCGGCGTCGGGTCGGATTCGACCCACGGGACGTCGCCGCGCATCTCATGCCACAGGGCGCGCGCCGAGGAGTAGTTCGGGTTCGCGACCCCGAAGATCGCGGCGACCTTCGACGCCGTCACCAGGCGGGTCCAGGCGGGGGAACCGGGCGTGAGGTCGGCGACGGTGAGGGCGCTCATGCCGCGACCTGCCCGTCGGTGATCTCGATGCCGACACCGGAACCGTCGGACACCCGCTCGATCCACACCTGGTAGTCCTGGTCGATCGCCATCTGTTCAATCAGCGCGAGGCTGTCGGCGTCCAGCAGAGACCCGTCGAGGATCCGGATGACGCGGAGCTTCGGGTTCAGGGCCATCGCCATCGCGAGGGACACCCGGATCTGCTCGGCGGAGGACGCCTGCGAGAACGGCACCCCCTGGTAGGTGACGCCGTCGGCGTCGAAGCCCAGACCTTCGATCGGGAAGTGCGCCTGCGCCAGCCCGGTCGCCTTCTCCTCGTCGATCGAGGCGAGGGTGTCCGTCAGCTCGGCGACGTCCTGGCGGGCGCCGGTCAGGTGCTCGACGGTCGCGGCGCGGGCGGCCTTCGCGCGGACCGCGGCATTCACAACGTCCAGCGACGCGAGCCGCTCCTCGATCACCCTCGTGTCCGGGGCGTCCGGCATCGCCTCGACCCGCCACGCGACCTCACGCTCGGTCTCGATCGCGGCGGCCAGCTGCTCCTGCGCGCGGGTCAGAGCGGCCTGCGCCTGCTCCCTTGCGCTCTGCGCGGCCTCGGCCTCCTGCAGGACCGCGTCGTTCTCCGCCATGACCTGCCGGGCGGCCTGCAGCTCCTGCACCACCGCCGCGGCCGACACCTCAGCGTCCGGGGTCCCGTCCGGCACCGGGTTCATGCCCGCAAGCTGACCCTCGAGCTCCTTGACGTACCGGCCGATTTCGGTGCGTCGCTCGAACACCTCGGCGCGGCGACGCTCCAACTCCGCGGGCTCGAACGGCAGGTCCACCAGAGACAGCAGGGCGTCCCTCTGCGCCTTGGGTGGCATCTGCGTGAACGCGAGCGGGTCGAAGCTCAACCGGCCGACGAGCTTGTCCAGCGCCGCCTGCGGGGACGTGAAGCGCTGCCCCTCGGCGGACTCGACCCGCAGCGTGGACTTCTCGCCCGCCCACGTCCGCGTCACGATGAACTCTCCGAGGTCCAGGCGCACCGACGCGGTGTCCTGCCCGTCACGGACCGGGCGAGCGGTCGCCTTCGACGCGGCGCCGCCTCCCAGCGCGAGCCAGATCGCGTCGAGGACCGACGACTTGCCCTGCGCGTTCTTCCCGGTGATGACCTGAACGTGCTCGTCCGGGGTGATCTGGACGGCACGGAGGCGCTTCACGTTCTCCGCGTGCAGCTCGATGATCTTCACGACGTGCTCCTGGGGGTCGGGCCGACCAGGGACACCTGGACAGCCGGGTCGAATCGGGACCAGCCGGTGAGGATCTCCGTGGGCTGACCGGTGGTGTAGATGACCTCGCGGCCCAGAGGCCGCCCGTCGGTGACGGCCATCGCGAGGGCGTAGCGGCGGACCGGGTCCGCGACCTCGACACGGATCGCGGGGACGTGCGTCTGGGTGACGGACGCGTCGACCTCGGCCTGCGCGACCGCGTGAGCGACGTGCTCGCGGGCCGCAGCGAGGCGCTGGTCGGGGGTCAGGTCGAAGGTGGCCATCACGCACCCCTCTTCGAACGGCCCTGCAGGTCGACCACCGAGTTCCGGCCGGCCTCGTCGTTGGACGCCCCGCAGCGCAGGCACTTCCACCACGTGCACGTCCGCGACGGGCAGTGCTTCCGGTTGTCGATCTGGCGCCGGTAGTTGCAGTTCGAGCAGACCTTCCCGGCGCGCGCGTCGACGGGCTTCATGCCGCCTCCCAACCGTCGTCGTGGTGCTCCTCCGGGTCCCACGGGTCGTACGGCTCCGCGAGAATCGCCTCCTCGGCGAGCTGGGCGATCTCCTCGTCCTGCGCCGCGTCGCGGCGGGCGAGTTCGCGCTCGGCGTCGCTCGCGAGGTGCTGGTCGTGGGAGGTCACCGAGTCACCGCCTGGCCGTTGTCCTCGACGGTTCCGGCGCCGAAGGCGACGTCCAGCAGCGGGTCGCTGCGGGCGGCCTCGGCACGCGCGATCCGGGCGGCGGCGTCCGCGTAGTCGGCGTCGGTGAGTCCGTTCGGGTCCACGAGGGCGCGGTGCTTCGGCGGGCGGGCGGGGCGCAGGCGCTGCATCGCACGGGCGAGGTGCCCCGGCTTGATGGTCTGGGTCATCGGTACTCTCCTTGCGTCGGTGGGGCCCGGTCCCCGGTCTGGAAACTGGTCCGGGCCCCGCTGGTTTCGATCAGGCCGCGGTCTTGTGGCCCGCGAGGTACGCGTCGATGGACGACGCGGTGAAGCGGTAGGCGGCGGTCCTGCCCCGGCCGACCCGGACGGACGCGAGTTCCCCGCGGCGGGCCATGACCCGGACGGTCTCCGGGTTCAGACGCAGACGGTCGGCGACCTCCCGCACGGTCAGCAGCGGGTCGCCCCCGGTCACGACGCCACCGCCAGCGGCGAGGTCTCGGCCTGAACCGGGGCGAGGCCGTGCAGGTGTCCGTGCAGCGCCTCGATGCCTTTGAGCGTGATCCGCACCTGCGGCTCGCACGCCACCCGCTCGCCGGTGCGGTGCGAGATCCGGGTCTGCGGCTTCGACCGCAGCCGGCCGACCTGCACGTGGTGCTGGTAGGGGATCCCGCGCGGATCGATCCACCCGATCTGACGCAGGAGCTTCGCGAGCCGGTTCTGACCGATCTCGATGCCCGGGTCTCGGGACAGGATCTGCGCGGCGTCCCGCATCGAGTAGTCCCCGGCGGAGTCCGCGAGGGCGTTCCATGCCGCGGCCGGGGGAGTGAGGACCGCGATCGTCGCGTCCTTCTCCGCGAGGAGCGCCTGCGCCTCGATCACCGCGAGGGCGATTCGCTGCTCCGCGGTCTGCGCGCCGAGGGCGTATGAGCCGGTCTTGCGGAGGGTGGGGAGGACCTCGGTCGTCACCCACTTCCGGAAGGGCGCAGCTCGGTCGGAGTCGGAGCGCAGGACGACCTCGAACATCCCGGACTCCGTGACGACGGTCGCTCGCTGTCGGCGCCCCATCGAGTCGATGACGTCAGCCTGGCTGACACCATCCGGGTGGAGTCGCTGGGCGACCATCCGGCTGTTGCCGATGCCGATCGCCGAGCACAGGTCGGCGAGGACGAACTGCGGCTCGCCGTGCGCGTCGAGGAGCGTCCGGACCGTGTGGTCCCCGAACGCGTGCTGGATCAGGTCGGTGCTCACGTTGCTCTCCTTGATCAGGCCGCGAGGCGGATGAGGTGGACGGGGGCTGCGGCGGCGATGGCCGGCGGGTCGGGCTCCGGGTCCGGCGTCGGCGCCAACGGGCGGACGAGCGTCAGGTGCGCCATCAGGCCGCGTCCTCGGCAGGGATGACCTCGAACAGGTCGTCGAGGTCCCATCCCGGGAAGCAGTCGACGAGCGCGGCGATGAACCGGGGTCCGGGGGTCTGCTTGCCGCGCAGGACGCGGGAGACCGTGGCGGGGTCCATGCGCATTCGCTTCGCGAGGGCGTCGTCGGTGGTGATTCCGGCGAGCGTGCGGAGCTTCGCGAGCTGGTCCACGCGGAGGCGGAGCGTCGCGGTCATGGTCACCTCCTTGGAGTGTTGGGGCCGCTGACCTGGCGTCTTGCGGCGACGTATAAGAAGTTACGCGCAGGCATACGTGGACGCAAGCATGCCGCGTCACGGTTTGGTAACGGGACGGCGTATGGGTGAACAGGGATGCTCTGACCTGCAGAAACGCATGTGGTGTAATTTGCGGTCCGACATGCTTGCGCGCATGCAAGTCCGAATCGCGCGGTCCGGAGGCCCGAGATGTCTGCCAATGTGCAGCCAGTGACCAAGTGGTGGCAGTACGTGAAGACCGTCGCCGGGTCGGCATCGCAGAAGGAGATCGCCGACGCGGCCGGCGTCAGCCAGCCGACAGTGTCGAGATGGGCCAAGGGCGAGATCGAGCGAGCGACGGCAGACGTCGCCGTGAAGTTCGCAGTCCACTACGACAGCTCTGTCGGTGAGGCGCTCGTCGCGGCTGGCGTTCTCGATGCTCGCCACCTCCCGGTCACGATCTCGCGCTACGAGCAACCGGACGACGCCACGCTGATCGCCCTGTTCTCGGAGCGACTCCGACGCGACAAGGAGAGTGCCCAGGATGACGACCAGCAGCCCGCCGCCATTACGCGGGCCGGGGGGAGCCCGGCCGACGAGTTGTCAGTGGGGGACTACACACTGGCGGCGCACGAGGACGACCAGCTCGTAGACGAGCTGGAAGCCCAGGAGGATCAGCCGTAGGAGGGGGCGGGTGGAAGATCTGCTCGCACACGCAGCGGGCCTTGGTCTGCGCGTGAAGTTCAGAGACCTCGGTCGCCGTCACGGGGAACTGCACAGCAGTGGACTCGTGGTCGTGAACTCCGAGCGCCCGGTGAAGGCGCAACGCATCACGCTCGCTCACGAGTGCGGCCATCGAGCGCACGGTCACGACTGGACCAACGAGCACGATCGACCACGCGATGAGCGCCAGGCGAACACCTACGCCGCGCGATTGCTGATCTCCCGGGAGGACTACGCCCTGGCCGAACGGGCAGTCGGGGCGCACGCCGGCGCGCTCGCCCGTGAGTTGAACGTCACGGCGACGCTGGTCGAGCTGTGGCGCGCCGACTACCTGCGAGAGGTCGGAGTCGTTCGACTCGTGGGCTAGCGCTCAGAGGTGCGGCTGACCGTGCCGATGCAATCAGTACACGCAAGCAGACTCGGGCGGCGAAGCCCGGCAACTCTAGGGGGATACATGAGCGTGCCCGAACCTGGCTGGTATCCGGACCCGGCGGACCCGAACGGCCGTCGTTGGTGGGACGGGAGTCAGTGGACTCACCAGACCGAGTTCGACCTTCAGGCGGCACCGCCGCCAGCGCCAGCCCCGGTCGAGGCTGCGAGAACGGTGGGTGGTGACCGTCCGGCTGAGTCCGAGTCTCGCCGGTCAATGCGAGTCCGTCGGCGATGGGTGCCGTGGACCATCGGAGCGGGCGTGGTGGTCATCGCAGGAGCGGCGGTGCTCGTTGCTCTTGCATTTGGACGGTCTCCCGGAGTTCCCGACGTCACGGGCATGTCCGCCGCTGCTGCCGAATCCGCACTGGGTGAGGCTGGATTCGAGGCGACCTATCGCGGTGCCACGACCCCGGGGAACTCGCACCTGGAGCAGTGGACCGTGAACTCCCAGGAGCCGGCGCCAGGGGAGGCCGCTGGCCCGGAGGGTGAAGTGAAGCTGTGGGCCTCAACTCCCATCACGACCGCGCTCTACGAGTGCGGGACCGACGCTGAACCCGGCGACGGTGGAACCTCTGTGGTTCTGGACATGCGGGGTGAGGACTACGGAACTGGCGACCTCACGATCACGAACGTGATGTGCGTACTGGACGCACTCGAGGTGCCCGACTCGGTGAAGTCCGAGATGCAATCGACCCGTGCTCTCGACGGCCGCCAGACCGGATCGTGGGCCGGTATCGACGCGACATGGTCGTACCACCCGGACAGCGGACTAGATGTGATCGTGGAGATGACGAACTAGGAGTGGTGTGGCGCACGTCGAAGACCGGAAGGTCCCAGCATTCGCCCACACCAGGACCTAGGGTCGCGGACATCGCTTCTGTCACACAGAACTAACATCTCAGGGGGCTAGCCCGTGTCGAAGTATGGATTTCGGCTCTTCACCGCGTCGCTGCGCAAGGGGGAAGGGCGCAAGGCGGTGCCCTTCAAGCACACGCAACCGGACTCAGATTTGGCCGACTTCATCGCCATGGTGTGGGAATCGCGTCGAGACGTCCGCGTCATCGGACTGCCTCACGAGCCAGCCCCAGAGGGCGAGGAAGCCGACGGGCCCGACCGGTCGCGGGATCCAATTTTCTACATCGAAGAGGTCGCCAGGATCGGACGGCACATAGGCTTCAAGGTGCGTTATGGGCGCCCCGGTGATCACGACCGCGCGACTTCACCGGAGGGATCCAGCTTCGACAAGGACATCACGGGCCTTCCTCCGACCCGCGGATACTACGGGTTTCTGATCGTGCCGTCTGGTGCCGGCGATTGCACCGGTGTTCTTGCCGTAGAGGCGATCTCGGGCGCGTGCCCTCAGGCCCCCCTCCAGCGCTGGCTACGTCAATGGGCGAGCGAATCACCCGTCGCGCTCGGTCCTGGTACCGCTCCGGCGTGGTGGAAGTTGGTTCTCAAGCCGCTGGGAGACGACGAACTGCTGAACTCGTATCTGCGTAGGGCGCAGCCCAACGAACTCGTTCTCACCCGGCACAAGGAGCGGATTGACCGCCAGATGCAGAAAGAGGAACTCAGGTTGACTGCCGCGGTCGACACCGATGCGGCCAGGCGCGCAACGCGACGCGAGCTCAAAGCGTGGCAGGACGCGTTCATGTCTGAGCGGCCCATCGATCGAGCGGTTGCAGCATCCTCCGTCGCCGCAATTCTCGGTGACGAGATCGCCGAGGTCGGCTTCGACGACGTCTCGATCAGGGTTGAAGATGACGACTTCGGTCCCCGCACTCTGACACCCAACTCCATGTCGGACGTCTTCACCTACCAGGTAGGCGATCGTGCCCCGGATCGAGACGAGTTCCTCGGGCACGTGCGCAGGGCTGTCAGTAGGGTCCTGTATGAAGAGAAGCCTGACTTCGACTGGACAGGCTGGCCATCACCCCGGGGGTAGAGATGAGTAGGTTCGACATCTCAGCGGTGATCCGGGGCCACTGGAAATCGCTGAGTTTCGGTGAGGCCGGTGTCGGCAAGGACCGCCTTGCGCACGTCGTCTTCCTCGGGGTTCCAGGTGTACTAGCCGCGCTGACGTTGGCTCTGCGTTGGGAGCTCAACCAGCCCGCTGCGCTCCTCACCGCCGTAGCTCTCCTCATCAGCGGTGCGCTAAGCGTCTTCGCTCAGATGGTCGGCCTGCGCGCGCGCCTCGCGGAGCGGGACGGTGAGTGGGTGGAGCGTCGCCGGGAAGGTCTCGACGAGACGGTCAACCACCTCTTGGCAGCCGTACTCGTGGCTATCGTCGACGCGATCGTGCTGGTGGTCGGGATGAACGTCGGTGGCACGGGGCACGTGCCCTGGTACATCGCATGGGCGGCTATCTTCCTCACGGCCTACCTCGGTCTCCTCCTCTTGGTGTGCGTCCCACGCCTGTACTCCGCTTACACCACGACCTTCTCAGTCCCGCCTCACCTCGACGGATGGCATAGCTCGATGCGGTGACCGTCCGCGGGGATCACGATTCGGAGAGCTTGCTTGGCTCACATCGAGGATCGGTGGACGATCCCCGGCTCGACCGGCCGGAAGATCAAGGGACCCCGCCACGGGAAGGGTTCACGATGGCTCGCGGTCTGGCATGAAGCCGATGGGCGCCGCCGGAAGAAGGCGTTCGCCACCAAGGACGCCGCGGAGGCACACCTCGACCACGTCGGGGTCGAACTTCGGTCCGGGACCTACGTGGCTCCGGAGCGATCAGGGATCTCCTTCCGGGAGATGAGCGAGCGCTGGTTCGACGAGCAGCTCCACCAGCGGGCCTCGTCGCTCGGTGTGATCCGGCGCCGACTGGACAACACGATCCTGCCGGCGCTGGGGGAGCGGCCGCTGTCCGCGATCGACCGCGGTGTCGTCCAGCAGGCCGTCACCGGGTGGTCGCGTGAGCTCGCGCCATCGACCGTGCGAGTGACGTACGTCTACCTCGCGGGGATCTTCTCCCTCGCGGTCGACGAGCGTCGGCTGACGGCGTCGCCGTGCCGGAAGATCAACCTGCCCGCGGTCGAGCGTGAGCCGGTCATACCGATGGCCGTGGCGAAGGTGCAGGACCTCACGAACGCCCTCTGGCGGCCGTACCAGCGCATGGCGGTGCTCGCTGCGGCGACCGGCATGCGGTCCGGGGAGCTGCGGGGCCTGACGTGGGACCGGATCACGCCCGCCCCAGGTGGTGCGCAGCTGCGCGTCGACCGGCAGATGACGTCGACGGTCTCTTCGGCGCCCGCGTGGGGGCCGCTCAAGACCACATACTCACTCCGGGTGATCTCGATCGGCACCGCCACCCTCGAAGCGCTGGGTGACCGCGGCACCGGTCTCGTGCTGACCACCGGCACCGGGAACGCCATCACCCGGGGCATGGCATCGACGGCGTGGCGAGCTGCGGCGGCCAAGATCGGCCTCGACGAGGGAACGGGCTGGCACGAGCTACGCCACTTCCACGCCTCGATGCTGATCGCACAGGGGGCGTCACCGGTGGCGGTGGCGCACCGACTCGGTCACAAGGACGCGACGGAGACTCTGACGACCTACGCCCACCTCTGGCCGGACGACGATGAGAAGATGAGGGACGCGTCCGACGGCGTGATCCATCTCCCAGCAGCCTGAGCCCCCACACAGCCCCCAGAACGGCGAAGCTGCTGGTCAGGCCAGCGTTCTGCGGAACCCGGCGTATCGGCCAGCTCATCCACCTCTGGCGGTTCGACGTCACCGCCCCGCCGTCAGCGCTTCATCGCCGCGGCTCCGAGGCACCGGATCCCGGTCCGAGAATCCCCGGACACCCGCGCGCCGACGCTGGCACCATCGACGGATGGAACATCGCCGCAGTCGCAGCCTGACCGTGCTGCTCGCCGCCGTGGTCGGGGCCATCATCGGTGCGCTGGTGGCGCGGTGGGTGTTCGGTGAGTCCGACCCCGGGTCGATGCTGGTGATCGCCGGCGCCGCGGCCCTGGCCTCCTGGATCGGGGCCACACTGCGCACCTCACGGCGGTCTCGCCGCTCTCGTTGAGTCTTTGCCGCGAGCCCGGTGCGCGGCGCGTTCGCGGGCGGTGGCCCGGGGGTCTACGTTGAGGGCTTCACACCTCGACGTCTCGGAGACCCCGCTGTGCAGCATCGACCGGCGGGTTCGTCGCCGCGTGGCCTCACTCGGAACGCTCGACCCCCGCGCAGGTTCTCCCGGGTCCGGCAGTGGGGGATCGGGTCGCTGGCGGAGATGGCGGGCGTCCGGCGGAGCCTGCGTCACGAGTTGCTGGACCTGCGCCGTTCGCCGAGGTTCTCCGAGCGGGGTCGGACGGATCCGGTGATGATCGTCGCCTCGGAGCTGCTGACGAATGCGATCCGGTACGGCGGTGAGCGGGCGACCCTATGCCTGCGCAGCGACGGGAACGGCTGTGTCCTCGATGTGACGGACGGAGCTCCTGCGGTGACGCCGAAGGTCGTGCGCGGCAGGCCGGTGGCCGAGGGTGGGGTGGGCCTGGTCCTGGCGCTCGCCCTGTCGTCGGAGGTCGGGTGGTACGTGACGGCGCGGCAGAAGCATGTCTGGGCGCGGTTCCTGCCCCATGCGATGTGAGCAGCGCCCGGGGTCTGCCGTGATCAGGCGGAGATGTCGGCCTCGTCGTCGGGGACGTCCGGCGGGACGACGTTCGGACCGGCCTCGGGCGGGCGAGGGCGGTCCTGGGGGTGCAGGCGGGCGGCGATCAGCGCCACGTCGTCGTCGCCGGGGCCGGCGGGCAGTTCGGCCAGGAGACGGTCGCAGAGGGAGTCGAGGTCCCGGCGGGCGTGTCGGCTCAGCGCGTCCTGCAGGGCTGCCATGCCGTCCCTGATCGACCGGGTGCGTCGCTCGATCAGGCCGTCGGTGTACATCAGCAGGGTGGTGCCGCGCTCGAGGACGACCTCGCTGTCCACCCGGGGGCGCTGCGGATCGATGCCGAGGAGCAGCCCGGGCGCCTGCGCGACCAGAGCGGTGACCTCACCGTGCTCGGTGACCACCATCGGCGGCGGGTGTCCGGCCGCGGCCCAGCGCACCCGGGTCACCCCGAGCTCGCGCTCGCGGTCGGTCTGCTCCAGCCGGGCCACCAGCGCGCTGGCCATGGTGGTGATCCGCAGGGTGCGGGCGGCGGCGTCGAGGTGGGCGAGCACCTCCGCGGGCGAATCCTGGGTCACGACCGCGATGCCGCGCAGCATGGACCGCAGCTGCGCCATGACCGCGGCGGCTTCGATGTCGTGTCCGACCACGTCGCCGATCACCAGCATCGTCGATCCGTCGGGCTGCAGGAAGGCGTCGTACCAGTCGCCGCCGACCTGGGCGCCTTCGGCTGCCGGCTGGTAGCGGACCGCCACCTCGACGTGGTCGGGTTCGACCGGTGCCGTCAGCAGGGAGCGCTGGAAGGTGAGTGCGACGTCGCGCTGGCGGCGGTACAGCCGGGCGTTGTCCAGCACCACGGCCGCGGCCGACGCCACCTCGGTCAGTGTCGCGCGCTGGGCGTCGGAGAGCGCGGGGCGTTGCGGACCGTTGAACAGGGAGACAGCGCCCAGGGTGCGCCCGCGGCTCTGCAACGGCATGACGGTCAACGACTCGGGCGCGAGGAGATCGGCGAGTTCGCGGGCGCGACCCGGTTCCAGGACGCGATGCAGCGCGGTCAGCGCGTCGGACGGCACGTGCACCACCTGCCCCGAGTCCATCGCGTCCATCAGCATCGAGCTGGACCGCAGCGCACCGATCCTGGTGGCGGCGTACTCCTGGACCAGTGCGGCGTGGTCGGGGTCCGTGTGCCACCACCCGATGTCCCGCAGCCGGCGGTGACGCATCCGGGACTCGTCGTCGTCGACCAGGCTGATCACGCACCAGTCCGCGAGGGTCGGACACAGCAGCCGTGCCAGGCGTCCCACGGCGACCTCGGCGTCCAAGGTGCGGGTGAGCTCAGTCATCACCGTCGCGAGCAGTCGGTCGCGATCGGGCGTTGCCTCGTGCACGCATCATCCTGTCTCGACGTCGACAGGGTGCCGACATCGTGTCGCGCAGCGTACGGCACCTGCGGGCCTCGACGATGCGGTCCGCCTCGGCCGTGGTGCCTGACACGTCAGCCCTCGGGGGGAGCTTCACCCGCACCCGTGGGATGACTGCTCGCCGATGGTGTCGGGTCCCGGGGTTGACGCGGTGGCACGTCCCGCTCGGTCAGAGTTGCCCTGACCAGGAGGAGGACGTGGTGAGCAAGCGAATGCGACCGGTGTGGTGGACGGTGAGCGCCGTGATGGCGGTCGGTGTGGTGGGCGTGCTGGGTGCGGTGTGGGCGTTCGGACCCCGGATCGGGATCTGGCTGGTACCACCGTCGCCGGAGCGGTACGGGCAGGACATCGTGCGGATGCTCGACTCGGGGCTGTACGCCCACGGAGCGGAGTGGGCCACGGCCCGGCAGGAAGCCCTCGACGCACTGACCTCCGTGCACTCCTTCGACGAGGCGGACGCCGCGCTGGCCGATGCGGTGCGGGTCGCCGGCGGGCATCACTCGCGGATCATCCCGGCGAGCGGTTCCTCGTCGGATCCCGACGGCGGTCCGGCGCTGCCGACCGTGACCGTGGACGGCGGGATCGCCACGGCGGTGGTGCCCGAGTTCACCGGTGACCCCGCGGCAGGACAGCGGTACGCCGACACGCTGGCCGAGGGTCTGGTCGACGCCGACGTCTGCGGAGTGATCGTGGATCTGCGCGGGAACGGTGGTGGCGACATGGGGCCGATGCTCGCCGGGCTGGCACCCCTGCTGCCGGACGGTGACGTCTCCAGCTTCGTGATCCGGGACCAGGTGACGACGGTCCGGCTGACCGACGGCACGGTCTCCGGTGGCGGCACGACGACCAGCACGGCCGCGGGCGCCACCACACTGGACGTGCCGGTCGCGGTGCTCACCGACGACGGGACGGGCAGCTCAGGTGAACAAGCGGCGATCGCGTTCCACGGGCTGGACCGGGCGCGATCCTTCGGCCTGCCCACCGCGGGCTACGCCAGCGTGAACCAGACGATGACGCTGTACAGCGGATCGACGCTGGCGCTCGCGGTGGGGGAGACCGAGGACCGGACCGGCGCCCGATTCGGTGATGCGCCGATCGCACCGGATCAGCCGTCGCAGGACCCGGTGGCGGACGCGACCGCGTGGCTCACGGGGCAGTGCTGACGGTGCCGACAGTGCTGACGGTGCCGATGCGTCAGTCGGTGCCCCAGCACAGGCAGAACGGATGACCCGCCGGGTCGGCGTACACCTGGAAGTTGTGCTCACCGGCCTCGGCGAGCACCCGGGCGCCGAGCTCCATCACGCGCGCGTGGGCGGCCGGGAAGTCGTCCACCCACAGGTCGAGGTGGATCTGCTGCTGCGGCACGCCGTCCGGCCAGTCCGGCGGCACATGGTTCGGTGCCAGCTGGACGCCGATCCGAGCGTCTCCGTCGACGCTGATCATGTGCCAGTCGTCGTCCCGCCGGACCTGCCCGTCGAGGATCCCGGCCCAGAAGGTGCTCTCGGCGTCGAGATCCGCGGCGTCGAACACCACAACCTGTGAGAAGCGCATGGGCCACGGTAGTCGGCGGCGGCAGAGGTCGGCATCCGGGCCGCCCGGGGTCAGCTCGCGGCGGCGCGGGTCCAGTCGATGGAGAACCGCTGCGGCTCGAACCGCAGCATCCACACCGGCAGGAGTTCGCCGACCCGGACCGGTCGTGGCGGTTCCGCGGTGTGGGTGACCCGGGGCTGGCCCGGTCCGTCGATCCGGAGGACCAGCTCCACCCGCCGCCCGCTGGGGCTGGGCAGCTGGCGTACCTCCTCGACCAGCGCGGTGGTGGGCACGCCGTTGTGCGGACCCACCACCCCGCTGATCAGCGCGTCCTGATACGCCCGGACGTCCTCGGTGGCCTGCACCGAGGTCGCCATCGCGTCGGCGAACGACGGTCGGGGCTGGTCGCGGCTCCACCGGACCAGTCGCATCAGGTCGCGCAGTGCTCCCATGCTCAGGCGCGACCCTCGCGGGCGATCCGGCCCATCTCGCGGCCGACGGCCGGGTTGGTCTGGGCGCGGGCGGCGAACTCCTCGGCCGCGGCGGTCCAGGCGGCAGCGTCGATGCCCTGGCCGGCGGCGAGACCGGCGAGGGCTGCCTGGTCGTAGTTGACCGCCTGGGACTGGGCGATCACGGTCGCGTACTGCTGCCAGGTCACCCCGTTGGCCGCGGGGGCGAACGCTGCGTCGTCGGCGGTGCCGCCGGTGTTGCGGAAGTCGGCCTCGGCCTGGCCGCCCGGCTGGGCCATCGCCTGGGCGATCAGGGCCTGCTGGTCGGCGGCGCTCATCCCGGCGACCCCGGGTGCCTGCGGTGCGCCGGACGCGGCGCGCGCGGCGGCCACGGAGGCGTCCGCGTCCTTGCCGGCCTGCTGGGCGTTGCCGACCGCGCCCTTGATCCGATCGAAGATTCCCATCGTGTACTCCGTCTCATTCCGGCGATATGTCCGATCCTTGCCTATCAAGGTGCAGGTCAGAGGGCAAATCGTTCGGGAAAGAGGCGGCGCGGCGCTACTCATCGCACTGCTGCCAGATGGGTGACATGTCACAAAATGCGGCGGTTTCCTCACGCGAGCGACCGTCGACCGGCACGCTGAGGCCGACACCCGCGACCAGCGGGCGACCGGCAGAAGAAACGCGATGTGATGTCCCGACGGATCAGCCAGCTGGCGACGGACCAGATCCGGCACGCCCGGGTGGTCGTGCTGCACGCACCCCAGGACGTGGGCGACGGGCAGATCAGGTGGTCACTGAGCGTCGTCGATCTGAGCGGGGCGGTGGTCGCCCGTGAGACCGTGCTCGCGCCTGACTGCCCGCACCCGCTGACCGAGGTGGTGCGGCCGTACCTGGATCTGATCGGGCGGCGGGTGACCGGCGAGTGGATCAGCGACCACGACGGACAGGGGCAGGTGCGGCACCGCGCGCTGATCGTCTGATCACTCGAAGTCGACCTGCGGGGAGATCCCGGAGACGCCCAGGACGAAGGTGAGCATCTCCGTCGCCCCGCGGATCCGGAGCCGGGGCCGGTCGGCGGGTCGTTCGAGCAGTACGACGGCGACCACGCTGATCACGCCGGAGTCGGCGAAGCTGACGCCGCTGAGGTCGACCAGGTCGACGGCGCGCAGGTCCTCGGGGGAGTACGTGGTGCGGAAGCGGCGGGTGGCATTGAGGTCGATCTCGCCGTTCAGGTACAGCGTGCCCGGGTCGTCCGCGGCGATGGTGATGGTGCCGTGGCCGAGCGCGTCGGGGGAGTCGGGGTCGGCGCGGGGTCGGCGGGGCACGGCTCAGTGTGCACCACTGTGGTCGACGACGGTGGCGGCTTCGCTGAGCCAGGCGCGGAAGTCGTCGGCGGGCATCGGCCGGGCGTGCAGGTAGCCCTGGGTGCGGTCGCAGCCGAGCAGTCGCAGCTGGTCCAGGGTCTCGGTGTCCTCGACGCCCTCGGCGACCAGCCGCAGGCCGAGGTGGTGGGCCAGGTCGATGGTGCCGGAGACGATGGCGCGGGTGCGCGGGTCGGTGGTCAGTTTGCCGGTGAACGTGCGGTCGAGTTTGAGTTCTTCCGCCGGCAGGTCGTTGAGGTACGCCAGGGAGGAGTACCCGGTGCCGTAGTCGTCGATGCTGACCGCGATGCCGAGGTCGCGGATCTTGCGGGTCACCTCGATCGCCAGCTCCGGGTCGTGCATCAGGGTGGTCTCGGTGATCTCCACGACCAGGGAGGACGGCGGCAGGCCGGTCCGGGTGAGGGCGGCGGACAGCGCGCCCAGCAGCCCGGGGAACTCCAGGCAGGAGGTGGACAGGTTGACCGCCACCGGGATGTCCACCCCTGCCGTTCGCCAGGCCAGCGCCTGCCGGGTGGCCTGGTCCAGGACGTGCCAGGTGAGCGGCGTCATCAGCCCGTGCTCCTCGGCGAGGTCGAGGAAGGCGAAGGGGCCGAGCAGTCCGCGTCGCGGGTGGTCCCAGCGGACGAGGGCCTCGGCGGCGACCACGGCACCGGTGTGCGCGTCGAGCTGCGGCTGGAAGTGCACGGTGAGCTCCCCGTGCTCGGTGCTGGTGCCGGTGAGCAGTCCCCGGAGGTCCTCCGCGAGTTCGTGCTGGGTGCGGGCGCGGGCGTCGATGGCCTCGTCGTAGACCTGCACTCCGGTGCCCGACCGCTTGGCGATGTACATCGCGGCATCGGCGCCGCGCAGCAGCTCACCGTCGCGGTGCTCGCCGAGCAGGGTGCTGGCCACGCCGATGCTCGCGGACACCCGCAGCAGTCGCCCGCCGATCTCACTGGGCATCGTCGCGGCGGCGCAGAGTTCGTGGGCGATCCCGGCGGCGCGCTCCGGGTCCGGGTCGTCCAGCACCACGGCGAACTCGTCCCCACCGAGGCGGGCGAGCAGTCCGCGACCCGCCAAGACCGTCTCCAGCCGCTCGGCCATGTCCTGGATCAGGGCGTCGCCGACCGCGTGTCCGTAGCGGTCGTTGACGTCTTTGAACCGGTCCAGGTCGATGACCAGCAGAGCGGTGCCGTCGGAGTCGGAGACCGCGTCGAGTCGTTCGACCAGGGCGCGCCGGTTCGGCACGCCGGTCAGGGAGTCGGTGCGCGCCTCGACCCGGGAGGAGGCGAGCAGTGCCAGGTCGCGGACCAGGCGCAGTGCCCGGACGCAGGCGATCAGCCCGGCGGCCACGGCGACGGCGACCACCACACGGGAGCCCCCCGGCAGCACGGCGTTGGTGGCCACGATGGCCAGGGCGGCGGCGATCACGACCACCGAGCCCGCGGTGGTGGCCCGGGACGAGGAGTAGGTGGCGGTGCGATCTGAGTGGGGGAGTCCGCAGGCGATCGCGGCGGCGACGATCAGTGCCGCCCACCCCATCCCCGCCACCACGTCGAGGCCGGCCAGCATGGCGATCAGCTCGGCGATCAGCGCGGTCAGGGCGCCACCGCTCAGAAGGGCCGCGCGGCGATCGGAGCGCAGGTCGGCGATGGCGGTCACGGTCAGGCAGCTGCCGACCAGGACCGTGGCGGCGGCGAGCCGGAGCACGTGCCCGAGCAGATCGGGGCCGAGGGTGGAGGGTCCGGGGGACAGCTGCGTGCGGATCAGGCAGCCCAGCGCGACCGCCGCGAGGAAGGCGCTGACCCCGTTCGCCCAGTCGCCGGGGTCGGAGAGTGCGGTGCTGGACCGGTTCCAGCGCACCAGTCCCTGGTACACGGCGGCGGACGCCGCGATCGCCGCGCAGCTGAGCGCCCAGTCCTGGGCGGCGCTGCCGAGGCCGACGGCGCGCACGACCGATTCGATGCCGAGTCCGACGGTCAATGCCCAGCCGCCACGCGTACTCCAGCGCCAGAGCGTCGCGTCGTCGTCGGCGTGGACGGTACGCAGTCGGACGGTGCCGGCAGCGGCCGCGAGGGTGGCGAGTGCCCACAGGGCGATGTCGGGCCCGCCCGCCACGAAGGCCGTCGCCAGCACCAGGAGTGCGGCGACGACCGCGGGGGTCGGACGTATGCGGGCCATCTCTCTCTTATCGGCAGTGCGCGGGTCGAGGCAAGATCGCATCCGCGAGTTCACCCGCTGTCAACACGACCAGCGGCGTTCGGCGGCGAGTCCGGCCGGCACGGACGCGCGACCCCACCCCCGGACGTCGTGGCAGCCCTCGGCCACCAACGCACCACAGGAACAGGTCCACAGCGTGTGGGTGCGCCGGGGTGCGCAGCGGCAGAACACCGAGCCCTCCCGGGGCCGGAACGGTCCGAAGGTGGGCCAGGCCCATCCGCAGGCGGGGCACTGCGGCGGCGGGATACGCAAGAACCCGCGCCTGGTGCGCACCCATCGCCCCGGGTCGGTCATCGAACAAGTGTACGAACGGCAGGAATCGGGCAACTCGTCGAAAACGACTCAACTGTGACGTCGGCCACACTTTGCCGGGCGCTGTGAACTGGGGTGATGTCGCTGACCTGGGACGTAGGTCCCGGGAAGTTCACCCGATGCGCCGCACACTGGCCGCACAGAGCGGGGGGTCTGGATGGGGGACGGGACGCTGCCTCGGATCGCGGGGCTCAGCGGTGCCGAACTGGCACTGGTCACGACGGTGGCGATGCACTCGCCCGGGTCGGCGGGTGCCGGATCGCTGACCTGGACGCTCACCGTGCTGACGGCGGATGGGGTCCCGCTCGCGGAGAGCCGGGTGACGTCGCCGGACTACCCGGTGCCGCTGGCCGCCATCGTGCAGCCGCACCTGGATGTGGTCGGCCTGGAGTCCCGGGGGGCGTGGCGGACCGAGGCGACCAGCGACGGCGTCCCGCGGTTCAGCGTTCCGGTCCGCCTGCGCCCCGACCGGTGACACCCGGGCACGGCGATGCCCCGCCCCACCCGGAGGTGGAACGGGGCATCGGTACGGGGTCAGCCCTTGAAGGCGTCCTTGACCTTCTCGCCGGCACCCTTGAGGTCCGCCTTGGACTGGTCGGCCTTGCCCTCGGCCTCCAGACGCTCGTCGTCCGAAGCGCGGCCGGTGGCCTCCTTGACCTTCCCAGAAACCTTCTCAGCGGCGTTCGCGATCTTGTCGTCGAGTCCCATGGGGTCCTCCTCTGCTCGGGGATGACTCGACGGTAGGTCGACTGTGCGGGTGCCGCATCCGGAAACGGGGTGAGCGCGACCCGGAACGGGTCAGCTGGCGGCGACCGGTGCGCCGTGCGCGGCGGCCAATGCGGCGGCGCCGACGATCCCGGCGGCGTTGCGCAGCTGCGCGGGCACGATCGGCGCGCGCAGGTGGAGCAACGGCAGGAACTTCTCGTGGTGCTTGGACACCCCGCCGCCGACCACGATCAGGTCCGGCCAGAACAGGTCCTCGATCACGCCGAAGTAGCGCTGCAACCGCTCGGCCCACTGCTCGAAGCTCAGGTCGTCCCGGTCGCGGGCGGCGTCGGAGGCGCGGGACTCGGCGTCGTGGCCGTCGATCTCCAGGTGGCCCAGCTCCAGGTTCGGCACCAGGACACCGTCGACGATCATCGCGGTGCCGATGCCGGTGCCCAGGGTGGCGACGAAGGTGGCGCCGGTGGTGGAGCGGGCGGCACCGTAGCGCGCCTCGGCGTACCCGGCGGCGTCGGCGTCGTTGACCGCCAGCACCGGACGACCCAGCGCCTCACCGAGCACGGTCTCGATGTTGGTCCCGATCCAGGAGGAATCGACGTTCGCGGCGCTGCGCGCGACACCGTGCTGGACCACGGCCGGGAAGGTGACGCCGATGGCGGCGTCCTTCGGCAGGTCGAAGGAGGCGACCAGCTCGGCGCAGGTGGCGGCGACCGCCTGCGGGGTGGCGGGCTGCGGGGTCGGGATCCGCACCCGGTCGGCGGAGAACTCACCGGTGGTCAGGTCCACCGGGGCGCCCTTGATGCCGGAGCCGCCGATGTCGATGCCGAACGCGGTCGTGGGATGCGTGCTCATGGTGGTCTCCGTCGACGGTGGTGTCAGGGCAGGGTGAGGATCTCGGCGCCGGTCTCGGTGACCAGCAGGGTGTGCTCGAACTGGGCCGACCGGCGACCGTCGGCGGTG
Source organism: Cellulomonas taurus (assembly GCF_012931845.1). NCBI lineage: Bacteria > Bacillati > Actinomycetota > Actinomycetes > Micrococcales > Cellulomonadaceae > Cellulomonas > Cellulomonas taurus. Next base: position 1,332,684 of record NZ_CP051884.1, read on the forward strand.
AGCACCGTCCAGTCGTCGTCCCACATGATCCAGTCCGGCGTGCCCAGGTTCAGCATCGGCTCGATGGTGAAGACCATGCCCGGCTCGATCAGGCGGTCGTAGCGGGGCGCGGCGTCGTAGTGCGGGACGATCAGCCCGGAGTGGAACGCCTCGCCGACGCCGTGGCCGGTGTAGTCGCGCACCACGCCGTAGCCGAACCGGCCCGCGTACTTCTCGATCACCCGGCCGATGACGTTGAACTCCCGGCCCGGCTGGACCGCCTTGATCGCCCGATTCAGGGACTCGCGGGTGCGCTCGATCAGCAGGGCCGACTCCTGGTCGACCTCGCCGACCGGGAAGGTGGCGTTATTGTCGCCGTGCACGCCGCCGATGTACGCGGTGATGTCGACGTTGACGATGTCGCCCTCGGTCAGCACCGTCGAATCCGGGATGCCGTGGCAGATCACCTCGTTCACCGAGGTGCACAGCGACTTGGGGAAGCCCCGGTAGCCCAGCGTGGACGGATAGGCGTGGTGGTCGAGCAGGAACTCGTGCCCGATCCGGTCCAGCTCGTCGGTGGTGATCCCCGGGGCGACGGCCTCGCCGACCACCTGCAGCGCCTGCGCGGCGATCCGGGCGGCCACCCGGATCCGGTCCAGGACCTCCGGCGCCGGGATGTCGCTGCCCGTGAAGGGGGTCGGGCCGGGCTTGCCGACGTACTCCGGTCGCGGGATGGAGCGCGGCACGGTGCGGGGCGGGCTCACTGTCCCCGGGTGGACGGACGTCATGCCTGGCAGTCTACGGATCAACGCAGTCACGAGGAGGATGCGATGAGCGAGGGCTTCTACTTCAACGTCGAGACCGGTGAGGTGGAGCAGGGCAAGCAGTCGTCCTGGTCCAGTCGCCTCGGCCCCTACGACACCCGGGAGGCCGCCGAGCACGCGCTGGCCACCGCCCGGGAGCGCAACGCCGCCTGGGACGAGGAGGACCGGCGCGACGCGCAGGACTGACGGCGGCTCACCCGGCGGCGGTGAGCCGGGCGGCGACCTCGGCCACCGCCGCCGGGTCACCGACGATCTCGAAGTGCATCTCGTCCCGGCGGCCGGTGAAGTCACCGCCCCAGGCGACCACCGGTGACACCTCGGCCAGGATCGCGTGGATCGCGGCGACCTGCTCGTCGCTGAAGGTGTCGTCGGCACCCAGCGGGTGCTCGGTGGCGTTCAGGTCGATCGAGGTCCCGGAGGCGTGGTTGGACAGCTCGCTGCCACCTGCCGCCGTCGCGCTGACGTCTTCGGAGCTGTCGCCCTCGCCGCGCACGCTCCGGTAGCCCCAACCCCAGGAGGAGTCCGGGTCGACCGACTCGACGGTGGCGTCGAAGCGCTCGGCGACGTGGTTCAGCACCACCTCGACGTCACCGGCGAGCACCCGGCCGGTGAACCAGGGCGACTGCACCAGGCGGTCGTCGTTCCCCTCGGTGATCGCCGGCCAGCAGTTCTGCGAGGTCTCGGCGGTGGGCACACAGGTCGGTGGCACGGTGGCCACCGGCGTGATCGGGGTCGCGGGCGCGGGGTCCGGTCGGGTGAGCTGTACGAGGACCACCACGACGGTGAGCAGCAGCGCCAGGATCACGCCGGTCCGCACCAACCGACCGCGCCGGGTCAGCCGCAGGCCCGGGGACGGCGACGACACGGTCGGGCGCTCGTCCACCATCAGCCGGGGCATGCGGACGAGCGTAGAGGTGCGCCCGGGGTCCCCGGGGCCGAATCGCCGGTCAGTCCAGGAAGGAGTGCCCCTCGTCCGGGAACTCGCCGCCACGCACCTCGGCCGCGTACGACCGGGCGGCGTCCGTGAGCAGCTGCCCGATGTTCGCGTACTGCTTGGCGAACCGCGGTGACCAGTCGCCCATCCCGGCCATGTCGGTCCAGACCAGGACCTGACCGTCGCAGTCCGGCCCGGCACCGATGCCGATGGTGGGGATGTGCAGGATCTCGGTGACCCGGGCCGCGACCGGGGCCGGGACCATCTCCAGCACCACGGCGACCGCACCGGCCTCCTGCACCGCCAGGGCGTCCTCGCTCAGCAGCTCGGCGGCCTCGTCGCCGCGGCCCTGCACCCGGTGCCCGCCGAGGGTGTTCTCCGACTGCGGGGTGAAGCCGAGGTGCGCGACCACCGGGATCCCGGCGTCGGTCAGCGCCCGGATCTGGGCCGCGCTGCGCTTGCCGCCCTCCAGCTTCACCGCGTGCGCCCCGGCCTCCTTGACATAGCGGACGGCGGTGCCGAGCGCCTGCGCGGCGGATGCCTCGTAGGAGCCGAAGGGCAGGTCGGCGACCACCATCGCCCGCCGGGCGGCCCGGACCACGGCGCGGGTGGGGGGCAGCATCTCGTCCACCGTGACCGGGATCGGCGACTCGTGGCCGAGCATCGTGTTGCCGATCGAGTCCCCGACCAGCAGCAGGTCGATCCCCGCGTCGTCGAACAACCGGGCCACCGCGAAGTCGTAGGCGGTCAGCATGGTCAGCTTCTCGCCCCGCTGCTTGGCCTGCGCCAAGTGGTGCACCCGGACGCGACGGGTGGTGGTGGCGGGGTCGGGCATGTGCGACATCTCAGTGCTCCGTGCTGGTGGTGGACGTGTGCGGGTCGATCGGTTCGCGCCAGCGACTGGTGATCGGAAGTCGACGGTCCCGGCCGAACGCCAGGGCGGTGACCTTCGGGCCGAGGGGGTACTGCCGCCGCTTCCACTCGGCGCGGTCGACCAGGGACAACACCCGGTCGACGACCTCGGGGTCGAAGCCGCGAGCGAGCAGTTCGGCGCGGCCCTCGGCGTGTTCGACATAGGCGTCCAGCACCTGGTCGAGGAGGTCGTAGGGCGGCAGCGAGTCCTGGTCCACCTGACCGGGCCGCAGCTCGGCCGACGGCGGCTTGGTGATCGAGTTCTCCGGGATCGGCGGGATCTCGCCCCGGTCGACGGCGTGGTTGTTCCGCCACCGGGACAGCGCCCACACCCGGGACTTGTCGACGTCCTTGATCGGGGCGTAGCCACCGACGGCGTCGCCGTAGATCGTGGAGTAGCCCACCGCCAGCTCGGTCTTGTTACCGGTGGCGAGCACCAGGTGCCCCTCGGCGTTGGACACCGCCATCAGGATCATCCCGCGCACCCGGGCCTGCAGATTCTCCGCGGCGACCCCGTCCAGCGGCAGCCCGGCCTCGAAGGCGTCCACCACCGGCTTGATCGGCTGCACCCGGTAGTCGGCACCGATCCGCTGGGCAAGGTCGGCGGCGTCGTCCTTGGAGTGGTCCGACGACCAGCGCGAGGGCATCGAGACACCGGTGACGTTCTCGCCCCCCAGCGCGTCCGCCGCGATCGCGGCGACCAGGGCGGAGTCGATCCCGCCGGACATGCCGAGCACCACCCGGCGGAAGCCGTTCTTCTGCACGTAGCCCGCCAGGCCGGTGACCAGTGCCCGGTAGACCTCCTCGTCGGGCTCCAGCGGGGGAGCGAGCTTCCCGGTGGTCTGCTCGGCACCGGCGTCGGCCAGGTCCCAGAGCGCCAGGTCGGCCACGAACTGCGGCGACTGGGCCAGCACCCGGTCCCCGGCCACCACGAAGGAGCCGCCGTCGAAGACCAGGTCGTCCTGGCCGCCGACCATGTTCACGTAGGCGACCGGGATGCCGCCCAGGGTCGCGGAGTGCCGGGTCGCCAGGTCGGCGCGCTGGTGCACCTTGCCCTCCTCATAGGGGGACCCGTTCAGCACCAGCAGCAGCTCGACACCCTGGCCGACCAACGCCTCGACCGGGCCGTCCTGCCAGATGTCCTCGCAGATCGCCAGGCCGACCCGCCGGCCGTCGACCTCGATCACGCAGGACTCGTGGCCCGGGGTGAAGATCCGGAACTCGTCGAAGACGCCGTAGTTCGGCAGGTGCCGCTTGTCGTAGCGGGCGGTGACGGTGCCACCGTGCAGCACCACCGCCTGGTTGGTCGGTCGCCCGTCGCGGGTCCCCACCATCCCCAACACCACGGTCAGGTCGCCCAGGCCCTCGTCCACCAGGGTGGCGGCCAACCGGGCCAGCGCCGACTCCGCGCCGCGCCGGAAGGACGCGCGCAGCGCCAGGTCCTCGATCGGGTAGCCGGTGACGGTCATCTCCGGGAAGGCGACCAGCCGTGCTCCCGCCTCGGCTGCCTTGTGGGCGGAGGCCAGCACCGCCCGGGTGTTGCCGTCGAGGTCTCCGACACAGGTGTCGATCTGGGCGAGCGCGATCCGCAGTGGCATGAAGGTCAGCCTAGGTCTTTCCTTCGGCGATTCTCCCGCCATGTCACCTGCTCGCAATCTTGATCGTGCAGGATGGGGCGCATGGACAGGCAGCAGGAGTTCGTGCTCCGCACGGTCGAGGAGCGGGACATCCGCTTCATCCGTCTCTGGTTCACCGATGTGCTGGGGACGTTGAAGTCGGTGGCCATCGCGCCCGCCGAGCTGGAAGCGGCCTTCTCCGAGGGGATCGGCTTCGACGGCTCGTCGATCGAGGGGCTGACCCGGGTCTACGAGGCGGACATGATCGCCAAGCCGGACCCGACCACCTTCCAGGTGCTGCCCTGGCGCGGCGAGCGACACGGCACCGCACGGATGTTCTGCGACATCCTCACCCCGGACGGCGAGCCCTCGCTGGCCGACAGCCGGAACGTGCTCAAGCGTGCGCTGGCCAAGGCGTCGGCGCAGGGCTTCACCTTCTACACCCACCCCGAGGTGGAGTTCTACCTGTTCGAGCCGAGCACCGACCCGAACCGGCCGCTGGTGCCGGTCGACCAGGGCGGCTACTTCGACCACGTGCCGCGCGGCACCGCCCACGACTTCCGGCGGGCGGCGATCACCATGCTGGAGTCGATGGGCATCTCGGTGGAGTTCTCCCACCACGAGGCCGGGCCGGGCCAGAACGAGATCGACCTGCGGTACGCGGACGCGCTGACCACCGCCGACAACATCATGACCTTCCGCACCGTGGTGAAGGAGGTGGCGCTGGAGCAGGGGGTGTTCGCCTCGTTCATGCCCAAGCCGCTCGCCGACCAGCCGGGGTCCGGGATGCACACCCACCTGTCGCTGTTCGAGGGCGACCGCAATGCCTTCCACGGCCCGGGTGAGCCGCTGGAACTGTCCGGGGTGGCCCGCTCGTTCATCGCCGGTCTGCTCAAGCACGCCGCCGAGATCACCGCGGTGACCAACCAGTTCACCAACTCCTACAAGCGGCTGTGGGGCGGCGCCGAGGCCCCGTCGTACATCTGCTGGGGGCACAACAACCGCTCCGCGCTGGTGCGGGTGCCGATGTACAAGCCGGGCAAGTCGAACTCGGCGCGGATCGAGTACCGCGCCGTCGACTCGGCGACCAACCCCTACCTGGCGTTCGCGGTGATGCTCGCGGCCGGGCTCAAGGGCATCGAGGAGAACTACCAGATGCCGGAGGGCGCCGACGACGACGTCTGGGAGCTGACCGACTCCGAGCGTCGGGCGATGGGCATCGACCCGCTGCCCGCCACCCTGGAGAACGCCATCGCGGTGATGGAGTCCTCCGAGCTGGTCGCCGAGACCCTGGGCGAACACGTCTTCGACTTCGTGCTGCGCAACAAGCGCCAGGAGTGGGAGGACTACCGCTCGCAGGTGACGCCGTACGAGCTGAAGCGGTTCCTGCCGATGCTCTGACCCGCGCGGCTGCTCTGACCCGCGCGACTGCTCTGCTCCGCGCGACTGCTCTGCTCCGCCCGACTGCTCTGCTCCGCGCGCCGGGCGCAGATGGCGCGGTCGAGGACTGCTCGGGCCCGGGCTGCTTGGGCGCGGCGCGGGCGTGCGAGGGCGCGGCCCGGACCGCTTGGGCGTGGGCCGTTCGGGTGGGCTCGGGCGTGCGGCCGCTGGGTGGCGCGCGGGCCGCAGGTGGCGAGGTCGTGAGTTGACGCCAGAATCCGGGTGGCGAACTGCCGACTCCGGGCGCGAACTGCCGACCTCGGGCGCGAAGCGCCGACCTCGGGCGCGAACTGCCGACTTCGGCTGGGTTGGGGCGTTCGTGGGGCGCGAAGCGCCGAACTCGGTGCCGGAGGGTGGGGCAGTCTGGGCGGGGCGGCGCGGGCCTTCGGGCGGGGGGCTGCGGTGCGCCGGGCGGGGGCGCTGAGGTGAGCGGGGCGGTGGCTGGGTACGGTGATCGGGTGAGTGCGACGACACCGCGACGTGCGGGTTCGCTGGCCGGACGGCTGACCCGGGCCGGGTTCGACGATGCCGCGCGGGCTGAGCGCCTGCTCGGCGACGCGGCGCTGGCCGGGGTGCTGGGCTGTGGCGATCCGGACGGAGCGGTGCCCGGGGACACCGCCGCCGAGCGGGTGGCCGATCTGCTGCTGCCCGCGCTGGCCGAGGCGGCGGAACCGGACCTGGCGCTGCTGGCCCTGGCCAAGATCGCCGGGTCGGCGGGTGCTGACCTGGCACCGCTGCTCCGGGACGACTCCCCGGCGCGCCGACGGTTGATCGCGGTGACCGGGGCGTCCGTCGCACTGGGGGACCAGCTGGCGGCGCATCCGGAGGACCTGGCGCTGATGGTGGACGAGACGCCGGGTGTCGGGGTGGACGCCGGTGTCGTGCGGGCCGAGCTGCTGACCGCGGTGGGGGCCGATCCCACCGCGGCGGTGCCGGTGGCGGACGCCGTGGCGGGTCAGCCGGAGTCACCGACCGACGCGCTGCGCCGTGCCTACCGGCGGCGGCTGCTGCGGATCGCCGCCACGGACCTGACCAGCGCCGAACCGCTCACCCTGCTGCCTGCGGTGGCGGCGGCGATCGCCGACCTGGCGGCGGCGGCCCTGGAGGCGGCGCTCGCGGTGGCCCGGGCCGAGCTGCCGGACCACGGGATGTCGGCCCGGCTCGCGGTGATCGGGATGGGCAAGACCGGCGGTCGGGAGCTGAACTACGTCTCCGACGTGGACGTGGTCTACGTCGCCGAGCCGGTGCCGGGTGCCGACGAGGCCGAGGCGCTGGCCGCCGCGACCCGCCTGGCGACCGGCCTGGCCCGGGCCTGCGCCGGTCCCTCGGCCGAACCGGAGCTGTGGCCGGTGGATGCCGCGCTGCGACCGGAGGGCAAGGACGGCCCGCTGGTGCGCACCCTGGACTCGCACCGGCAGTACTACCAGCGCTGGGCCAAGACCTGGGAGTTCCAGGCGCTGCTCAAGGCGCGCCCGCTCGCCGGGGACCTCGCGCTGGGCCGGGCCTACGTCGAGGCGATGAACCCGATGGTCTGGCAGGCGGTGCAGCGGGAGAACTTCGTCGCCGACTCCCAGGCGATGCGACGCCGGGTGGAGAACAACGTGCCAGCGGCGGAGGCCGACCGGCAGATCAAGCTCGGCAAGGGCGGACTGCGGGACGTGGAGTTCACCGTCCAGCTGTTGCAGCTCGTGCACGGCCGCAACGACGAGTCGATCCGGTCCGGCAACACCCTGACCGCGCTGACGGCGCTCGCGGAGGGTGGGTACGTCGGCCGGGACCACGCCGCCGAGCTCGGGGTCTGCTACCGGTTCCTGCGCGCGGTGGAGCACCACAACCAGGTGCACCGCCTGCGCCGGACCCATCTGATGCCGACCGCCGAGGCCGACCTGCGCCGGCTGGGCCGGACCGTCGGGCTGCGCACGGATGCCGCCCAGGCGCTGACCGAGCGGTGGCGGCAGGTGCGCCGCGACGTCCGCCGCCTGCACGAGGAGCTGTTCTACCGCCCGCTGCTGCCCGCCGTCGCCCAGCTGTCGGCGGAGGAGGCGTCCCTGGCGCCGGAGGCGGCCCGCGCCCGGCTGGCGGCGATCGGGTACCGGGACCCGGCCGGTGCCGTCCGGCACATCGCCGCGCTGACCGAGGGGGTGTCCCGCCGGGCGTCCATCCAGCGTCAGCTGCTGCCGGTGATGCTCGGCTGGTTCGCCGACGGCCCGGACCCGGACGGCGGCCTGCTGGCGTTCCGCCGCCTGTCCGACGACCTGGGCGGCACGCACTGGTACCTCAAGCTCCTGCGGGACTCCGGCACCGCCGCGCAACGGCTGGCCACGGCGCTGTCCACCTCGCGCTACGTGGCCGATGCGCTCCGGCGCTCCCCGGAGTCGGTGGTCTGGCTGGACGAGGACGCCGAACTCCTGCCGCGCACCCCGGAGCGGTTGGCGGCGGAGGCGGACGCGATCCTCACCCGGGCGCACGAGCCGGTGCCCGCGGTGACGGCGCTACGGGCCCTGCGGCGCCGGGAGCTGGCCCGCACCGCGGTCGCCGACGTGCTCGGGGTGGTGACCGGCACCCGGGCATCGCGCAGCCTGTCCACCAGCGCCGATGTCCTGATCGCCGGTGCGCTGCGGGTGGCGTCGGCCGAGGAACGGGTCGCCCGACGGCTCGACGCGGACCCGACCGCCCTGCTGGTGGTGGCGATGGGCCGGTTCGGCGGCCAGGAGATGGGCTACGCGTCGGACGCGGACGTGATGTTCGTGCACGACCCGCGCCCGGGTGCCGACCCGACCCTGGCGCAGACCTTCGCGATCGGGGTGGCGACCCGGCTGCGGTCGCTGCTCGGCGCGGTGAGCCCGGAGCCGACGCTGGAGGTGGATGCCGATCTGCGCCCGGAGGGCCGCAACGGGCCGCTGGTGCGCTCCTTCGACTCCTATGCCGAGTACTACGCCCGGTGGGCGGAGGTCTGGGAGTGCCAGGCGCTGCTGCGCGCACGCCCGGCCGCGGGGGACACCGACCTGGCCGAGCGGTTCGTGGCGCTGATCGACCCGCTGCGGTACCCGGCGGACGGGCTCGACCCGAGTGCGGTGCGGGAGATCCGGCGGATCAAGGCCCGGGTGGAGTCCGAGCGGCTGCCGCGCGGCGTCGACCCGACCCGGCACCTCAAGCTCGGCCGCGGCGGGATCGCGGATGTGGAGTGGACGGCGCAGCTGCTCCAGCTGCTGCACGCCGCGACGGTCCCCGGGCTGCGCACCACGAGCACGCTGGACGCGCTGGCGGCGGCGAGCGAGGCCGGGCTGGTGGACGCCGAGGACGCCGCGGTGCTGACCGAGTCTTGGGAACTGGCGTCGAGGCTGCGGGACGCCCTGGTGCTGTGGACCGGCCGGGTCGGCGGCGCGCAGGCCGATGTGCTGCCGCACGACCGGCAGGCGGTGGCCGGGATCGCCGCGGTGCTCGGTGCACCGGGGTCGGCGGCCGAGCTGGAGGAGACCTGGCTGCGGGCGGCGCGCCGGTCGCGGGCGGTGGTCGAGCGGGTGTTCTACGCCTGATCGGTGCTGGCGGTCGGCGCTGCCTCGTCGTCCTTCTTCTTGCGCACCGGCTCCTCGGCCAGCAGCTCGGACTCGATCAGCTCGTGCCGCCGCAGGTAGGTGGAGGACACCGCCTGGATGGTGGCGACCACCGGCAGCGCCAGGATCGCGCCCAGGGCGCCGAACAGCGCGCCGAAGGCCAGCACCGACAGGAAGGCGACCGCGGGGTTCAGCTGCAGGGACTTCTGGGAGACCTTCGGGGTCAGGATCAGGTTCTCGACCTGCTGGTACGCCACGATGAACACCAGCACGATGACGGCCTTGATCGGGTCGAGCGCCAGGGCGACCAGCACCGGGGCGGCGCCACCGATGTAGGTGCCGACGGTGGGCACGAACTGGCTCACCAGACCGGTGAAGACGGCCAACGGCAGCGCGTAGGGCACCCCGAGCAGCGTCAGGCACAGGAACGTGGCGACGGTGGAGATCGCCGCCAGGATCACCCGGGAGTTGATGAACCCGGCGACCTTGTCCTGGGACAGCTCCCAGATCCGCAGCACCTCGCGCTGCCGGTGCGGCGCCAGGTAGCGGCAGACCGCCGCACGGAACTTCGGCCCCTGGCTGGCCATGTAGTAGACCACCAGCAGCACGGCGGTGAAGGTGAACAGGGTGCCCGCGACCGCGGAGGTGACGCCGAGCACCTGACTGCCGATCTCGTCGCCGTAGCCGCTGATCGTGGTGATCAGGTCGCTGGTGTTCGGCACGTCCACGCCGAACTGCTGGTCCAGCCAGATGCTCAGCTTCCGGTAGTAGCCGGGGATGGACGTCACCAGGTCGACCAGCTGGCTGATGAACAGCCCGCCCATCAACGCCAGCATCCCGGCCGCGAGCAGCAGCCCGCCGATCATGGTGATCCCGGTGGCCCAGGTGCGTCGGATGCCGTGCCGACCGAGCCAGAGGATCAGCGGCTCCATCGCCAGCGCGATGAACCAGGAGATCACCACGATGGTGATCACGTTGCCGAGCAGCCCGGCCGCCCGCCAGATCATCAGCCCGAGGAAGACCGCGGCGCCGATCATCAGCAGCGCGCGCGGCAGCCATCGGGGCGGCACCGGTGACCGCCAGTGCGGGGGCAGCTCGCGCATCAGACGCCGTTCGGCCGGGGTCAGCCGGGGGCCGTCGTCGGTGTCGTGACCGTGCATGGTGGACATCGGGGGCTCCGGGGCTGGGCGACGGATGGGACTGCTCCGGAGCGTAGTGCGTCAGTGCTGGCCGAAGGCGGTGCGCGCTGCGGTGAAGCCGACCTCCGCGAAGGGGTCGAGGAGGGCGTGCAGGTGCTCCGGGCTGAGCTGTTCCTGCGCGGCGATGGCGGTGCTGGCCGTGCTGATCGCGGTGTCCACCCGGGGCAGGTCGCGGCGACCGGGGAAGTCCTCCCGGCGCAGCCCGAGCTCGCGGAAGGTCTTCACCGCCGCACTGTGCACGCTGGTGCGCACCGAGGCGGACAGCCGTGCGTCGGCGATCGCTCGGGTCGCGTCCACGCGCAGGTCCGAGGGCACGATCGCCGCGGCCAGGGCGCGCATCGTCTCCAGGTCGGCGGCACGCACCTGCTCCAGGAAAGCGCTGACCAGGTCGTTGTGCGGTCCGTAGTTCGTCACGTTGTCAGTCTGTCACTCTGTCGCTCTGTCGCTCTGTCACTGTTCGGGTCAGGGCGCGGCGACGGCGAGGCCGTCGTGCACCACCAGCTTCACGTTCATCCGGACGTCGTCCCACAGGTGCTCGGGGATACCCGACCGCTCCAGACGCACGTCCATCGCCTCGCGGAGGATGTCGGCCTGGCCGCCGTGCTCCCAGCCCCAGCCGTACGCCCCGTTGACCCCCGCGTCACCCAGCCCGGTGAACTGCAGCGGGTTGCCCCCGGGACGCTGGTCGGGTCCGTGCAGCGCGGCGGTGCCCTTGAGCTCCTGCTTGGCCTGGGCGAGCGCCTGCGCCGGGCTGATCTCGTGGTCGGCGCGGGCGATGATGGCGTCGGCGCGGAGCTGGATCTGCTGCTCGCGGTATGCCTTCTGCGCGGCGGCCTCCGAGCGACCGTTCTGCTCGAAGTTGTCCAGCCGGGCGTCCCAGTCCGCCACGGTCTGCTGCTTGAGCGACTGCATCTGCATCTCGCCCTGGCGCTGGAACTCGGTGAGGTCGTGGTTCGGGTTGCGCCGGGTGAAGTCGACCTGCACCTCGTCGGACAGTCGCAGCACACCGTGGTCGACGGTGAGCGTGCCGTTGTCGACGAAGGGACGCAGGGCCTCCGGGACGACCCCGGGCGGGTCGAGGCGGCCGCTGAGGGTCAGGCCGGAGCTCGACGGCACATCCGGGTTGACCGTGCCGATGTTCCCGTGCTCGCCGCGCGGCTGACCGTCGTACCGGTAGTCGGCGGGGTCGTACCGCGGGTCGTTGTAGTGCGAGGGGTCGACGTCGTGGATGTCCGGGCGGCCGTCGGGGTGCCGGTCACCGGTCCACTCCGGCGCCGAGGAGCCGTGGGATCCGTTCGAGCCGTTGGACCCGTCGGAGCCGTGCGAGCCGGTGCCGTTGTCCACCCCGTGGTGCGCACCCGGGGTGTTCCCGCCCTGCGTGCCGGGGGCGTGCTGCCCGTTCGGGGTCCCGTTGTCGAAGCCGTGGTGGGCGTTCGACCCGGGGTTGTCCAGGTGGCTGCCCGGCCCGCGGCCGAACAGGTCGCCGCTGACCGGGGTGGACCGCACCGGGGGAGTGTGCGCACCGGGGTTGGCGTGCCCGAGGTCGTCCATCATGGCGATCAGGCCGGAGGGGCTGAGTCGCACACCGCCCGCTCCGGCGGCGGCGACCTGGCCCGGGTGCAGGTTGCGCAGCACGTCGTCCAGCCCGAAGCGCACCGCGTGGCTGAGGCCGGTGACGATCTTCACGCCGCCCTTCACCACCCAGGAGCCACCCTGCACGGCGAACTCGGAGGCGGCCCCGGCGATCCTGACCACCTTGGCGCTGATGCTGCCGGTCTTGAGTCCGGCACCGACCTGGCCGGCGCCGGGGATGAAGAAGGTGCCGACGTTCAGCACCGTGCTGGTGCCGGTGGCGACGGCGTCGTCCTTCCAGGCGTGCCAGGGGTCGTCCTGGTTGTGCGGGTCGAAGCCGATCAGGCTGCCCGCGCCGGACAGGAAGGTCATCGACCGGTCGTACATGAAGTCGGAGAAGTCGTTGTCGTTGTTGCCGGTGGCGGCCATCCCGGCGGCCACCCAGCCCACCGGCGAGGCGAGCAGCAGGGTGGAGCCGACCAGGTCGCCCAGTCCGCCCCAGGCCTGGCCCCAGCCGGTGCCGGTGAAGAACTCGCCGTTCTCCGGGTTGTAGCCGAGCACCAGCATCCCGGCGCCCTCGGCCAGGCCGGTGCCGAAGTCGCTGAAGCCCTTGCCGACCGACTCGCGGCAGTTCCGGTCCTCGGTGGCGGCGCCGCCCCAGGGCATCGCGGCGTCCGGCGCGGTGAACGCCTCGGCCGGGACCGCCTCGACCGGGGCCATGCACATGCCCTGCACCAGGCCGTTGATCGCGTTCGCGGCGGTGGCGACGGCGGCGGTGATCTCGGACAGGATCCCGGCGTACTCCTCCAGCAGCGCGTTGTTCTTGTCCACGGACGCGCCGTCCTCGTACCAGGGCACGGTCACCTGGCGCTGGTCCACCCCGGGCACCCAGTCGAAGGCCCAGGCCATGTGGTCGCCGAAGCTGGCGTCCTTGGCGGCGGAGGCGTCGACGGTCACCCCGTTGATCACCGAGGCGCGGAACGCGGCGGCGCGCTCCTCGACCGAGGCGAGCCGGCTCTTGAGTCCCTCGAGCGCTGCGGCGTAGGTGTCCAGATGCCCGGCGACCTCGTCGAAGGTGGTCTTCAGTTCGGTGGCGGAGGTGACGGCCGGGTCCATCAACGCGAACACCCGGTCCTGCTCGGGTGCCTGGTAGATGCCGTTCAGCCGGCCCCAGGTGGTGTGGATGGTGTCGGTCTTGTCGGTGACGGCGGTGCCGAAGCCGCGCATCGCGGTCGCCGACTCGGTGATCGTGCTGGTGTCCAGGTCGCCGGCCCGGGCCGGGAACGCCTCGGGGTTGATCAAGCCCCCGTCGGCGACGCACATGGTGTCGGTGATGGTCATCGCGTCACCCCTGGTAGCCGTGGTCGACGAAGTACTGGAAGTCACCGGACTCGGCGGACTTGAGCAGCTCCGCCTGGTAGGTGCCGGACATCTCTTCCTGGCCGTTGTTGTACGCGATCACCGCGTTCGCCACACCCAGGGTCCCGGCGGTCACCCGATTGCCGATGTTGGACAGATTGGTGCTCTGGTCGCCCAGGACGGCGTTGACCGCCATCGCGACCTCGCCGGTGAGGGCACCGCCCCAGGACAGTCCGTCCAGGACGCCCTGGAACTTGTCCTCGGACAGGGCGGTGCCCAGTTCGTCGGCCGTCGCCTGGACGTCGGTCAGCACCGACTGCACGTCGGCGGGCTGGATCTTCCATCCGCTCATCGGTTGCTCCTCAGATCCGGTTCCGCACCACGCCACCGACCAGGGTGGCGAGTTCGTCGGCCACCGCGCGACCGGCGGTGGGGTCCCCGAAGGGAATGGTCAGGTCGGTCCACAGTCCGTACCGCGCCGGGGGATCGGCGACGGTTGCTGCGGCCTCGGTGGTGTCCACGATCCGCCGGGACGCCCACACGCTGAGCAGGCCCCGGCCGTCGGCGTCCAGCACCTGCCGGATCGCCCCGTCGTGGAACTCCAGGAAGCTGCCGTCCGGGTGGGCGCCCGCCGCCGCCCGGGCCAGGGTGTCGGCGGTCGGCGCGACGTCGGAGAACAGCACGAGTTCGGTCGGCATCAGCTGGCTCCGTCCATCCCGATCGCGGTGGCGATCCGCTCCGGCCCGATGTCGTGCGCGAAGGCCAACAGCTGCGCCCACAGTCCGATGTCCGGGCGGCTGAACCGCACCAGCACGCTTGGCGTGCGCGGACGGCCCAGGACCGTCAGGTCGTACTGCGCGCGCAGGGCGTCCAGGTCGAGGCCCAGGTCGTGCACGCCGCGCGGGCCGATCAGCACGGCCAGCGGCACCTCGGGCTTGGCCCCGTTCGGCCGGGTGTCCAGCCCCGCCTCCATCTCGGCGAGGGAGACGAAGGCGATGGTGGGCTGATGCTGCTCCGCCACGGCTGTCAGGGCGGTGGTGGCGGCGGTCAGCACCGGTTCCAGCCGGGTGGGGTAGCTGCCGGTGCGCACGCCGCCCTTGACGTGGTGCAGCAGTCCGCTGCGGGTCCGGGCCACGTCCAGGTCGACGAAGCCGTCCCCACCCCGGGAGTGCACCACCGCGCTGACCGGCATCTGGCGCCGCAGGTCGTCGGTCACCGCCTGCGGGTCCCAGGGGGCGAGCAGCGGTTCGGCGGCTCCCCAACGCTCCGGGACGACGCCGCCCAGCCCGGTCAGGACGGTCTCGGCGAGCGGCCCCACCGTCACCTCGGCGGTGGCCCGGGTGTGGGCGTGCACGTCGAACAGCAGTACGCCCTCCCGGGGGCTGGTGCGCTCCGGCTCCCACTCGTAGCCCGGCAGGCGGGCCCGGTCGGTGCCGGACCGCCGCCACAGGTCCTCGACCGCGTCCACCGCGTAGCCGGACAGCCCGTCGAACACGCCCCGGTCGGTGCGCACCAGCCAGTAACCGCCGCTGCGGCGCATGGCGGCCACCACGAACGGCGACAGCGAGGCGTCGCCGGTCGTGAGCAGCACCGGCTTGAGGCCGTCGGTGACGGCGGCCTCCAGGAACGTGGCGAACGGGGTGGTGAGCAGCACCCGCCGGGCGTTGCTGCTGAAGAGCGAGTACTCCTCGGTCCACTCGTCCGCGACGGGGTGGACGACGTGCATCAGTCCGGGATGGCGGCGCCGGCCCGCTGCAGGCCGCGGCGGGCGATCTCGTCGTTCTCGGCCAGCGAGTTCCGGATGGCGGAGATGATCCCGCGCACCTCGGTACCGGCGGCGTTCCACTGCGCCTCGACCCCGGCGTAGCGGTCGGAGACACCGTCGGCGGAGTACACCGCCATCGCGGCCTTGACGTCCTGGTCGCGGCGGGCGAGGGCTGCCTCCAGGGCAGCGGCGGCCCGCTCGAAGTTCGACTGCGCCGACTGCGAGGCGGCGATGTCGTAGTCGTTCCGGTCGATCTGGTTGCTCGACATGGCGATCCTCCTGCTCAGCGGGGGGCGAACTTGGACGTGTCGGCACCGGCGAAGTCCGCGGCGCCCTCGGCGGAGTGGTGGGTGTCGGCACCCTCGTCGGCCGCGGTGACGAACGCCAGGTTCTGACCGGAGATCGACTGGGTGATGCCCACCAGGGCGTTCGACAGGGTGGCGGCGACCTCGTCGGTGCGCTCCTTGAACGAGTTGAACGCGCCCTTGGCGGTGCCGTTGAAGGTGCCCTCCAGCGGTTCGGCCGCGTCCACCAGGTTCCGGACCAGCTGCGCGAGGTCATCGGATTCGGTGGAGGTCTTGCGGCCGAGCACCTGCAGTGCGTCGGCTTCCATGGCGAACTTCATGGCTCTCCTCCTAGGCTGACCGGCGGTTTGGCATGCTTGAACCGGTATGAGCGAGTAGGGCGATTTGTCCGACCCCGCGCACGACCGTAAACGACAATCGTCCTGACTGCCAGATACACGCGACTCGACTCGCGGATGTCGCCCGTCCAGGTACCGTCGGGCCGACGCCCCGCCCCCGCAAGGAGACCGATGCCGACGTTTCCCCAGTTCAGCCAGGCCGCACCCCTGTCCGCCGAGGCATTGGACCGTTACGCCGGACGGGTGCCGGAGCCGGTGCTGCGCGCCTGGTCGGAGCACGGAACCGGCCTGATCGGCGACGACGGCTACGTCCGCCTCCTGGACCCTGACCACGCACTTCAGATGCTCGACGGCGTGATCGGCATGCCGGAGGGCACCGTGCCGGTGTTTGTCACCGGAATGGGTGACCTCCTGCTGTGGATCGACCCGGTGTTCCATTTGGTGAGATTCCGCTGGGGGACCATCGAGCCGTTCAGCGCCGACCCCGAGCAGTTGATCGCCGACCTGCAGCAGCCGCAGATGCTGGACGACATCCTCGAACGGCGCCCGTACACCGCCGCGCTGCCCCGGCTCGGCATCCCCACCATCGACCAGTGCTTCGGCTACGTGCCGCTGCTGCCGCTCGGCGGCTCCACCGATCCCGACCGGCTCGACCTCGGCGGGCTCTGGGAGCACCTGGCGCTGATCGTCCACATGGTCGGGCTGCCCCGGCCCCGCCAGCTGAGCTGATGGACGTCCGGGCGTTCCGCGGGGCGGCCGACGGCGCAGAGCTCACCCGCATCTCCGGCGGCGACCGCTCGGTGGTGCCGGCCGAGGCGCTGCTGGCCGGGTCCGTGCCGCCGCAGGGGTGGCGTCGGGGCTGGTTCGCCGTCGACTGCGTGCTGATCGTGCTGGTCGGGTCGACCGCACTGCTGCACTGGGCGCTCGGACTCGTCCTGGTACTCGCGCTGATCGCCGCCGGCATCGACGACCTGACCCGCACCGGCCGCACCCCCGGCCAGCGGCTGCTCGGTCTGCGCACCGTGGACGCCGACACCGCCCTGCCGCCGCGGCGGGGGATGCAGCACTGGGCCACGGTGGATCTGCGCCGGGGCGCGGACCCGCTGGCGCTGATCCCGCTCGCTGTGCCCCGACTGCCCGGTGGTCCGGACCGCTGGTCGCCGCGCCGGGCCGAGAACGCCGCCGCGGTGGCGGTGCTGGTGGACGACGGCACCGTGCTGGCGATCAACGGGGCGACGGTGCTCGGCCGGTCGCCGGAGGCCCCCGCGGATGCCCGCTACGGCGTGGCCCGGGTCACCGACCTCAGCCGCACGCTGTCCCGCAACCACGTCCTGCTCGAACCGGTGGACGCCGGGGTGCGGGTCACCGACCTCGGATCGGCGAACGGCACCGCCGTGGCCGCGCCGGGCGAGACCTTCGCCGCGCTCACCGCCCACCAGCCGGTCGAGGTGCCCCTGGGCGCCAGGATCGCGATCGGTGAACGGGTGCTGCTGCTCGCCGACCCGACGGGGGTGACCGGATGATCGACCGGGATCAGATCCTGCTGGAATCGACCCGCACCCACCGGGAACGGGTCAGCTCCGCACTGATGTTCGGCGCCCTGGACCAGCGGCGGGCGGTGCCGACCAACCTGGGCCGGTTCGTCGGCTCGGTGGTGCTGGCGGCGGTGGCCGGGGTGGGCTGCCTCGGGTTCTCCTTCGTGAAGGACCAGCTGGACAGCCGCCGGGAGACCTCCGCGGTGGAGTCCCTGACCGCCGCTCTGGCCGCCAACCCGCTGACCGCCTCGGAGTACCTGGTCGAGGACGAGGCCAGCGGTTATCTGCGCGACCAGCGCACCGGCGAGCTGATCGACCCGCGTACCGGCTTCCCGGTGGACGAGTCCACCGGCTATGTCCGCAGTCCCGACGGGCGCTGGATCGACCCGCGGACCAGTTGGTACGTCGATCCGGCGTCCGGCTATCTGACCGACCCGTCCAGTGGCGTGACCGTCGACCCGGTGTCGATGCGTGTGGTGGAGGAGAACCAGTGAGCGGGTACACCCGGCTGACAGTGCAGGGCGCCGCGCGGAAGGCCGACGTGGTGCTGCCGGACGACGAGCCGGTCGCCGCGCTGCTGCCGCCGCTGCTGGACCTGCTGGCCGAGGACCGTTCCGGTTCCGGTCGCCCGGTCACCCTGACCACGCTGCTCGGCCAGCAGGTGGACCTCACCCGCACCCTGGCCGAACAGGAGCTGGCCCAGGGCACCCTGCTGCGGGTGGTGCGGGTGGACCAGGCGCCGCCGCCGCCGGAGGTCGCGGACGTGACCGATGTGGTGGCGCAGGCGCTCGCCGACCGGGCCGACCGCTGGCGTCCGGTGTGGTCGCTGACCGCCCTCGCGGGTGTGGCGGCGGTGACCGGCTGGTTCGCCGTCCGGGAGCTGGACCGGGGCACCGGGGCGCTCGCCGTGCTGGTCGCCACCCTGCTCGCCGCGCTGCTGGCCCGGTTGCACCGCGCCGGACCCGCCTGGGTGCTGGCAACCGCCGCTGGTGGTGGCGCTGTCGCGCTCGCCCCGCTGCTGGGCTGGGACGCCCCGGTGGCACTGCTGGTCTGGGGCCTGCTGGGTGCCATCGCCGGGATCGTCGGCGGACTGGGCGCGGGCGCGATGTCCGCCGGACTCGGTGGTGGCACCGCCGTGCTGCTGACCGGTCTGGCCCTGGTGCTGCCGCCGGTGGCCACCGACGCGGGCGCGCTGGCGGCCGCCGGGGTGCTCGCGGTGCTGCTGCTCGGGGTGCTGCCCGGACTGGCGATGACCGGCTCGGGGCTGAACGGCCTGGACGACCGGGCCGTCGAGGGGCGCCGGCCCGAACGCCGTCGGGTGCTGCACGCGGTCACCGAGACCTACCGGGCGCTGACCTGGGCGACGGTCGCCGCCGCCGGTGTCGTCGCGATCACCGGCTGGCTGCTGGTCCGCGGCGACGTGGTGTGGTCCACGGTGCTCGGCGGGGTGCTCGGTGTCCTGGTGCTGCTGCGTGCCCGGGTGCTCCCGCTCGCGCCGCAGCGGTTGGCGCTGATCGCCGCCGGGGTCGCCATCGCGGTGGGCTGGACGCTCACCCGCGACCAGCAGTCGGTGCTGATCGGCTCCGGGGTCGTGCTGCTGCTGGCCGCCGTGATCGCCGGTTCCGCGGCCGCCGGCCCGCTGGCGGCCCGGTTGCGCCGACTCGCCTCGGTGATCGAACTGCTCTGCGTGCTCGCCACGGTGCCGCTGCTGCTGGCGATGCTCGGTGTGTTCGGCGACCTGGTCGGGACGTTCTGATGGGGGTGGTCGCCCGGGTGCTCGCCTCCGCGCTGCCGGACCGGGTCGCCGAGTTCACCGCGCTGGACGCCCAGGTCCGGGCACCGCTGGCGCTCAGCAGCCGGATCGGCGTGGTCGGTGTCTCGGCCGGAGCCGGGTGCTCCACCGTCGCCGGGATGCTGGCCTCCACCCTGGCTGCGCGCCGCGAACACCGGGTGCTGGCGGTCAACGCCTCCGCCGGGAACCGGTCGTTGCTCTGGCACGCCGGGTGCACGGTCGCCGCCGGGACCACGGTGGAGAAGGACGCCACCCGCCGCGCCGCCCGCAGCGGCGAGGAGGTCACCGCCGGTCTGGTGCGCACCCCGGTGGGACTGCACTGCCTGGACCTGGCCGACGACGCGGGCCCGGTGCCGGACGGTCGCTGGTGGCGTGCGCTGGGACCGGCCGGACGGTTCTTCGACCTGGTGGTCACCGACTGGGGCGCCCGAAGCGGTGCCGACGTCGGCGCGGCGGTCTCCGCCAGCTCGGTGCTCTGCGTGGTCGCCGAGGCCGAACGCGCAGCCTTGCAGCACGCCGTCGACCTGGCCACCGCCACCCGACTCCCCGCGGTCATCGCCGCCGTCGACCTGCGGGGTGCCCGGCCGCGGTGGCTGCGCGAACTGGCCGCCCACTCCCGGATCCCGGTGGTGCCGGTGCCGCACGACCCCAGTCACGGCGCTCCGCGCCCGGTGTCCTCGGCGCGGCTGTCCGCGGCGACCAGCCTGGCCACGCTGCGCCTGAGCGCCCTGCTGGTGGCCGCCGCCGGACCCGGCCTGGAGATGGCCCGATGACCGCGACGATCGTGCACCGCCCCACCCGCTCGACGGTCCCGCTGTCGGCGCCGGGGGAGAAGGTGGTGGCGGCCCCGCCGCCGATGGAGGACGACCGGGGCGGACGCACCCCGCTGCAGTTCCTGCTGCCCGTGGTCGGGGCGATGTCCTCGGTCGTGATGATGGTGGTGCTGCGCAACGGCCAGCCGCTGTTCCTGGTCGTCGCGGCGCTGGTCTTCGTGGTCGCGATCGTCGGCGGCGTCGGCTTCGCGCTGACCAGTCGTGGTCGGGCCGCCCGCCAGGCCCGCAACCGGCGCGAGCAGTACCTGGACTACCTGGAGCGGCTGCGCGGCGAACTCACCCAGGAGTCCGCCACCGCCCGTGCCCGCGCCGTCACCCTGCATCCGGATCCGCCCGCGCTGGCCGGGGTCGCCCGTGATCCCGCCCGGGTCTGGGAGCGCCGCCGCCGGGACGCCGACTACCTCAGCGCCCGGGTCGGGGTCGGCCCGGTGCCGTGGTTCGAGCTGCGGGTGCCGCCCCCGGAGTCGCCGGTGCAGCCGCACGACCCGCTGATGTCGGCCGAGGTCGAGCTGGTCACCGAGCAGTTCGCCCGGGTGGACGGGATGCCGGTGCCGGTCGACCTGCGCTCGGCCGGGGTGATCGCGGTGGTCGGTGACCGGTCCCGTACCGTGCCGCTGGTCCGCGCCATGCTGCTGCAGCTCGCGGTGGCGCACAGCCCGGACGACCTGAGCATGGCCGCCGCCTACGGCGAGGACCGGGCGAGCGAGTGGGCGGGGTTGGACCTGCTGCCGCACACCCAGGATCCGGACGTCTTCGACGGACCGGTGCCCGCCCGTCGGGTCGCCCCCGATCTGGGCACTCTGAGCCGGGTGCTCGGCCGCACCCTCGGCGAGCGGTTGCAGCACGCCCGGGCCGCCCGCCGCACCGGTGCCACCGTCGTCCCGGCCGCTCGGCTGCTGGTGGTGGCCGACGACCACGGTGCCCGCGCCGGGACCCTGGCCGCCCCCGGCGGTGACCCGCGTGCGCTCGGGATCGCCGTGGTGCACCTGGTCGACGATCAGCTGGACGAGCCGGAGGATGTGGACGTCCGGATCGTGCTGAGGGAGGCCGGTGCCACCCTGACCACCGCTCCGGGCACCGCCGCCGCCACCGAGACCCCGTTCACCCCGGACCTGGTCGGTGGCGCGCTGTTCACCGCCACCGCCCGGGTGCTGGCCGCCCTGCGCACCGCCCAGGTGCTGGCCCCGGACGAGGACGACGACCGCACGCCCGCGGTGCACGACCTGCTCGGCATCGACGGCCCCGGCGCCCTCGACCCGGAGCTGCTGTGGGCCAGTCGCGGCCCGGAGGACTTCCTGCGGGTGCCGTTCGGCTGGGACGACTCCGGGAACCCGGTGGAGCTGGACCTGAAGGAATCGGCCCAGCTCGGCATGGGGCCGCACGGCATCTGCGTCGGGGCCACCGGCTCCGGCAAGTCGGAGATGCTGCGCACCCTGCTGCTCTCCTTGGCGCTGACCCACCCGCCCGAGGACCTGGCGATGATCCTGGTCGACTACAAGGGTGGTGCCGCCTTCGCCCCGCTCGGGCCGCTGCCGCACCTGGCCGGGCTGATCGACAACCTCGCCGACGACGCCCAGTTGACCACCCGTGCCCGCTCGTCCATCGCCGGGGAGGTGCTGCGCCGCCAGCGGATCCTCAAGGAGGCCGGGTCGCTGTCGTCGATCACCGCCTACCGCCGGCTGCGGGCCACCGAACGCCCGGACCTGCCGCCGCTGCCGCACCTGTTCCTCGTGATCGACGAATTCGGTGAGCTGCTCACCGCCGAGCCGGAGTTCATCGACCTGTTCCTGCAGATCGGCCGGATCGGGCGGTCCATCGGCGTGCACCTGCTGCTGTCGAGCCAGCGGGTCGAGGGCGGCAAGCTGCGCGGCCTGGACACCTACCTGTCCTACCGCCTCGGCCTGCGCACCTTCTCGGAGAGCGAGTCGCAGGTCGTGCTGAACACCGCCGACGCCTACCACCTGCCCGCGCTGCCCGGCTACGGCTACCTCAAGGTCGACACCAGCGTCTACACCCGGTTCCGGGCCGGCTACGTCTCCGGTCCGGCTGGCCGGGTCGAGGAACCGGCGGTCAACGCCACCGACCTGGTGCTGCCGGTGCCGACCTACAACGGGCTGCGCGGACGCGGCAGTGGCAGCGCCGTCGGGGTGGTGCCGGAAGACGACCAGGGGCCGTCCCTGGTGGACGAGGTGGTGCGCCGACTGCGCACCCCGCAGCGGGCGGTCCGCCCGGTGTGGCTGTCCCCGCTGCCCGACCGGCTCGGCCTCGGAGCCGTGGTGGACCAGGCGGACCGGGGTGGGGTCGGCCTGTCCGCGGTGATCGGACTGGTCGACGACCCGGCCCGGCAGGCGCAGGAGCCCTGGCGGCTGGACCTGACCCGTTCCGGTGGTCACGTGGCCGTGATCGGCGCGCCGCAGTCCGGTCGCACCACCGTGCTGCGCACCCTGGCATCGTCCCTGGCCCTCACCGCCACCCCGCGCCAGGTCGCCGTCTACGGCATGGACCTCACCGGTGGCGGGCTGGCCCGGATCGAGGGCTTCCCGCACGTCGGCGGGGTCGCGACCCGTGCGCACCGCGAACGCCTGGTCCGGTTGCTAGAGGAACTCACCGGCATGCTGCGCCAGCGGGAGACGGTGTTCCGGGAGCGGGGCATCGACTCCATCGCCCAGCTGCGTGCCTGGCATGCCGAGGGCCGGGTGCCCGAACTCCCCGCCGCGGAGGTCGTGCTGCTGGTGGACGGCTACGGCCAGCTGCGCAGCGACTTCCCCGAGCTGGAGGACCCGTTCGTCTCGGTGCTGCAGCGCGCCGCCTCCTTCGGCATCCACCTGGTCCTCGGCCTGACCCGGTGGAGCGACGTGCGGATGGCGCACCAGTCGCTGATCGGCACCCGGATCGAGCTCCGGCTGAACGACCCGGCCGACTCCTCGGTCGACCGTAAGCTGTCCGCGACCATCACCCCGGAGACCCCCGGTCGGGCGCTGCTGGACGACAAGCGCTTCGGTCAGATCGCGCTGCCGGTGCTGGACGCGGTCGCCGACGACGCGGTCGGGGTCGAGCTGGAGGAGCTCGCCGCCCGCACCGCCGCGTCCTGGTCCGGCCCGGCCGCCGCGCCGATCCGTCTGCTGCCCACCGTCGTCGACCCCAGCGACCTGCCGGACCGGTTCGACGAGCCGGAGGCGGTGCCGATCGGTCTGCGGCAGGACACCATGGAGGCGGCGCTCTGGGAGCTGACCGCCGACGAACCGCACCTGCTGGTCCTCGGCGACACCCGCTCCGGGAAGTCCACCCTGCTGCGGACCCTGGCGATCGGGCTGCAGGACCGGTTCACCGCGGACGAGGTCACCATCGCGGTGATGGACGTGCGCGGCCAGGTGCCGGATGTGGTCGGTGAGGACTACCTCGCCGCCCACGCCCGCAGCCCGCAGCAGGCCCGTGGGCTGGCGGCCTCCATCGCCGCCGAACTGGAGAAGCGGCCCACCCGCGACGAGCGGACGCGCTCCCGCGAACCGCGGATCGTGCTGCTGGTGGACGACCACGACGTGATCGCCGCCGGGGGAGTCGACCCGCTGGAACCCCTGCTGCCCTTCCTGCCCAGTGCCCGCGACCTCAAGCTGCACGTGGTGCTCACCCGGCCGGTCGCCGGTGCCGGGCGCGCGATGTTCCAGCAGTCGTTGCAGGGGGTGCGGGACACCGGCGCGTCCACCCTCATCATGTCCGGCGAACGCTCCGAGGGACCGCTGGTCGGCCGGGTGCACGCGGAGCGGTTCCCGCCCGGCCGTGGTCGCCTGGTCCGCCGCGGTCAGGCGCCGTTCATCGTGCAGACGGCGCTCACGCCACTGCCGACCGAGCCGGGTGAGGACGCATGACCACCGTGACCGTGGTCGGCACCGGGGGCGGGGTCGGCGTCACCACGCTGGCAGCGCTGGCCTTCGCCGCGCTCCGCGACCACCCGCAGGGTGCGCCGTGGCTGATCGGTGCACCGGAGGGTGACCTGGTGCAGCGCGCCGGGGGCGATCAGGTGCCTCGGGTCAGGGTCGAGCACACCGTCCGCGACGCCGGGGTGCTGCGCGCCGACGCACCGGTGGCCGGGCTGATTGCCGAGGGCAGCGCGCTCGCCGTGGCGACCCCGTGGTCCCCGATCGGCCTCGCCGACGCCCGAGCGGTGGTGGACCGCGTGTCCGCCGTCGACCCGACCGCCGTGCGCCGCACCGCGGTCGTCCTGGTCGGGCGCCGGGGGTGGCGCGGTGGCCGCAACGGGGCCGATGCCTGGCCCGACGCGGTGCCGGTGCTGCACCTGCCCTACGACCCGGCGCTGCACCGGCCGGGACCGGTGCCGGGTCCGGACGCCCTGGGCCGGGCCGGGCGCGAGGGTGTGGCGGCATGGCAGGAGCTGGTGGCCCGGCTGCTGGGCTGACCGCGTCCCGGGAGCTAGGGCGTCGGTCCCGATCCCGGTCGCGGGGTGACGACCAGGAGGTCGCCGATCTGGCAGCCCAGCACGTCGCAGATCGCGGTCAGGGTGGAGAACCGGATCGCCTTCGCCCGGTCGTTCTTCAGCACCGACAGATTCACCACGGTGACGCCGACCAGCTCCGACAGCCGGGCCAGCGTCATCCCGCGCTCGGCCAGCAGCTCGTCCAGTCGGCAGTGCACCCGCCCGGTGTCCTCCAGCGGTGGCATCAGACCAGGCCCTCAGCGTCGCGCTGCATCCGCTCGCCGGCCCGGAACACCGCCGCCAGCCCACCGATCGCCATCGCCGCCATCACCGGGGTGTAGTCCAGCGGCATCCGGGCGGCGTCCGACACCACCGGGTCGCCGATGGTGGCCAGCGCCCAGTTCGAGGTCATCACGGTGAACCCCAGCTGCGCTGCCCAGCCTCCGGCGACCACCAGCGAGACCGCGGTGACGATCTTGGTCGCCGTGGGCGAGAAGAACTGGCCGTTCAGGATATTGCGGCACAGCGCCAGCACCAGCAGGGCGACCGCGATCGTCGCCAGCGGCACCACCGCCACCGCGCCGAGTGCGAGCAGTCGCACGAACACGGGCATGTCCGACACCGGTACCGTCGCCGCGCCGATCTGCGCGGGCACCGCAGCGCCGTCCGGTCCGATCGGCAGGGTCAGCTGGACGCCCCGGAGCAGCACCGTCACGTCGACGTCCTGGTTCGGCAGCAGGCGCACCACACCGCGCACCAGGACGATCAGGTTCCACACCACCGCCGCACCGCCGACGATCAGCACGCTCCACAGATCGGCCGGTCGCGCGAACCACGGCTGCTGTTCCTGCTGCATGACCCCACTCCTTGCATATCGACACTCGATAACATCGAGAAACGATATGGGCGGGGCCGCGGCTTGTCCAGGCAGGCGGCGGCGTGTGTGGCTCGGCGGGGCCGGGATGTGCCTGGGTGTGGTGGGATGCGCGAGGTCCGGCAGGGTCGGGGTGCGCCTGGGTGTGGTGGGACGTCAGTGGTCCGGTAGGGGCCGGGATGCGCCGTGTTCGGCGGGATGGGAAGTCCCCGGGCCGAAGGTGCCGGTCCGGTCTCGGCCAGCGACTACGGATGTGCCCCGTCCGCGGTGCCTAGAACGGTGGCATGCCGTCACGAGCGTCGAGTTCCGCCTGGGTCAGGGCATTCTCGCGTGTGGACGGGGCCGCAGCGGTGGATCGACCGGCAGCGTCACTCCGGCCACCCCGGCCGGCCCCGCTGGCTCCGAGCAGCTCGCCGGCACGATCCGCTCCCGGCCGCAGGCGGTACCGATGCCCGGTCGGGGTCAGCCACTCGAACACCCCCGGCTCCGGCTGGCGCAGCACGAAGCCGGCGCCGGACTTGAGTCGGTGGTCACGGCGGCACAGCGGTCCCAGGTTGTCGGCGGAGGTGCTGCCCGGTGCGGGTGGGTCGGTGCCGGGCGGTGTCGACGCTCGGCCGTGGAACTCGATGGTGTGGTCGAGGTCGCAGCGTTCGGCGGCGACATCGCATCCGGGTCGCGCGCACCGCCGGTCGCGGGCGCGGATGTGCGCCGCGAGCGGCGCCGGTGGTCGGTAGCGGGTGCGGCCCACGTCCAGGACGGCGCCGGACGGGGGATCGGTGACCAGTCGACGCCAGGTCGCGTCCGCCGCGAATGCCAAGTCCCGGGTCTGGTCGGCGTCGATCGGACCGAAGCCGTGCAGGTCGCCCGGAGCATCGTCCTGACCGAGCAGGGTGCTGAGCGCCACGGTGACATGCACGGTCGTGGCCTCGTGCGGCCGGGTGCAGCGGTGGCGCGGGTCGGGCAGGCGGTGGTCGTCCGGCGTGGGCAGGCACTGTGGGCCGCGGTCGGGCAGGCGTCGGTCATCGTGCTCTGAGCGCGCGCCGAGCGGGCCCGTGCTGTCGACGTCGAGCGAGCGGACCCACTCCGGGGTATCGAGCACCAGGTCGCGGAGACCGTCCGCACGCAGCTGATCCAGGGTCCGCGGATCACCCGCGGATCGTGCGCGGCGGGCGGCACTGTCCATCAGTCCGTCGATCCGGGCGGCATCGTGCGCGGGCAGCACCCACCACATCGCGGCCATGCCGTCCGCGAGGCGCAGCGGGTGGGTGAGCTTGCGCTCCCGGCGGGCCGCGCGGTGGCGGTCGACGGCGTGGGCACCGTCGACCTCACTCAGCACGCGGTCGACGTCGCGCCGCAGCTGCGTGACCGTGCGTCGACCGGCATCGGGCAGCACCCGGTCCTGGACCTCCCACGCGACCTCACCATCGACGCCCCGCAAGCGGTCGACGAGGATCCGTGCCCGTCGCGCGTCGATCGACCCGGCACGCAGCGCGTCGCCGGTGGGGGCGAGGAGGCCGTCGTAGGCGATCCCCTCGGCGACCAGGCCGGCGGCGGCGCGGCGTGATGCGGCCAATCGCATCGCCAACTCGTCACCCGCGACGCAGCCGTCCTCGGGGCGGGTGCTGGGCGAGCCGGTCGGACGCATGGCCGGGCGGCGGGCGAGAGCGGCGGCGTAGGAGGTCGACTGCGCGTGGGCCCAGGCGGCCAGCCGTTCCGCGGCGGCGACCATCTCGACCAGTTCGCCGTCCGACAGGGCGCTGGGGTCGGTGAGGTCCAGCAAGGTGGTCAGCGCCGGGCCAGGGGCGACGGTGCTGAGCTGCCGGGCCCACGCGCTGAGAGCGGCGTCGTCGTCCGGCGAGCGGTCCGGATCGTCACGGAACGAGCGCGCGAACAGGAGCTGCCAGACCGCGTCGTCCGACGGGCTGCCCAGGGCCGCGAAGCCCGGTGCGCGCGTGTCGGACACCGTGGTGTCTCGGCGTCGTTCACGCAGGTCAGCTCCCATGAAACGACCCTAGACCCGACCACTGACACGGCCCGGACCATGTCGGGCACAGCGGGCGGTCCCGCTCATTCGACAGCCGTCGCACGCGCGGCGTCGACCGACTCGATCTCGACAGTCGCCCGCCCGCTCTCGGCTCGCCCTCCCGCGACGATCGCACCCGCCCGCGGACGTTCCGGCCGGTCCGCCCCGGGCGCCGCCGGAGGGGTGTCGACGCGCACGGCCGTTCCGGCTCGCCCCGCGCCGCGACCGACCCGCCCGGCGTCGCTCACCTGGCCGGTGCGACCGTCCGCGCCGACCCGCCCGGCGTCGCTCACCTGGCCGGTGCGACCGTCCGCGCCGACCCGCCCGGCGTCGCTCACCTGGCCTGCCCGACCGTCCGCACCGGCCCGCCCGGCGTCACTCGCCTGACCGGCCCGACCGTCCGCACCGGCCCGCGTTTCGCTCGCCCCGACCCGTGCCCGCGCAGCCTCGACCCGCCGCGCCAGCGTCCCCACCCGTGCGCCCAGCGGCCACCCCGCGACGATCGCCCGGGGCAGCAGCCCACCGGTCGCCACCACCAGGTCGACCTGCGGCCGTCGATCCGGGAACAGTCGCGCCCCGACCGTGTACCGCTCGTCGAACCCGGGGTCGAACAGCGGTGCGTCCGTCGCGGTGAACACGTGGGTCAGCGCCGCGAGGCGACCGAGCACCCCCGGGCTGAACCGGTGGAACCGCTCGGCGTAGGCGTCCAGGAACCCGAAGTAGGAGTCACCCGAGCGCAGCAGGTAACCGATCCACAGCGTGTGCTCACCGGCCCGCAGCCGCAGTCCGACCAGATCCCCGTCGGCCCGGAAGGCGGCGACCACCTCCCGGAACCAGCGCTCCCGGCGCGGGTGGAGGTGCAGGGCCGCACCACCGTCGGCCGCCTGGCCCTTCCATCCGGCCTGCTGGAGCGCCACGAATTCGTCGTCGAGCGCGGGGTCGTCGCTCAGCAGGTCGACCACCGGCGCGGCGCCGACCTCCCGGACCAGGCCGCGCAGTCGTCGCCGGACGTTCTTCGCGTCGTCCGGCACCAGGTGACCGAGCAGCAGCGGGAGCGGTCCTGGTTCGACGGCGGGGGAGCGGCTGAGCACGGTGTGGCGCAGGGCGATGGGTGCCTGGGCGCGACGTCGCTCGACCGTGCCGAACCGCGCCCCGGCGCACACCGCTGCCACGGCATCGGCCACCGGTCCGTCCTCCGGCAGGTGTTGGAGTTGGATCAGGCCCGGCAGCCCGCCGGAGCGCAGACCGGTGAGCAGAGCGCGCAGGGCGGCGGCGGGGCGGTCCCGGTCGAGCAGGGGGTGGTGTCGGTCGGCGTGGCTGGTCATGAAGTCGCCGCCGGTGGTGGTGGTGCGCCCGGGCAGGCGGTGGGGCATCGACTTGGTGGTGACGGCGAGGACGCCCTGCCACTCGGTGCCCTGGTCGGCGACGACCAGGCGCAGGTCCCGGGATTCGGGGAAGCCGGAGCGGACGGTGTGCAGGAAGCGCGGGTCCAGGAAGGCGTTCGGGCTGACCGCGCGGGCAGCGAGTCGCTGCCAGGCAGCCAGATCGTCTGCGGTCAGGTCGGCGAGGTCGATCACCCGTGTCCGCACTGCTGCCCCCGATGGTCGCGTCGCCCGCCCGGTGCAGGCGAATGAAAACTAGGGGCGACGGGGGTGGTTCCGGGAGAGCAAACGGGTGACGATATCGGGTGAAATCGGACATCGGCCCATATGGCCCATCTCGCCAAACGGACAGGGCGGCCTGCGTGCGGCGCCGAGAATGAACCTCTGACCTGCACGTTCATCAGGACTGGAGGTGCGATCGTGCGTCGTGTCGCTAGCTCTGTCCATCATGCGGACAGCTGTCTCATGCGCATCGAACCGGTTGCTACCGTCCCCGTCATGAGCAGCCGCCGCAGCACCGAGCGTGGCTGCTGCATGCCCGCGGACGTCGCAGTCCGCGGCTGCTGTTGTCGGTTCTGACCCGACCCCGGCCCACGGCCCCCGGCACCGCAGGTGCCTCCCGAGCTGCTTCGGACGTTCGCTCTCCGGTGACCCGCTCGGCGTCCGGCGAGACCCGCCCCCTCCCTGCCTGAAGGGCAACCCATGTCAGCTCCGCGCATCCAGATCTCCGGTCTGCGCAAGGTGTACGGCTCCGGCGATCGCGCCGTCGTCGCCCTGGACGGTGTCGACCTCGCGGTGGCTCCGGGCGAGATCCACGGGGTGGTCGGTCGGTCGGGCGCGGGCAAGTCGACCCTGATCCGCTGCCTCACCCTGCTGGAGCGACCGACCGAGGGCAGCGTGGTCGTCGACGGTGTGGATCTGTCCACCCTGTCCGAGCAGAAGCTGCGCACCGCGCGCCGGGCGATCGGTCTGGTGTTCCAGCACGTCAACCTGCTCGACTCGCGGACCATCGCGGCGAATGTCGCCTACCCGCTGGAGATCGCCGGGGTGGGCCGCGCCGAGCGTCGACGGCGGGCGCTGCAGCTGCTGGAGCTGGTCGGACTCGGTGACCGTGCCGACGCCTACCCGGCGCAACTGTCCGGCGGGCAGCGTCAGCGGGTCGGGATCGCCCGGGCGTTGGCCGCCGAACCGGCCGTGCTGCTCTGCGACGAGCCGACCTCCGCGCTGGACGGCGAGACCACCCGGCAGATCCTGGCGCTGGTCCGGGAGCTGCGGGACCGACTGGGCATCTCGGTCATCGTCATCACGCACGAGATGGCCGTGGTCCGGCAGGTCTGCGACACCGTGACCCTGCTGGAGGGCGGACGGGTGGCGCAGCACGGGGCGGTGCGCGACGTAGTCGCCGATCACGGCAGCCGGCTGGCGCGGGAGCTGATCCCAGTGCCCGAGCTGCCGGTCGGCGCCGAGCGTTCACTGCTGGAGGTGAGCTTCGACGACGGCCACACCGCGGTGCGGGACGTGCTCGCCGTGGTCGCCGGCCTCGGCGCGGGGGTGCAGGTCGCCGCCGGCGCGATCGAACAGGTGGCAGGACGCAGCGTCGGCCGTCTGCAGCTCGACGTCCCCGCCGCCGACCGTGACCAGGTGCTGACCGCCCTGCACGCCGCGGGCCTGACCACGACGGAGGCGACCCGATGAGCTGGTGGCAGGACCTGATCGACAACCCGGTGATCCAGCAGAAGCTGCCCGAGGCCACCCTGGAGACGCTGTACATGGTCGGGCTGTCCGGGATCCTGACCGGCCTGTTCGGGGTGCCGCTCGGTCTGCTGCTGCACGCCAGCTCGTCCGGCGGCCTGACCCCGAACCGCCCGGTGAACGCCGTGGTCGGGTTCGTCGCGAACATCATCCGGTCGATGCCGTTCCTGATCCTGATGATCGCCCTGATCCCGCTCACCCGGCTGATCGTCGGCACCACCTTGCAGTGGCAGGCGGCCGTGGTGCCGCTGACCATCGGTGCCGTCCCGTTCTACGCCCGCCTGGTGGAGACCGCCGTCCGGGACGTCAATCCCGGCAAGGTCGAGGCCGCCCGCGTCATGGGCGCCACCCGGGTCAACATCGTGTGGCACGTGCTGCTCCGGGAGGCGCTGCCCGCCCTGGTGTCCAGCTACACCGTCACGCTCATCGCCCTGCTCGGCTACTCGGCCATGGCAGGCGTGATCGGCGCGGGTGGCCTCGGCGCCCTCGCCATCTCCTACGGCTACCAGCGGTTCGACAACGGCGTGATGTTCGCCTGCGTCGTGGTGCTGGTCGTCATCGTCGTGGTCGTCCAGGCCATCGGCGATCACCTGGCCCGGCGGCTCGACCACCGCTGAGCCTGTCGTCACCTATCCACCAACCGTCCGGGAGGACATGATGAGGAAGACCTGGGGAGCCATCGCTCTCGCTGCCGCCACCACGCTCGCCCTGACGGCCTGCTCCAGCGGCGACTCCGGCTCGGACGACGCGGCCACCGCCGGCACCACCGAGAACGGCGTGACCACGCTCAAGGTCGGCGCCAGCCCCACCCCGCACGCCGAGATCCTGGAGTTCGTGCAGGACAACCTGGCCGCCGACGCCGGGCTGAACCTGGACATCGTCACCTACGACGACTACGTCCTGCCGAACACCGCGCTCTCCGAGGGTGACATCGACGCCAACTACTTCCAGCACCTGCCGTACTACACCGCGCAGGTCGAGGAGCAGGGCTACGACTTCGACCACTTCGACGGCATCCACATCGAGCCGTACGCGGTGTACTCCAACAAGTGGGACGACATCGACGCGGTGCCGGACGGCGCGAAGTTCGGCATCACCAACGACCCGGGCAACCAGGCGCGTGCCCTCGACCTGCTGGCCGAGAACGACCTGATCACCCTGGCCGACACCGGCGACGCCGACCCGACCCTCCTGGACATCGAGGACAACCCGAAGAACTTCGAGTTCATCGAGACCGCCCCCGAGTCCCTGGTCCGCGCCCTGGACGACGTCGACCTGGCGATCATCAACGGCAACTACGCCCTCGAGGCCGGTCTGAACCCGGTCGAGGACTCGCTGCTGATCGAGTCCGGCGAGGACAACCCCTACGCCAACTTCCTGGCCGTCCGCGCGGAGGACAAGGACAACGCGTCGCTGGTGAAGCTGGACGAGCTGCTGCACTCTGATGAGGTCAAGGGCTTCATCGAGGAGCGGTGGCCGGACGGCGAGGTGCTGCCGGCGTTCTGATCGGCGGATCGACGCCCCGGGTGCAGGTCGCCCGGGGCGTCGTCGTGTCTGGACCCGGACGCCCCCGAAGTGCGACCGTGACCCGTGCGGATCACCAAGGTGTTCAACAACAACGCCGTCCTCGGCCTCGATCCGGTCGGCGGGGAGCGGGTGCTGCTCGGCACCGGCATCGGCTTCGGCGTGCGCCCGGGCGACCCGGTGGACGCGTCGCTGATCGGCAAGACCTTCGTGCCCACCCACGGCACACCACCCGAACGCCTGGTCCGACTCCTCGCCGACATCCCCGCGGACGACCTCGACCTGGCTGCCGAGGTGCTGGAGGACGTGCAGGACGTCCTCGGCCCGGACGCCGCGGAGCACGTCCTGCTGCCGCTTGCCGACCACCTCAGCTTCGTCCTGCGCCGCACCCGGGACGGCGCCCCGGCCATCGAGTACCCCCTGCAGTGGGAGGTCCCCACTCTGTACCCGGCGGAAGCGGCGCTGGCCCGACGCGCGCTGCGGGTGGTCGAGCGGGTCCGGGGCGTGCGGCTGCCGGACGCCGAGGCGGTGCCGGTCGCGCTGCACTTCGTGAACGCCCAGCTCGGCACCGCCGACATGTCGCAGACCGTGCAGCTCACCCGGGTGCTCACCGAAGTGCTCCAGCTGATCGCCGACGACCTCGGGGTACGGATCGACCCGGACGCGACCGTCACCGCGCGGTTCATCACGCACCTGCGCTACCTGGTGGTCGACCTGCGGGCGGAGCGCGCGCCGCGCTCGGCACCGGACGACCAGATGGCCGCCGCACTGCGGGACGCCCGGCCCCGGGAGTGGGGGACAGCCGAGCGGGTGGCGGCATTGGTCGGCGAGCGGTTCGGGCGGACGGTGGATCCGACGGAGGTGCCGCTGCTGGCGCTGCACGTGGATCGGTTGCGCTCAGAGGGTGATCGCTGACGATTCCTGCCCGCGGGTCGGGCCATGCTCCCTAGGGTCGACCCACTGATGGAGGGGGAATCGCGTGACCTATGCGCCGGGTGTCGTGTCTGACCTGTTGGACGCCGTGATCCGCAGTGCGCGGACCTTCCATCGGCTTGAGCACCTCGGTCGCCGTGGGCCGACCTCGACGTTGAAGGAGGAGACGATCACCGATCTCCTGCTCGCCGAGCTGCAAGGCCGCGAGTTCGAGGTCGTCGGCAGGTGCCCACGCTGTGGCGGGGAGTGCCCCGACTGGACCGGGTCGCCCCGGCGGCCGATGCGGGTCCGGGCTAAGGCGCTGACCAAGTATCAGGAGGGCGGGAACTCCGCGCACGGAAAGGCACCGACGGGCGCCGACTTCGTGCTGGCGATGCGTGGCACCGACGGCCGCGAAGTGCTGATGTTCGTCCAGGCCAAGCGGGCGGTGCCGGGAAAGAAGTCCCTGGTGGAGGCGGATCAGTACCGCGCGCTGCTGCGGGCCGCCACGGACCATCACGCGGTGCCGCTGTACGCGTTCTATGTCCAGCAGCCTGACGCCCACACCAGCACGGACACCAGGTGTTCCCGGCACGTGTCCGCTGCTGAACGGTCGATCGTGCTGGTGATGGCGGGGGAGTCCGGCACCGCCGACTACCTCCCCGGACTGTCCACCGTGGACCTCCTCTCGCGTGGACTTCCGCTGCGTTGTCTGGGTGGGTGTCCGACCGTGGGGTCGACGGAACGCGCTCCGGTGGTCGAGCGCGCCGACGCGTTCATCCGGGCCCTTGACTCCGACTACCGACCGAGGGAGCGGGTCGACCGGTCCGACGATGGCGCGCCGCCGGATATCCCGGACGGTGCGGCAGTGGTGTACGACGACGGGGCGTGGCGGGTCGGTCGGGTCGATGCAGCCGAGGACCAGGTGCTCGTGGTGCGCCTGGGGGCCCAGGCGGTGGCCGAGGAACCCGATCGGACCTGCATCGGCTGGGGACAGGGGATGACCGCGGATCAGGTGCGGGACGCGGCGCGGATGTGGTGGAAGCTCAACCAGGCGCGGGCGGCACGGGTGCGCCATCTGGTCGCCGTGGCCGAGGGTGAGGTGGTGGGGGTGTACGACGTGGTGGCGGACCCGCGGTCGGAGTCGGTCAACGGCGTGCACCGGATCGCCTTCGAACTCGTCGACGCAGCATCGGATCGGCGGCGGGAGCTGTCTGCGTTGGTGGCGGCACATCCTGCGAAGTCCGGTGCCCGCAATCCGGTCCGCTACCTGTCGCTGGCATAGCGGCGATACGCTCGGCGCGTTATCGTTGATACGTGCCCACCCGCTCCGCCGTCCTCGACCACGCCGCCGCCCTGCTCGCCGCCTCACCCACCGGTGAGATCGCCACGCGAGCCGTCTGCGACGCGGCGGGCATCACCCAGCCGGTCCTCTACCGCCAGTTCGGCGACAAGGACGGCCTGCTGGCCGCCGTGGTCGATCACGTCTGGGAGCAGTACCTGGCCACCAAGCGGGCTGCCCAGCACTCGGCCGACCCGGTGGACGACCTGCGGGTCGGCTGGGCCAACCATGTCGCGTTCGCGCTCGCGCACCCGCATGCCTACCGCCTGCTGTTCGGCACCGAGCTGAGCACGCGGCCGGAGGCGTTCGCCGAGGCGTTGGGGCTGCTGCGCGGCATCCTGGACCGGGTCGCCGCGCAGGGTCGGCTGCGCGTGGCACCCGAGGTGGCCACGCCCCTGGTGATGGCGGCCAACTCCGGACAGTGCCTGGCGATGATCCTGCGGCCCGAGACCTCGCCCCCTGGCACCGACCTGGCCCTGCGCGACCTGCTGTTCGGCGCCCTGATCGCCGACGACGCGGTGCACGACCCGGCGGCGGTCGCCGCCACCACGCTGCGCGCCACCGTGGCCACCGACAGTCGATTCACCCCCGCTGAGGCCGGTCTGCTCGACGACTGGCTCACCCGATTCCAGCACCCCGTCCAGGAGGAACGATGAGCATCCGCACCGCACTCGTGACCGGCGGCTCCGGCGGCATCGGCCGTGCGGTCGCCCGGCGTCTGGCAGCCGACGGCATGGCGGTCGCCGTGCATTACGCCGGGAACCGGGTGGCCGCCGACTCGGTGGTGGCCGAGATCCGCGCCGCCGGGGGACGGGCGCTCGCGGTCGGCGGCGATGTGGCCGACGAGCAGGTGATGTCCGACGCCTTCGACGCCACCGAGCGCGAGTTCGGCGGGATCGACGTCGTGGTGCACACCGCGGGCATCATGCGCCTGGCGCCGATCGCCGAACTCGACCTGGACGAGTTCGACCGGATCAGCCGCACCAACATCCGCGGCACCGTGGTCGTCGCCCAGCAGGCCGCCCGGCGGGTGCGGACCGGGGGAGCGATCATCACCTTCTCCACCAGCGTCACCCGGACCAGCTTCCCGACCTACGGCGCCTACGTCGCCAGCAAGGCGGCGGTCGAGGCGCTCAGCCTGGTGCTCGCCCGCGAACTGCGCGGCCGGGGCATCACCGTGAACACCGTCGCCCCCGGTCCGACCGCCACGCCGTTGTTCCTGGACGGGAAGGATGAGCAGACGGTCGAGAACCTGGCCCGGGCGGTCCCGCTGGAACGGCTGGGCCAGCCGGAGGACATCGCCGAGACGGTCGCGTTCCTGGCCGGCCCGGCGCGCTGGGTGAACGGTCAGACGATCTTCACCAACGGCGGACTGGCCTAGCCCGGGCGCGCCGAGGGGAGCGTGGTGGCCGGGTCGACTACCCGGGTGCCCGCGCTCCCACAGTCGCGTGGGGCCCGATTGGACAACCACCCCCTCGTCATGTGAGCGTTCACATTACAACGATGTAGAACTCTCGACGAGGAGACGAAGTGACGACCAACGTCGGCGTCAATCCGATCGTGCTGCAACGGGCCGACCCCTGTGTGCTGCGCCATGACGGCCAGTACTACTTCACCGGGTCCCACCCCCAGTACGACCGGATCGTGCTGCGCCGTGCCGAGCGCCTGGAGGACCTGCAGGCCGCCGACGAGGTGACCATCTGGACCCGACACGCCGACGGCCCGCAGTCGCACCTGATCTGGGCGCCGGAGATCCATCGCGTGAACGGTGCCTGGTACGTCTACTACGCCGCCGCGCCGAACGACCACGGCACCGCCGACGTCCCCGGCACCCCGGAGACGTTCAACCACCGGATCTTCGTGCTGGAGAACACCGCCGACGACCCGTTCACCGGGGACTGGGTCGAACGCGGCCAGGTCGACACCGGCTGGGAGTCCTTCGCCCTCGACGCCACCAGCACGGTGATCGACGGCCGGCAATACCTGATCTGGGCACAGCAGGCGTTCGACGTGCGCGGCCACTCGAACCTCTACATCGCCCCGATGGCGAACCCGTGGACCCTGGCCGGACCGGCGGTCGAGCTGACCCGCCCGGAGTACGACTGGGAGACCCGCGGCTTCTGGGTCAACGAGGGGCCGTCGGTGCTGGTCCGCGGCGGCACCGTGTACCTGACCTACTCGGGCGCGGCGACCGGGATCGACTATGCCATGGGCCTGCTCACCGCGCAGCTCGGCACCGACCTGCTCGACCCGGCCTCCTGGACCAAGAGCACCGAGCCGGTGTTCGTCTCCGACCCGAGCGCCGGGCAGTACGGCCCGGGCCACAACTCGTTCACCGAACTGCCGGACGGCACGCCGGTGCTGGTCTACCACGCACGCACCTACACCGAGATCGTCGGCGACCCGCTCTGGGACCCGAACCGGCACGCCCGCGCCCAGATCCTGCCCTTCGACGACGAGGGCCACCCGGTCTGGGGCACCCCGGTGCCCGACACCCGGCCCGTCCCCACCTCCACCGACATCCTGAGCCCGAGCGGAGACCCGCAGTGAACGCCACCCCTGTCCGTCCCTGGGAGTCCCTCAAGCGGGGCGTCTTCTGGAACTACGGCGGCCTGTTCTTCTTCTACTTCGCGATCTGGCAGCTCGCCTTCACCTTCCTGCCGCTCTGGCTCGCCCGCGAGGGGATGAACCCCGGCGCGATCGGTGTGGTCAGCACGGTCTCCGCGATCACCGCCCTGGTGCTGCAGCCGATCTACGGCTACCTGCAGGACCGGCTCGGCTTCAAGAAGTACCTGTTCGCCTTCGTGGTGCTGTGCGCGGCATTCATGGGGCCGTTCTTCGTCTTCGTCTTCCAGCCGCTGATCGGCGTCAACGAGTACCTGGCCGCGGTCGTCGGCGGCATCTTCCTCAGCCTGTGCCTGAACTCCGGCGTCGGCGTGGTCGAGGCGTTCTCCGAGCGGGCCAGCCGCGCCAACGGGTACGAATACGGTCACGCCCGGTTGTTCGGCTCCCTGGCCGGTGGCACCGCGGCCCTGGTCGGTGGCTTCATCTGGGCGGCCAACCCGAACAGCATCTGGTGGGCGGGCTCGGTCTCCGCCATCGTGCTCGGCACCCTGCTGTTCATCGCCCGGGTGCCCGCCACCCCGGTCGCCGAGTCGTCGACCGAACCGGCCAGCACCACCAAGGTCACCAAGGCGACCGTCGTCGGACTGCTGAAGGACCGGAACTTCCTCGGCTTCGTCATCCTGATGTTCGGCACCGCCGCGCTCTACGACGTCTTCGACCAGCAGTTCCCGAACTACTTCGCCACCTTCGTCACCACCGGCGACGCCGAGGTGCTGTTCTCCCGGGTCGTCGCCGTGCAGATCTTCGCCGAGGCGGCGTTCATGGTCGCCGCGCCGTTCATCGTCAACAAGATCGGCGCCCGCAAGGGCCTGATGGTCTTCGCCGCGATCCTGCTGGTCCGAGTGCTCGGCTCCGCGTTCTTCACCCACGAGTGGCTGCTGATCGCCTGGCGCCTGCTCGCCGCCATCGAGATGCCGTTCCTGCTGGTCTCGGTGATGAAGTACCTCACCCGGATGTTCGACGTCCGGATCTCCGCGACGGCGTACATGCTCGGCTTCAACTTCGCCAAGCAGATCGGCATCGCCATCTTCGCCGCCGTCTTCGGTGCTTCCTACGAGGCGATCGGCTTCGCCCACTCGTACCTGATCATGGCCGGGGTGATCCTGGCGGTGACCGTGGTGGCGCGTCTGTTCATGGCCGACGACCGGGACCGGCTCGCACCGGGGGAGGGCGACACCGACGCGGTGCCCGAGCCCCCGGCGGTCGCCCGGGCCTGACCGAGCAGCACGAGGGGCCTTCTCCCGGCAGTCGGGAGGATGCCCTTCGTCATGTCAGACCGCGAACCGGCGCACTTGTTCCGGGCGCAGGATCAGCCGCACCTGGTCGTCCGCCTGCATCTGCTCCGCCGCGGCCGCGAGGGCCGGATCGGACAGATCCCAGTACCGCGCCGCCAACCGGGCAGCCAGTTCCTTGGCGCCCTCGGTGGTGATCGTCACCGGTCCGGACACCGCCACCCAGTGCTCGGACTCGCCCGCCGGGGCCGCCACCACCAGCGACGCCCGCGGATCGCGGCGCAGCCGCCGCACCTTCAGCGTCTCCGGCCCGGTGAACAGCTGGATCGTGCCGTCCTCGGCCACCTCGAACCACACCGGGCGCGGCTGCGGTGGGAGAGGCCCGGCGGCGACGGTGAAGAAGCCGTGCAGCGGTCGGCGCAGCAGGTCCAGGTCCGCGGGGGTGAGCGTGTCGTCCATGGCGGTATCAGAGCAGCAACCGACGCCTCCGGCAGCCCGAGCCCCCGTGGACGCGTCGGTCGATGGTCGACGGCCACACACGCCGCGAGGGGCGCCTCCCATCGGGAGACGCCCCTCGCCTGCGCACTGATCGGGAGCAGCCGATCAGACGTCGTAGTAGAGCCTGATGAATGGGCGGCGCCACGGCGTCATCGCTGGTCAGAAGGGCTCTGGCCCGGGTGTTCATCTGGGCGTGTGCGTCTGATGTGCACCATGGATGCGTCATCGCGGCTCCCCCTGTGGCACGTGGAGTGGCAATCGTGCTCGTGTGGGCGCTGCGTTGCAAGGTCCCCGCGCGTGGCCGGATGAGGTGGCGCGCACTGCGAGCGATGAGGCAATCGAGTGCATCTGAGCGAAAGTGCCCCCGGCTCGACTGCGTCCTTCGTTAGCGTTCCTGATCAGACGCTGTCCGAGCGGTTCGTCGGCGACGACGCCCCGGCCGACGGACCACGAGTGCGGCCGAGGAGTCGGAGCGATGATGATCACGCGTATCGAGTGGATCAAGGACACGGGCGTGCTCCGGGACTTCCGGTGGACGAGCGGCACGAAGGACTTCGGCCAGGTCAACGTGGTCTACGGAGGCAACGGTTCCGGAAAGACCTCGGTCGCCGGCTTGTTCCGGCGAGCGGTTGACGACCCGGCCGCACGGGCGCTGGTGTCGCTCCGCGTTAAGTCCAGCGGCAGCGAGCGATCGACCGACGGCGAAAGCGATCCCGTCTTCACCGATGTCTGTGTGTTCGGTCGCGATTTCGTCGAGCAGAACCACGACTTCCGCAGCGCGACGCCGAGCATGCCCGCCGTGCTGACCGTCGGAAGGCGTGCGGTCGAAGCAGAGCGCGAGCTCGAGGACCTGAAGTCGGCGCTGCCTGGCCTCGAGGGGGCCCATAGAGGCGCGAAGGACGTGCTGAAGCGGGCTGAGGAAAGCCGGGAGCGCGCGTTCCGATCTCTGTCGCAGGCCGTGGTGGCTGATCTCGCGAAGGCTGGTGGGATGTGGCAGTCGGCCTCGCGGTATACCCGTCGTGTCGCCGAAGACCGCTTCGAGAGGCATCAGGGGACGTCTGTCGAGCTGAGCACGGCGGAATTGCAGGAGGCAAAGGCGCAGGTAGTGGGGTCCGCGCGTGACCGTGTGAAGTGTCCGTCTTCTGTGCCGGGCCTGCGTGCGGGACTGGGCGCCGAGCTCGAGGTCGCACTCAGTGCGACGCCGGTCACTCTCGTGCTGGACTCTCTGCAGCGCAACCCGGCGGCGACGCAATGGGTCGACACCGGTCGCGCCTTGCACGCGGAGACCGACTCATGCATCTACTGCGGGTCGGCGCTGACGCCCGACCGGCGAGCTGACATCGAGGCGCACTTCTCCGACGAAGTCGCGGCCCTCGATCGCAGGCTCGCTCGACTCGACGTTGAGTTGGCGCGGGTACAGCTCGAAGCCTCGAACCTGGTCCTTCCGCACCGTGCAGAGTTCTACTCCGACCTCCAGGACAAGTACGACATGGTCGCCGGGGAGCTCGTTAAAGAGGGTGAGGCGTTGTCGTCTTACGTGACTGCCCTGCGCGCCGGCGTCGCCGCGAAGCGGGCGAACGTCTTGGCTCCGGTCGTCGTGCGAACCGTGGCCCCGCTGAGCCCTGACGCAGCCGGTGTCCTCGCCCTGATCGAGGAGCACAACGTCAGGGTGGACGATCACGTCGCCGCCGTGGACCGGGCCGCGCTACGGGTGGAGCAGCACCACTTCGCGCGCACCCGCGGTGACATCCTCGATCGCCGCGCCGAGCTCGAGGCTGCGGTGGCCGCTGAGGACCAGTCGAGGACGAAGTTCGATTCTGCTGCCGCTCGGATCGCTGTCCTGTCCGAGGTCGAGGGCGACCCAGCGCCGTCTGCGTCTGTACTGACCGACGAAGTCGCCCGCCTGCTCGGCCGTCGGGAGCTGGCGTTCGGTGCAAGTGGGGACGGTCGGTACTGGGTGACGCGCGTGGACGGTAGTCCAGCGTGCGGTCTGAGCGAAGGAGAGCGCACGGCGATCACGCTCGTGCACTTCTTGGAGATGCTCGCCCGCCGCGAGAAGGCAGCACAGGCGCCGATCGTGTTCATCGACGACCCGGTCTCGAGTCTGGATAGCAACGTCTTCGTCGGCGCATCGACCGCGATCTGGGCGCAGTGCGTCGTCAACGGTCTCGCCTCGCAGGTCTTCCTCCTCACGCACGATTTTGAGCTGTTCCGGCAGTGGCAGATCCAGATGGACGGCGCGAAGCACGGGCTCGAGGGCATCGGCATCTATGAACTGCGCGCCCGCTACGTCGCCGCGGGGTCTGCAACGGCGCGGCGCTGCACGGAACTGGTGACCTGGGACGCCCCGACGAAGCGTGGTCGGCCCGTATTCCTCACCGCCTACCATCAGGCCTTCAGCGTTCTCGTGGATGCGCACCGAGGTCTGGTCGAAAACGACACGCTCGAGAACCGCATCAACGCTCAGCTCTTGCTACCGAACGTGTTGCGCCGGCTCCTGGAGACCTTCCTCGCCTTCAAGGTCCCGCACCTCATCGGGGACTTCAGCAACGCGATGCGGATCTGCATGGACGGGCTCGAGACTGAGGGCCGCGAGAAGGTCCAGCCCATCCGGGTTCACCTGACCCGCTTTGCGCACCAGTACTCGCACTCGGAGTCGCCCGACATTTCCCGCGTCATCTCGCCCGACGAGGTCGGTGCCACGATCTCGCAAGCTCTTGCGTTCATGCAGCTGCTCGACCCGCCGCACTTCGAAGGGCTGTGCACGATGACAGGGCGTTCCCCGGTGCTCGATCAGGCGTAGCCCGTGACCCCGTACGGAGCGTCTTCCGGGCGAGGGCGTGAATCCGAACAGTCGGCTGCCGCTTGATGCGCCGCGATCGGAGGCGTGTTCGCGCGCAAAAAGAAGCCAGTGGCGGTCGTCACCGACGAGGATAAGGCGACGGCCGCGATCCGGTCGTGGGCGACTGGCATGTCCGCTCGGACATTGTGGCCGGACCAAGCCGAGCCGTGGGTGCTCAAGACCAGGCGGGCACGTCGCTCCTTGTGCCGCACCACAGTCGTGTTCCCGCACCCGATGTCCCTGACCGACGCGCAGGCCGCGACGCGCTGGGAGGTGCGGGGGCGCGGGTCGCGGCGGCGGAGCAGGCGTCGTCGGGCAACTTCAGCAACTGGTTCGCGACCTTGATGGCCGGTGTTGTCTGCGGTGGTGCCTGGTCGAGTGTCATCGCGACTGTCGATCGGTCGGGAGGCTGGCTCAAGTTCGTCGGGGCGATGATCGCGTGCGGCATCGTCATCGGGCTGCTGACCATCCTTTTGCTGGCTGCGCCTGGGCGCACCCTCATCCGGCTCTGAGCGGGCTCCGATGTGGCAGGCCCGGGCGGACGCGTACGCGCGACGACGAACGGACCTCGAGTGCGTCCGCAGGTCCAGACGCGACGTGCTCCCGGTGGGAGGGAGCCCGTCTACGCGGCGGCTTTCAGTCGTGCGCGACGCCGTTACTGCGTCCGGCTCATCGTCGTGGACACACCGGCGGTGATGACGTCATCTCGGGCCTCGTCCCAACAAGCGCACGTCGCAATGTCAGACCATTGCGGCACGATCGTTCCGTCCCCGACTCGGGAGGAGGTGATCGTGATGAAGAAGCCGTCGAAGGCCGCGCTGTCGAAGGCCGGCCGGACGCTCGCGTCGGACAGCTCGAGCAAGTCGTCGAAGTCGAAGGCAGGGTCGACGCTCGGCAAGGGCTGACGCAGGCGCGTCCGCAGCCGCCGAAACCGAGCGCATCCGACGGTGGCTGCGGACGTGCTCCTCGCGAACGCGCGGCGGCGCTGGTGACGATCGCGCCCCGGACACGCACGAGCGGCGCCGTATCCGCTGACTGACGATCGCATCCGCGATCGGACGGTCGCCGTCGTCGACGAGTCGCCGACGCACTCGCAGTCCA
This sequence comes from Cellulomonas taurus, assembly GCF_012931845.1. Taxonomy (NCBI): domain Bacteria; kingdom Bacillati; phylum Actinomycetota; class Actinomycetes; order Micrococcales; family Cellulomonadaceae; genus Cellulomonas; species Cellulomonas taurus. Next base: position 1,375,180 of record NZ_CP051884.1, read on the forward strand.
GGTAACAGCAGCACCCCGTTCGTGGCGTGCTCGCCCGGGCGCGGGTGTCCGATGGGACCATGCGAGGAGCGATCATCCACGGAACCAACGACGTGCGCTTCGAGGAGCGCCCCGACCCGGTCGTCGTCGAGCCGACCGACGCCGTCATCCGCGCGGTCGCCGCGTGCTTGTGCGGCTCCGACCTGCGAGCTCCGTTCGCTCGCTGACATGTGGTGGTGTCCCGACGTCGCCAGTCTGCTCGTGCTCGACGGGCCCCGGCAAGCCACGGCGTTCACTCGACGACTGGCGTTGCGTGCGCTAGCTGCGGTTGCGGGGACGGCGCCACCCGGCGGCGGCGGTGTCCGCGACGATCTTCGGCGCGGGGAGCTGCTGTTCCTCGAGAGTCACGTCGCGAGTGGACCAGCCGGCCAAACGGTTGTACCTCGCCACTCGCACAGTCATCGGGTCGAGCTTGGTGAAGCCGCGTGCCGCGCGCCCTTCGAACCACACGTCGCTGATCCCTTCGGGCAGGGCGAGCGCGTTGATTCGCTCGACGGGACCGTTCTCGTACGTGTCCGAAAGCCTGGCGTAGTACTCGTGGTCGTAGACCGTGCGGGCAACCAAGAAGAGGTGTCGCTCGTCGGCGTCGACTGCGTTGAGCTTCGCCACGTTGGCAGCGGCCCACGGTTCGGCCAGCTGTAGCGACAGGTACTCCGCCAGCCGGTTGTGGTGACGCTCGACCGACCCTGTCTCGAGCGACTGCTCGCCTTTCCTCTCAGCGGTTGCGAAAGCGCGCATCTGCTCCTCGGCGGGAGGTCCGGTGATCTCAACCACTCCGGACCGCCCATCGTGCGTCCAACGCCCGTCCACGTTGCCGTCCACCTGGTTGGAGTCGGCCAGGAAGATCCGGATCCCGAGTACGTCCTCCAAGATCAAGAAGGCGATCTCCTCTGAGCGGTCCGCCTGCTTGCCCATCGGGTTGTTCAAGCTTGCCTCCAATCGGACCGTGCCAGGACTGCCACACTCCAGCCGCTCAACCGCTTGCCTGAGCGCGGCTCGCGCGTTCCCCCGGACGAAGTCGTCCAGCGCGGTATCAGTTCTGGTTCTGACCGCCAGGCAACACCTAGCCTCAGACGTGCCAGGCCATCTACCACAAGCCTACTCATGCGAGGATTGCGATGGACTTGTTCGATCTCCGCAGACCGGACCATCTCGACGACGCGGGCTGGGAAGCGGTGCAGATCGCGCAGCGGCGACTCAAGAACGCCTGGGAGCTGGACGACCTGCCGGAGGTGATCGGGAAGGCGAAGGAACTCGTGGAGACGGTCGCGAAGGTGGTCGTCGCAGCGACGCAGGAGCCCCTCGCTGACGGGGCTGATTTCGTGACCACGGTGAAGCGAGCGCAACGAGCGATCGACCGTGTGCCGGCACCCGACGTCAGCGGAAGCGAGGATGTCCGTGCGATCGCCCAAGGGGCACAGACGATCGTGACCCGGATCGCGCCAATACGGAACTCGCATGGCACCGGGCACGGACACGCGCGCGTTCCGGATGTCGTGGACGAGATGGCAACGATCACCCTCGAGGCGGCTCTTCTGTGGACCCGGTGGGCTCTGCGCCGACTCGGACATGTACTCGCGGACTACCCGAACGACCTCATCGAAGCGGTCAACTCCGCGAGCTCCCTCAAGACGCTCCAGTCGAAATTCGATGCAGCAGTGCTTTCACAGCAACCGAGCGATGTGCAGCAGCGAGTTGGGGTGGCGTTCGGCCAGCAAGTCAGCGGTGGGTACGGCAACGCGCGCAAGGTGGGCATCGACCCGGTCATCGACTCAGGGGACGAGTCGTTCCCCGTCGAGTACCGGGTGGGCTTGCTCAAGGGGATGCTGATGACCGGCGGAGGGCACATCGGCTTGACGGTCTGGCGGGTCCCACAGTTCGCTGGCCTGCTCGTGTCTCTGCCACATGCTCGCGCGAACGACGTGCTGGGTCAGTTGAGCGCCGAAGCGAGTGAAGCGACTTGGATCCAGACGTGGCGCGGATCGACTCCGGTAAACCGCCATGAGGTCGTGGATGCACTCCGCGCCGAGGCGGAAGGTGTCCCCGCGGAGATCTCGCAGGGGTTTGGCGTGTTCTGCGACGCGCTATCGGCAGTCATCGACGAGGCAGAGTCGACTGCGGACGCCTCAAGCTAACGTGTCACCCCAGACCGACGAAGTGGAACTTCAAAGATGGGTGAGTGAGGTCAGAGAAGATCTCACAAGGGGCTCGCGAGAGTCGCGCGAGGCGGAGGGAGGACCGGGTGCCGGTGGATTGGGGCGACCTACTGGGGGCCATGGCGGGTGGTCTGGTCGCCGCAGGAGCTGGTTGGGTGCAGTCTCGATTTGCGCGCGCCGACCGTCGGCAAGAATTCGCCGTCGAGGTGAAGGAACGTCGAGCCGACGACGCATGGGGCTGATCGCACGATCGTGCACGAGAGATCGCCGCCGACCTAGAGACGATCCGTCGTCTTACCGTGCGATCCAGTCGCATCAGCATGATGTTCTCACCGACAAAGCAAGCCGATCGAAAGGCGTAGACGACGCCCTCGATCACATCCGAGAAGCGAGCATCTACCTTCCGAATCCGACCCGCGGCAGGATCGAGCGGGCACTCCTGCTCATGTCACGTCTCGACGAGCTGGGCGGCACCGGACACATCACCGAATGGCCGCGATCCGCAGGGCGGGTCGTGCTCGACGGTGCACGGCGGGACCTCGGCCACTACCTACGACAAGAACCTGCCGGCCGCGTCAGCGACAAGATCGCCGGCTACCTGAACGCTCTGGAGATGCGCGAGGCGGGGATCGTGAGGAGATCCAGCGGCAATTAGCGGAAGAGCCGGACGACCCCGGCTCTCGGGTGACTAGCACTCCGATGGGAGTCGAGCCGGCTGGCGCTCGTGCCGCATCGCCACCGAATCCCGACGCCTGATGTCAGGCTGTACGCCGTGGAAGCCTCAGAGATCATCGCCTTAGTCGTCCCCTCGGTGTCGGATCGCTCGGCACTGCTGCGTTCTCGCAGGCGAAGGACCGACGGTCCGCGCACGGAGCGGTTGTCGGCGCCCTGCATGAGACTGAGCGATGCAGGTGGGCTGGCTCGAAAGAAGGGGTTCGACGATGCCGCCCGTGAGCTCGCCACGGCGGCTCTGATTGCCAGGGTCCCGCGTCGCGGGATCAGCGACTACCTCGCCCTTGCCCGTACTGCGGCTTGGGAAAGTCGCGCAGACTGGGATGAGAGTGGCGGACACGACGAGTTCGCGGGCGGGATCACAGCGGCGCACAACGAGGCCGTGATGTCGGCGTTCTCCATTGCGATCGAGCTTGTGTGGCGACGATGGCTATACCAAGCTGTCGCCGCTCGCAAGCGGCGCTACCTGGCCGCGGAGAAGCCGCTCACTCTGCAGAGAGCATCGAACGGGTGTTCGAACAGGGATGTCGGTGGTCCTACGCCGACGAAACCGGGGGCCGAAGGCGTGAAGTCGACAGCGTGTGGACCGATCGTCGGACGAGCGCGAGGAAGCCGTCCAGTTCGCCGCGGTCTCGGCGGACACCCTGCTCGTCGACGACGATGATCCGGAAGGTCGGTCGCGACGCGGTGGGCTCGTACAGGGTGACCCGACCGCTGGTGCCCGGCAGGCCGGCGCCCCGGGGTCACGACGCCACCGCCTGCGCGGCACGCAGCATGGCGATCGCGGCCCGGGCGTTGTCGTCGTTCCCGGCGTACCGCGGGAGGTGGGGCTCGGCGGCCGCGGTGGCCGCCCGTCGGCGCGCCACGGGCGCCGGGGTCGCCTGCGACGGGGTGGCGGTGGCGGCAGCGTCGACGAAGTCGAGCACCCGCTCCCGGTGCCAGTACAGCCGCGCCGCGCGGCCCTCCGAGAGCCGGACCGCGGCCGGGAAATCCGGGGTGGGCGATCAGCGAGCGGGCCGGCTCGGATCGCGACCCGGAACGCCAGGGCGACGTGCTCGACCGTCCAGATCGGGCCGGCCAGGTCGACCGGGGGCAGGGGCGTTGTGCCCGTGTGCATGCCGGGCACGGTTGGGAGCCGGGGCATCGCGGCAATCCCTGCACGCGGTTGTGGCAGAAAAAGTGGCAGCCCCGCCACCACAAGGGTGACGGGGCTGCCGTTCGTGCAGGTCAGGCGCTCAAGGGAGCAGCCTCGAACCCTGACTTTTACACGTCGTAGTACAGCTCGAACTCGTGCGGGTGCGGACGCAGCCGGATCGGGTCGATCTCGGCGGAGCGCTTGTAGTCGATCCAGGTGCGGATCAGGTCCGGGGTGAACACGTTGCCCGCGGTGAGGTAGTCGTGGTCCGCCTCCAGGGCGTCCAGCACCTCGGACAGCGAGCCCGGCACCTGCTGGATCTGTGCGTGCTCCTCGGGGGGCAGCTCGTACAGATCCTTGTCGACCGGCTCCGGCGGCTCGATCCGGTTCTGGATGCCGTCCAGGCCGGCCATCAGCATGGCGGCGAAGCCCAGGTACGGGTTCCCCGACGGGTCCGGCACGCGGAACTCGATGCGCTTGGCCTTGGGGTTGGAGCCGGTGACCGGGATCCGGATGCACGCGGAACGGTTCCGGGCCGAGTAGACCAGGTTGACCGGGGCCTCGAAGCCGGGGACCAGGCGGTGGTAGGAGTTCACCGTCGGGTTGGTGAATGCCAGCAGCGACGGGGCGTGCTTGAGCAGGCCACCGATGTACCAGCGGGCGATGTCGGACAGGCCGCCGTAGCCCTTCTCGTCGAAGAACAGCGGCTCGCCGTCCTTCCACAGCGACTGGTGCACGTGCATGCCCGAGCCGTTGTCACCGAAGATCGGCTTCGGCATGAAGGTCGCGGTGTGACCGGCCTCGTGCGCGACGTTCTTGACGATGTACTTGAACAGCTGCACCTTGTCGGCGGACTTGGCCAGCGTGTCGAAGCGGTAGTTGATCTCCGCCTGGCCGGCGGTGCCGACCTCGTGGTGGGCGCGCTCGACCTCGAAGCCGAGCTCGTCCAGCTGCAGGGAGATGGCGTCGCGCAGGTCGGCGAAGTGGTCGACCGGTGCCACGGGGAAGTAGCCGCCCTTGTAGGGGGTCTTGTGCCCGAGGTTGCCGCCCGGCTCCTCGCGCCCGGTGTTCCAGGCGGCCTCGATCGAGTCGATCGAGTAGTAGGAGGTGTTCTGCTTGGTCTCGAACCGCACGTCGTCGAAGACGTAGAACTCGGCCTCGGGGGCGAAGAACGCGGTGTCCGCGATGCCGGTGCTGCGCAGGTAGGCCTCGGCCTTGGCAGCGACCTGGCGCGGGTCGCGGGAGTACGGCTCGTCGGTGTACGGGTCGACGACGTGGAAGTTCAGCGCCAGGGTCTTCTCGATCCGGAACGGGTCGATGAAGGCGGTGGTGACGTCCGGCACCAGCTTCATGTCCGACTCGTTGATCGCCTGGAAGCCGCGGATCGAGGATCCGTCGAACATCTGGCCGGTGGAGAAGAAGTCCTCGTCGACCGTGGCCGCCGGGATGTTGAAGTGCTGCATCACGCCGGGCAGGTCGCAGAACCTGATGTCGACGAACTTCACGTCCTCGGACTTGATATAGGCCAGGAGTTCCTCTGGCTTGCTGAACATCCGCTGCTCCTCGGGTTGGGTGGCTCGCGTGAGCGAGCGGTTCGAGGCTAGGCCCGGGCAGTTTCCCTGCGGTGTACCGATTGTTTCGGGCGTGTTACGGATCGCGGGCGCATGTGTCGAGCAGGTGACATGACCAGGGCTTTCGCGCTCTGTGTCCAGATCCGAGCGTTTCGTGACCGGTGGGCGGGCCGGGCGGAAGGTCCGGTGTCGACCACTTACCCTGGTGCGCATGGTCGAACGCGAGGACGTCGGGTCGTGGCTGTCCGGGCCGCCGGTGGGCGGTGGGGCGGGTACGCCGCGGGGGAGTCGTCTGGGGCTGCCGCCGACCGGTCGCGGCTCGCTGGCCGGGATGGGGCGGCGGATCGGTGCGCTGATCGTGGACTGGCTGGCCTGCCAGGCGATCGCGATGGCGTTCTTCGACGACAACCCGCTGGTTCCGCTGGCGATCTTCGCGGTGGAGAACATCCTTCTGGTCGGCACCATCGGTGCCACCCTCGGCCACGCGATCTTCGGCATCCGGGTGCGCCGACTGCGTCCGCCGGCCACGCTGATCGACACCGGTGAGGCCCACGACCCCGGGCCGGACCTGCCCGCCGGTCCGCTGCGCGCCGTGGTCCGCACCGTGCTGCTGTGCCTGGTGATCCCGGCGGCGGTGTGGGACGGCGACGGCCGCGGGCTGCACGACCGTCTGGCCGGCACCGCGATCGTCCGCCGCTGACGGCTCAGCTCACGGTCAGTCCCGGCGCAGGTGCAGCAGGGGGAACGGCCGACCCTCACCGTCCAGTGGCGACCGGCCGACCTCGACGAATCCGCGCGCCACGTAGAACCGCCGCCCCGACGGATTGTCCTCGTTCACGTCGACGGTGAGCGGTCCCGGTCCCAGTGCGGCGATCAACGCGGTCCCCACGCCGCGACCGTGCACGGCCGGGTCGACGAACAGCATCTCGATCGACCGACCGTCCGCGCCGATGAACCCCTGGATCCCCGACCCCGATTCCGCCACCAGCAGCTCGGGCACTTCCGCGAGGTACGCGGCGACCTGGGGGTCGAGCGCGTCGACGTCGGCCGGGGTGAGGAAGTCGTGGGTGGCCTCGACCGCCGCGCGCCAGAGGCGGAGCAGACGCGGGTGGTCGGCGGTGGTCGCGGTCCTGATCGGCACGGTAGTCGAGGCTGGGGGAGTAGCAGGGCTCAGCGGCCGCGCATGCCCTTGCGGTCCGGGCGTGCGCGCATCGGGTCGACGCCCTTGGGCACCGGCACCTTCATCGCGCCGAGGGCGGTCAGGCGCTTGAGCACCTCGCCGGTCTCCACCTTGGTCAGGGTCGGCTTGAGGCGCTGCACCTTGCGGGCGAGGGCGGGGAGCGGGACCTGACCCTCCTCGCGGCCGACCTGGATCAGCGTGATCGGGACGTTCGGCAGGACGCGCGCGGTGCGCTTGCGCTCGGCCTCCAGCAGCTTGTCGATCCGGTGCGCCGGGCCCTCGCCGACCAGCACCACACCGGCCCGGCCGACACCGCGGAAGACCAGGTCCTGGGTGCGAGGCGCCATCGCGACCGGCTCCTGGGTGAAGGTCCAGCCGCGCCGGATGGTGCCCAGCGCGGAGATGGCGCCGCCGGGCTGGCCCTCGATCCGCGCGTAGGCGGCGCGCTCGGCGCGTCGGGTCAGGGTGAACATCGCGCCCAGCAGGGCGAACGGGATGGACATCAGCAGCAGGTACACCGGGTGGCCGATCAGCACACCGATGACGACGCCGAGCGCGATCACACCGAAGAAGATCGCCAGGATGATCCAGGTGACGGCAGGGTCCTGCTGCCGGGTCATCTGGTAGGCCTGCCAGATCTGGTGGTACCACCGGGTCTTCTTGACCTTCGGTGCCTTCGGGGCCTTGGGTTCGCGCGCCATGTCCGGGAGTCTACCGACCGACGGCGACCCGGCCCGCATCGGTGATCGGGACCTGGGTCCCTGGTCCGCGGGGGTGTCGCGGCGTCAGCCTGGAGGATCGGCCGCGAAGGGGAGGACGACATGCGCATCCTGGTGACGACGGCGTCCCGGCACGGGGGCACCGCGGAGATCGGCACGGCGGTGGCGGAGACGCTGGCCGCCGCGGGGCACGTGGTGGAGCAGCTGCCGCCGGAGGACGTCGAGGCGGTGGACGGCTACGACGCCGTCGTCCTGGGCTCGGCGGTGTACGTGGGTCGGTTGGCCGCGAGCCTGCGCGACCTGGTCGAACGGCAGAGCGGTCAGCTGTCCGCCCGGCCGGTGTGGCTGTTCTGGTCCGGGCCGGTCGATCACCGGGGCCGGGTCACCGGTGAGGCGGCCACCCCGCCGGACGACGTCGACACCGTTGCCCGCCGGGTGAACGCCCGCGAGGTGGTCTGCTTCGGTGGGCGACTGCATCGCGGCGATCTCGGGCTGGCCGAGCGCGCGCTGGTCGCGTTGATCGACGCCCAGGACGGCGATCAACGCGACTTCGACGCGGTGACCGAGTGGGCGGAGTCGGTGGCGGTCAGTCTGCGGGATGAGCGACGGCGGCCAGCAACGTCTTGAGGGTGCGCACCTGCTCGTCGGTCAGCCCGCGGGCGGCGATCCGGTCGGCGTTCTGCTGATCGGCTGCCAGGTGCGCGGCGGCCCGACCGGAATCGGTGATCTCCACCTGGTGCTTGCGCCGGTCGAGTCGGTGGGGCGTGCGCCGGATGTGCCCGGTGCGCTCCAGCCGGGCGAGGATCCGGCTCATGGTCTGTTCGGTGACGTCGCAGGCCACCGCCAGCTCGGCCTGGGTGTGCGGTCCGCCGAGCAGCATGATCAGCACCGGGAAGCTCGCGTGGTTGAGCTCCCACGCCCCGAGGTGACCGTTCCACTCGCGCTCCACCCGGCGCGCGGCGGCGGACAGCAGGCGGCCCAGCGGCCAGTCGGCGGGGTCGGCGGACGCCATCTCCGACCAGCTCCGCGTCTCGTCGGCGCTGTGCTGCGTCACTGGTGTGCCTCCCGTGCCCGGTGTTCCGAGAGCTGATCTGCCCCGGTTCACGAGGTGCTCCGGGTAAATGTTGCCGGATCGAGCGGGTTCCCGCATAGTGCTCAGCATGCTGAGGAATGGTGTGGTGCGGGGTCTGGCGATCCTGGTGCTGGTGGCCGGGTGGCTCGCGGTCGGTGCGTTCGGTGGGATGTCGCAGGGACAGCTGTCCCAGGTGCAGACCAACGACTCGGCGGCGTTCCTGCCGTCGTCCGCCGAATCGACCCGCGCGGCGACGGAGGCCGAGGCCTTCACCGAAGGCCAAGCGCTGCCGGTACTGGTGGTGATCACCGCCGATCGGGCCGATGCCGCGCTGCCCGCCGACGCGATCGGGACGGTGACAGCCGCCGTCGAGCAGTGGCCGGATCTGCCGCTGCCGGGTGCCGGAGCGGGTAACCCGGCCACGGTGGGTGACGTGCTGACCGCCGACCCGGTGGTGGTGCCGAGCGAGGACGGCGAGGCGCTGCTGGTGCCGCTGTCCCTGGACGCCGACCAGTCCGACACCCTCCTGGCGAATGACGAGCGGGTGACCGGCGCGGTCGTGGAAGTGCTGCGCGACGCGCTCGCCGACGACCTCGAGGGAACCTCGCTGCAGTCCTGGGTGACCGGCCCGGCCGGGTTCGTCGCCGACCTCGTGACCGCCTTCGGTGGCATCGACGGGGTGCTGCTGTTGGTCGCCCTCGGCGCGGTGCTGGTGATCCTGGTGCTGGTCTACCGCTCGCCCTTCCTGCCCTTCCTGGTGATCATCAACGCCGTCTTCGCGCTGTGCGCCGCCGCGCTGGTGGTCTACCACCTGGCCGACGCCGGGGTGCTGACTCTGAACGGTCAGGCCCAGGGCATCCTGTCGATCCTGGTGGTCGGGGCGTCGGTCGACTACGCGCTGCTGATCGTGGCCCGCTACCGGGAGGAGCTGCGGCTGGTCGAGTCGCCCGCCGCGGCGATGCGCCAGGCGCTGCGGGCATCCCTCGAGCCGATCAGCGCCTCCGCGGGCACCGTGATCGCGGGGCTGCTCTGCCTGCTGCTCAGCGACCTGGCGTCCAACCGCAGCCTGGGCCCGGTCGGCGCCATCGGCATCGTGGCCGCCTACGCCGCCTCCTTCAGTCTGCTGCCGCTGATGCTGCTCATGCTGGGCAAGCGCTCGCGGGGGCTGTTCTGGCCCCGGCGCCCGGTGGTGGACAGCGACCCGACGCACAGCAGCCACGGCCTGTGGGAGAAGCTGGCCGGGTGGGTCGGGCGGCAGGACCGCAAGGTCTGGATCGGCACCACGGTGGTGCTGCTGATCGCCGCGGCCTTCCTGCCCACCTTCCAGGCGCAGGGCACCAGCCAGTCCGACGTCTTCCGCACCCAGGTCGACTCGGTGGACGGGGAGAAGGTGCTGGCCGAGCACTTCCCCGCCGGGGCGGTCCAGCCCGCCACCGTGTTCGTGGACGCCGACGAGGCGCAGGACGTGATCGAGGCAGCACAGGGCGTCGACGGGGTGCTGTCGGCGACCCCGTACACCGGGGCGTCCTCCTTCGGCGGCCCGCCGAGCCAGGAGGCGCAGCAGCCGCCGGTCGAGGTCGACGGCCGGGTGCGGATCGACGTCACCACCGAGGCCGGGGCCGACACCAGTGCCGGCGTGGACGCGATCGAGCGGGTGCGGACCGCTGTGCACGAGGTCGCGCCGGACGCCTTGGTCGGCGGCGCCGCCGCGGAGACCCTGGACGCGCAGGACGCCGGGACCCGCGATCTGCGGGTGATCGTGCCGGTGGTGCTGATCGTCATCCTGCTGATCCTGATGCTGCTGCTGCGCTCGGTGCTGGCCGCCGTGCTGCTGATGCTGGCCAACGTGCTGTCCTTCGCGGCGGCCCTCGGTGTCGCGGCGGTGGTGTTCAACCACGTCCTGGACTACCCGGGCGCCGATCCGGCGGTGCCGCTCTACGCGTTCACCTTCCTGATCGCCCTGGGCGTGGACTACTCGATCTTCCTGATGACCCGGGTGCGGGAGGAGAGCCTCAAGGTCGGCACGCGGGACGGTGTGCGGCACGGCCTGGCCGTCACCGGCGGTGTGATCACCTCGGCCGGGGTGGTGCTGGCGATGACCTTCGCCGCCCTCGGGGTGATCCCGCTGCTGTTCCTGGCGCAGCTGGCGTTCATCGTGGCCTTCGGGGTGCTGGTGGACACCCTGGTGGTGCGCAGCCTGCTCGTCCCGGCCCTGGTGCACGACATCGGCGACCGGGTGTGGTGGCCGTCGAAGATCGCGCGCTGACCGTAGGGTGACCCGCATGACCGGACTGCGCGCGGGAATCATCGGGTACGGGTCGGCTGGACGTGGCATCCACGGCCGGTTGCTGCGGGAGATCGGGGCGACCGTGACCCGGGTGGTCACCCGGAACCCGGCCCGGGCGACCGCCGCGCAGAAGGACTGGCCCGGGGTCGCCGTCGACACCACCGCCGAGGAGCTGCTGGCGCACGCCGACCAGCTCGACGTGGTGGTGATCGCGAGCCCGACCGGCGACCACGTCGCGCATGTCACGGCGGCGCTCGCGGCCGGCGTACGGGTGGTGGTCGACAAGCCGTTGGCCACCACCGCCGCCGACGCGGCGCGGCTCGCCGAACTGGGCGGTGACCGGCTGACCGTGTTCCAGAACCGGCGCTGGGACCCCGAACAGCTCACTGTGCTCGCCCTGATCGCGGACGGGAAGCTCGGCGACGTGCACCGGTTCGAGCGGCGCTGGGAGCGGTGGCGGCCGGTGCCGCAGGACCGCTGGAAGGAGAACGACCCGGAGGCGGGCGGTCTGCTGCTGGACCTCGGGGCGCACCTGGTGGACTCGGCGATCCAGCTGTTCGGCCCGGTGGCGACGGTCAGCGCCGAGCTGCGGAACCTCACCACGCCCGCGGTCGACGACGTGTTCCTCGCCCTGCGTCACACCGGCGGCACGATCAGTCACCTGCAGGCCGGGTCGCTGGTCGGCGCTCCGGGTCCGCGCACCCGGGTGCTGGGTTCCAAGGGGGCCTACCTGGTCACCAGCTTCGAGGGGGAGGCCAGCCCGTTCAGCGTGCTGGACGACGACGGCTCACCCTTCGAGGGGCGGCTGGTGCGCGGCGAGGAGGTCACGCCGGTGCGCCGGGCGGCCGGTGGGCACCCGGACTTCTACCGCGCGGTGACCGCCTGGGCGCTGGACGGGGCTCCGGTGCCGGTCGACCCGGCGGACGCGGTGCTCACCGCCCGGGTGCTGGACGCGGCGAAGGTCTCGGCGGCGGAGGAACGGGCTGTGCGGCTCGACTGAGCGGGGTCGGGCCGCAGTGTGCCGGCCGGCCCGTCCTCAGGCCAGCACGGACCGCGCGGCCCCGGTGATCTCGCGGTGGCGGTGCACGAATCCGCTGGCATCCAGCTTCCGCGGCACGATCCGCTGGGACGCCAGGATCTCGTCGGCGAACTCTCCGAGCATCAGCCGCAACGCGAAGCCCGGCACGGGCAGCACGGCAGGTCGGTGCGCCACCGTCGCCAGCGCGCGGACGACCTCGATGCTGCGCGCCGGGTCCGCGACCAGGTTCACCGGGCCGTCGACCGGCGCGTCCATCAGGTGCCGGATCGCCCGCACCTCGTCCTCCAGGGTGATCCACGCCCAGTAGTTCCGCCCCGAACCGAGCGGGCCACCCAGACCGAGGCGGATCAGCGGCAACAACGGCTTGAGCGCGCCACCGCCGGGGCTGAGCACGATGCCGGTCCGCAGGAAGGCCACCCGCACCCGCGGGTCGTCCACCGCCGGTCGGGCAGCGTCCTCCCACGCCCGGACCACCCCGGCCAGGAAGGTGTCGCCGCGCGGGCTGTCCTCGGTCAGCAGCTCCTCACCACGGTCGCCGTAGGCGCCGCTGGCCGACCCCTGGAGCAGCACGGGCGGGGGAGTGTCCATCCCCGCGATCGTCCGGGCCAGCAGGGCGGTCCCAGTGGTGCGGGATGACAGCACGACCTGCTTGCGGGCGGCGGTCAGCCGCTTGTCACCGACCCCGGCGCCCGCGAGGTTCACGACCACGTCGGCACCGTCGAGGATCGTCGGGTCCAGCACACCGGAATCCGGGTCCCAGCGACGCTCTTCCGGGTGGGACGGGGCGCGTCGCACCAGGCGCACCACCTCGGCGTCCTCCCCGCGCAGCAGCGCGACCAGCGCCGACCCGATCAACCCGCTCGAACCTGCGATCACGACGCGCATGCCCCGACCCTAGACGCGCTCCCGTTGCCCCGCCCGCCGCGGCGCTGCTCGGCGGGTGGTGGTCCGCCCCGCCACCCTCGCCCGGCGGCGGCCCAGCGGGCGCCCGGCGGCGGCTCGGCATGCGCCCGGTGGGCGCGGCGGTGGCGCGGCGGAGCGCTGGCGGTGCGACGTCGGCAGTTCGCGCCAGAACTGCCCCGGGGACGTGCCGAACTCGGGCGCGGAGTGCCGACCTGGGGGCGGGTTAGGCGCGAAGTGCCGACCTGGGGGCGGGGGCGAGGGTGGGGGCCGGGGTGCCCTGGACACACGACGGCCCCCGGGCGACCGGGTGGTCGCGCGGGGGCCGTCGTGGGATGCGTCAGGCGACGATCAGAGACCGACCTCGGCCTCGAACGCGCCCTCCTCGATCCGCTGCTTCACGGTCATCAGGTACCGGGAGGCGTCCGCACCGTCCACCAGGCGGTGGTCGTAGGACAGCGCCAGATAGCACATCGACCGGATGGCGATCACCTCGCCGCCGTCGGCGTCCTTGACCACGACCGGACGCTTGACGATGGTCCCGGTGCCCAGGATGGCGGAGGTGCCGCCCGGGACGATCGGGGTGTCGAAGAGCGCACCGCCGGAGCCGGTGTTCGTCACGGTGAAGGTCGCGCCGGACAGCTCGTCCGGGGTGACCTTGTTGGCACGGGTGCGACCGGCCAGGTCGTTGATCTTGCGGGCGATCCCGGCGAGGTTCAGGTCACCGGCGTCGCGGATCACCGGCACGACCAGGCCGCGCTCGGTGTCCACCGCGATGCCGACGTTCTCGGAACCGTGGTAGGTGATCTCCTTGCCCTCGAGCACACCGTTGATCTTGGGGTGCACCTTGAGCGCCTCGATCGCCGCCTCGACGAAGAACGGCAGGAAGGTGAGGTTGACACCCTCACGCGCCTTGAACGACTCCTTGGCGGCCGCACGCAGGCGGGCGACCTTGGTGACGTCGACCTCGACCACGGTGGTCAGCTGCGCCTGGGTGTGCAGGGCCTCGACCATGCGCTCGGCGATCACCTGACGCAGGCGGCTGGCCTTCTCGGTGGTGCCACGCAGCGGCGACGGCTCGACCGGGGTCGACGCCTTCGGAGCGGCAGCCGGGGCAGCGGCCGGAGCCGGAGCGGCGGACTGCGCCTTCGCGGCCTCGGCCTTGGCGGCCGCCTCCAGGACGTCCTCCTTGCGGATCCGACCACCGACACCGGTGCCGACCAGGGTCGCGGTGTCCACGCCCTTCTCGGCCGCCAGCTTGCGGACCAGCGGGGTCAGGTACGACCCACCGGCCTGCGCCTTGGGGGCCTCCGCCGGCGCAGCCGGGGCCTGGGGAGCCTCGGCCTTGGGGGCCTCCGCCTTCGGGGCCGGGACCGGCGCCGGGGTGGAGTGCGACTGCGGGGCCTGCTCCGGGGCGGCGACCTGCGGGGCGGCCTCGGAGACCGCCGGCTGCGCGTTGTCGTTCGCGGCAGGGGCGGCGGAACCGGAGCCGATCACGGCCAGCGGGGAACCGACCTCAGCGGTCTCGTCCTCACCGACCAGGATCTGCAGCAGGGTGCCGGCGAAGGGCGACGGGACCTCGGTGTCGACCTTGTCGGTGGAGATCTCCAGCAGCGGCTCGTCCACCTCGACGGTGTCGCCGACGTTCTTCAGCCAGCGGGTGACGGTGCCCTCGGTGACGGACTCGCCCAGCGCGGGCAGCATGACCTGCTCGCCCTCGGAGGAGCCCTGGTCGCCGGAGTTCGAGGACTGCTCGGCCGGAGCCGACTGCTGCGGCGCTGCCTCGGCCTCGGGGGCCGGGTCGCCGTAGCCCTCGCCCTGGGTGGTCTGCTCGGCCGGAGCGGACTCCTGGGCCGGGGCGTCGGAACCGGCGGAACCGGCACCGCTGCCGTCGCCGATCACGGCCAGGACGGAGCCGACCTCGGCGGTCTCGTCCTCCTGCACCAGGATCTGCTCCAGCACGCCGGCGAACGGCGACGGGACCTCGGTGTCCACCTTGTCGGTGGAGATCTCCAGCAGCGGCTCGTCGACGGCGACGGTGTCGCCGACGTTCTTCAGCCAGCGGGTGACGGTGCCCTCGGTGACGGACTCACCGAGTGCGGGAAGCTGCACGTTGTCGGACATGACCTTCGTGTCTCCTTCGGATCTGGTCAGTTGTGGGCGTGCAGCGGCTTGCCGGCCAGCGCCAGGTGCGCCTCGCCGAGAGCCTCGTTCTGCGTGGGGTGGGCGTGGATCAGGGCGGCGACGTCCTCCGGGTACGCCTCCCAGTTCACGATCAGCTGGCCCTCACCGATCAGCTCGCCCACCCGGGCGCCGATCATGTGGACGCCGATGACCGGGCCGTCCTTCTCCCGCACCAGCTTGACGAAGCCGGTGGTGGCCAGGATCTGGCTCTTGCCGTTGCCGCCGAGGTTGTACTCCAGCGTCTCGACGTTGTCGGCGCCGTGCAGTTCCTTGGCCTTCGCCTCGGTCAGACCGACTGACGCGACCTCCGGCTCGGAGTAGGTGACCCGCGGGATGCCGGACTCGACGATCGGAGCCGGGTTGAGGCCCGCGATCTCCTCGGCGACGAAGATGCCCTGGGCGAAGCCGCGGTGCGCGAGCTGCAGACCCGGGACGATGTCGCCGACGGCGTAGATGTTGCCGACACCGGTGTGCAGCCGCTCGTTGGTGATGACGAAGCCGCGGTCCAGGGTCAGGCCCTGCTCCTCGTAGCCCAGACCCGAGGTCGACGGGCCACGGCCGACGGCGACCAGCAGCAGGTCGGCGTCGAAGCTCTTGCCGTCCTCCAGGGTCACGTGCACGCCGTCGTCGTTCTGGGTCACGCCGGAGAACCGGACACCCAGGTTGAAGTTGATGCCGCGCTTGCGGAAGGCGCGCTCGAAGGCCTTGGACAGCGCCTCGTCCTCGTTCGGGACCAGGTGCGGCAGTGCCTCGATGATCGTGACGTCGGCGCCGAAGCTCTTCCAAACCGAGGCGAACTCGGAGCCGATCACGCCACCGCCGAGGATGATCGCGGACTTCGGCACCCAGTCCAGCTTCAGGGCCTGGTCGGAGGTGATGACGCGGCCACCGATCTCCAGACCGGGCAGCGAGCGGGCGTAGGAGCCGGTGCCGAGCACGATGTGCTTGCCGGTGACCCGCTGGCCGTTGACCTCGATGGTGTCGGGGCCGACGAGCTTGCCGTAGCCCTCGATCACGGTGATCTTGCGGGACTTGATCAGCCCCTGCAGACCCTTGTAGAGGCGGCCGATCACCGAGTCCTTGTACTCGTTGACGCCGTTCATGTCGATGCCGGTGAGCTGGGTGTGCACGCCGAAGTGCGCACCCTCACGGGCGTTGTCGGCCAGTTCGGCCGCGTGCAGGAGGGCCTTGGTGGGGATGCAGCCCTTGTGGAGGCAGGTCCCGCCGACCTTGTCGGCCTCGATGAGGGCGACGCTCAGGCCGAGCTGGGCACCGCGGAGCGCGGCCGCGTAGCCGCCACTCCCTCCGCCCAGGACGACGATGTCGAAAGCGGACCCGGTCGTGTCGGACACGTGGTGGCTCCTTGAAGTGACGTCGGTGTGGTGAGTCGCAGCCCATCTTGGCATCTCCACCTAGGCCCGACGACCCAAGTCACGGGATTGGCGGTGTGATTCTCGGTACAGTCATCCCATGAATTGTCCCGGCTGAAGTCCAGGCAACTCCCAGGCGTGCGCCGTTACCCTGACCCGCATGGGCCTGTTCTCCCGTCGCAAGCGCCGCGCCGACCCCGCGGATCCCGGCGCGCCCGCGCCGTCCGGTCGGGCCGCGCAGCAGGCCACCGTGGAGCACCTGACCGAGTTCGTCCGCACCCGGGTCGGCGTCGAGGCCTACGTCGAACCGCCGACCAACGTCACGCAGACCACCCTGATGCTGATCGCCACCGATGGGGAATGGACCCGGCGTCGGGTGCCGGACGGCAAAGCGGCGGGGGAGATCGCCCGCAAGCTCGGCATCCCGGTCTACGACGTCCAGCGCACCGGCTATCCGCAGCGGATGCGGGACTGGAACACCCGGCAGCGGATCACCCGCGAGCGGGCCGCCAAGGAGCGAGCGGCCCGCCGCGACGCCTGAGCCGCCAGCACGACGAAGGGCCGCCCTCCCGGTCGGAGAGCGGCCCTTCGTCGTGCGAGACGGTCAGCGACCGGCGCGGCCCTCGATCAGCGACAGCAGGGTGCGCACGCCCACGCCGGTGCCACCGGCCGGGGTGTAGCCGAACGGTGCCTTCTCGTTGAAGGCGGGTCCGGCGATGTCCAGGTGCGCCCACGGGGTCGATCCGACGAACTCCTGCAGGAAGATCCCGGCGGTCAGCATCCCGCCGAACCGGTCGGAGATGTTCGCGATGTCGGCGACCTTCGAGTTCAGGCCCGGACGCAGGTCCTTCGGCAGCGGCATCGGCCAGAACTGCTCACCGGAGGCACCGGCGGCGTCCACCACCTCGGCGCGCACCGGGTCGGTGCCCATCACCGCGGACACCCGGGGGCCGAGCGCGATCAGCTGCGCGCCGGTCAGGGTGGCGATGTCGAGCACCACGTCCGGCTTCTCCTCCACCGCGGCGACCAGGCCGTCGGCCATCACCAGGCGGCCCTCAGCGTCGGTGTTCAGCACCTCGACCGTCTTGCCACCCCGGATCGTCAGCACGTCGGAGGGGCGCTGGGCGGTGCCCGACGGCATGTTCTCGGCCAGGCACAGCCACCCGGTGACGGCGACCGGCAGCTCCAGACGGGCGGCGGCGATCACGGTGTGCAGCACGGCGGCGGCGCCGGCCATGTCGGACTTCATCGCGTCCATCCCGGCGGCGGGCTTGATCGAGATGCCGCCGGAGTCGAAGGTGATGCCCTTGCCGACCAGTGCCACCTTGGCCTTCGGTCGGGACGGGGTGTACGACACCTTGACCAGCCGGGGCGGGCGCACCGAGCCCTGGCCGACGCCGACCAGACCGCCGTACCCACCGGCGGCGAGCTGCTTCTCGTCCAGGACGCTGACCTTGATGCCCTTGGCGCCGGAGTCCTTCACCGCGGTCTTGGCGGCGTCGGCGAAGGCGGCGGGGAACAGGTCGTTCGGTGCCGCGTTCACCAGGTCGCGCACGCCGTGCACCGCGGCCGCCAGCACCTCGGCCCGGGACAGTGCGGCGACGGCCGCCTTGTCCTTGGCGCGCGGGGTGACGATCTCGATGCCGGCGAGCGCGGGCGCACCGGCGGGGGTGGTCACGTACCGGGTGTAGCTGTAGGCGCCGAACAGCGCGCCCTCGGCCACCGCGGCGACCTGCTGGGCATCGGCGGCGGGCAGCGCCACGGCCACCGACTGCACACCGGACAGCTCGCGCAGTGCGGCACCGGCTGCCCGGCGCAGCGTCTCCGGCTCCGGGGTGGCACCGTCCGCCAGCGCACCGACACCGGTCAGCACGACCAGCTTCGCCTTCAGGCCGGACGCCGGGATGGTGCGGACCTGGTCGACGGCACCGGTCGCGCCGAGCGGAACCGCCAGATCGGTCAGGTTCGACGCCAGGTCGGCGGGCAGCCAGTCGGCTGCCAGCAACCGCGGGGGTCGGCCCTCTCCGGTCTGGGCGACCGCGACGACCAGGGCGTCGACGGACAGGCGGGCGGGGGTCGTGGAGGTCAACGTCACTCGAGGCACGGGACCGACTCTAGTCCTCGCGCCGATACCGTGGACCCGTGACGCCGCCCCTGACCCTGTTGGTCGCCCTCGCCGCCGCCGCCCTCGGACTGTGGGCGCTGTGGTTCGCGATCCGGGACCGCGCGGTGATCCTGCGTCAGCTGTGGGGCGGGGCGGTGGTGGAAGGACTGATGCTGGTCCAGGCCGTGGTCGCGGGCGTGCGCCACGCGTCCGGGACGGTTCCGGCCGAACCGGCGGTGTTCTGGAGCTACGTCGTCACCCAGCTCGTCCTGCTGCCCGCCGCCGCCCTGTGGGCCTTCGCCGAGCGCAGCCGCTGGTCCTCGGTGGTGCTGCTGATCGCGTCGGTCGCCGTGGCCTTCCTGCAACTCCGCATCGCCCAGACCTGGGGGAACTGAATGTCAGCGTCCACGACGTCCACCTCGACCGGACCGGGCCGGGTGCTGGTCGCGGTCTACGGGCTGTTCGCCCTCGCGGCGACCGCCCGCGGGGTCAGCCAGCTGATCCGCGAGTTCGACGCCGCGCCACTGGCCTACACCCTGTCGGCGGTGGCCGGGGTGATCTACCTCGTGGCGACCCTGGCGCTGGCCAAGGACTGGCGGCCGGTGGCGTGGGCGGCGGTCGGCATCGAGCTGGTCGGTGTGCTCACGGTCGGGGTGCTCACCCTGGTGGACGCCGCCGACTTCCCGGACCGGACGGTGTGGTCGTGGTTCGGTCGGGACTACGGGTTCATCCCGTTGATCCTGCCGTTCGCCGGGTTGGCCTGGCTGTGGCACACCGGCCGGTCCCAGCGTCGGGCACTGCCGACCGACTAGGTTGGGGGCCGTGTACGACCTCCTGTTCCGCCTGGTCTTCGTCCGCCTCGACCCCGAGGACGCCCACCACCGGGCGTTCGCGCTGATCCGCCTCGCCGCCCGCGTCCCGGTGCTGCGCGGGGTGATCCGGCGAGTGCTCGCGATCCCCGCGGCGGGCCGGGTGCACGCACTCGGGCGGACCTTCCCCTCCGCCTTCGGGGTCGCCGCCGGCTTCGACAAGGACGCGGTCGGCGTGCCCGGACTGACCATGCTCGGCTTCGGCTTCGTGGAGGTCGGCACGGTCACCGCCCACCCGCAGCCGGGCAACGAGCAGCCTCGGCTGTGGCGGATGGTCGAGGACCGCGCGCTGCGGAACCGGATGGGCTTCAACAACCGCGGGTCGGTGGAGGTCGCCCGGACGCTGGCGCGGCTGCGCAGCACACCGGCCGGTCGCTCCGCGGTGGTCGGGGTGAACATCGGCAAGACCAAGGTGACCCCGGTCGAGCAGGCTGCCGACGACTACGCCACCTCCGCCGAGCGTCTCGCGCCGTTCGCCGACTACCTGGTGGTGAACGTGTCCTCGCCGAACACCCCGGGGCTGCGCGACCTGCAGTCGGTCGAGTCGCTGCGTCCGGTGCTGCAGGCCACCCGAGCCGCCGCCGACCGGGCCACCGTCGCTGCCGGGCGCGCCCGGGTGCCGCTGCTGGTCAAGATCGCGCCCGACCTGGCGGACGCCGACGTGGACGCCGTCGCCGATCTGGCGCTCGAACTCGGACTGGACGGGGTCGTCGCCGTCAACACGACCATCGCGCACGACCTGGGCCCCGGCGGGGTCTCCGGACCGCCGCTGCTGGAGCGGGGGCTCGCCGTCGTGCGGCGCCTGCGCGACCGGCTCGGCCCGGACCCGGTGATCATCGGGGTCGGCGGGATCACCACCGGCGCCGACGCGCGCGCCTACCTGGACGCCGGGGCGACCCTGGTGCAGGGCTACACCGGCTTCATCTACCAGGGTCCGTTCTGGGCCTCCCGGATCGCGAAGGAGCTGGCGGCATGACCGACCTGACCCCGCAGTGGTCCTGGCAGTACGCCGGTGTCGACGGCCAGGTGCTGGACCGCCCGGTGTCGCCGCAGTTCGTCGGCCGGTTCGACGCCGAGGAGTGGTTCGGGCTGCACTGGCGTGCCCTCCGCGACCAGGGTGCCGCGTCGGCCGTGCTGACCAGTGCGGGGACCGTGGTGCCGCCGCGCTACGACCTGCGTGCGGTGCCGGAGACCATGACCTTCCCGGCGGGCTGAACCGCCCGGATCACGCCGCACCGCACGGTACGGCTCAGACGGCGACCGCCGTTCGCTGGGGTGTGGGGGGAGCGCTCGGTGCTCCGCACAGCGCCGCCCAGGCGAGGGCGAGACCGTCCACCGCGCGTTCCAGGTCCGACGGCGCGGCGGTGAACGGCAGCCGCAGCCTGTCCTCCAGCCCGCCGTCCACCCCGAACGCGGGACCGGGCAGCAGGCGCACCCCGTGCGCCAGGGCGAGCGCGCTCAGCGCCGACGACACCGGTGATCCCAGGTCCACCCACAGGCTCTGCCCGCCGCGCGGCACCGTCAGCTCCCACTGCGGCAGACGATCGCGCAGCAGGTCCACCAGGACGTCCCGCCCGGTGCGCAGTGCCTGGACCCGTCCGGGCACGGCACCCGGCCCGGCCGACAGCAGCTCGGTGGCGATCAGCTGGTCCAGCACGGCGGTGCCCAGGTCCGCGCTGCGTCGGGAGAGGGCCAACCGGGTCGTCAGCTCCGCCGGCCCGCGCAGCCAGCCGACCCGCAGGCCGCCCCAGTGCGACTTGGACACCGATCCGATCGCCACCACGCGGGGATTGCGGCCGTCACCCGCCCAGCTGTCCGGTGCCGGTCCGTCCAGCACCAGATCGGTCAGCACCTCGTCGCCGACGATCGTCGTCCCGGTGCGGCGGGCCAGCTCCCGGATCTCGGCCCGGGCGTCGGCGTCCAGACACGATCCGGTCGGGTTCTGAAAGTCCGGGACCAGGTACACCAGGCGCGGTGCCACCTGGCGCAGGGTCGAGGCCAGCAGCGCCAGGTCCACCCCGTCGGGCCCGGTCGGGACCGGCACCGGTCGCGCCCCGGACGCCCGCACCGCGTCGATGGCGTGCACGTAGGTCGGCTGCTCCACCACCACCCGATCACCCGGGCCGGCGTGGCTCTGGGTCACCAGGGCGATCGCGTGTTGTGCGCCGGTGGTGATCAGGATCTGCTCCGGTGTGGTCGGCGTCCCGCGCTCGGTGTACCGCTGGGCGATCACCGCGCGCAGCTCCGGCAGACCGTGCGGCAGATAGCCGTGGTCGGCGTGCGCGGGCAACCGGTCGAGCGCCGCGAGCGTGGCGGCACGCAGTTCGGGTGGCGCGGCGGAGGCGGCGATCGACAGATCGACGATCCCCTCGCCGCCGTAGCCGGCCGGAGCCGGTCGCGCCCGGTCGCCGCGGGGGAGGGCGGTGATCGTCCCCGCGCCCTGGCGGCTGAGCAGGAACCCCTCGCTGCGCAGGGTGTCATAGGCGGTGGTGATGGTGGTCCGGGAGACCCCCAGCGCCGTGGCCAGCTCGCGCTCGGCCGGCATCCGGGTGGACAGTGGCAGGGACCCGGCCAGCACCGCACGGCGCAGGGCGTCCGACAGGGCGGCGTGCGCCGGTCCGGGGCGCCGCCAGGTGCCCAGTGCGGTGGCGGTGCGGGGACCGGAGATCCGGCGGTCGGCGGGAAGCGCAGGCATGCAGGCCACTTTGCCGGAATTGGCTATCGAGGGGAAGGCCAATCGTGGGACAGGATCAGGCCATGCCTCGCCGTCTGCTCCAGCTCTTCCTCGGGCTCAGCCTCTACGCCCTCTCCATCGCCATGGTGGTGCACCCCGCCCTCGGCTCCATGCCGTGGGACGTGCTCAGCCAGGGTCTGTCGGTCCAGTTCGGGTGGTCGCTCGGCAGGTCCGTGCTGGTCAGCAGCGTGCTGGTCCTGCTGTGCTGGATCCCGCTCCGGCAGCGCCCGGGTGTCGGCACCGTGGCCAACGTGCTGGTGATCGGGGTGCTGGTCGACCCGTTCGTCGCCCTGCTGAACCTCCTGCCGGAACAGCTGCCGCTGATCGCCCGGGTGGCCCTGATGCTGGCCGGGATCGCCCTGAACGGCCTGGCCGGAGCGCTGTACATCGGTGCCCGGCTCGGCCCCGGGCCCCGCGACGGGTTGATGACCGGCCTGGTGGCCCGCACCGGCGGCAAGGTGGCGCCGATCAGGATCGGGATCGAGCTGACCGTGGTGCTGATCGGCTGGGCGCTCGGCGGCACGGTCGGCGTGGGCACCGTGCTGTACGCGCTGTCGGTCGGGCCGATCCTGGGCTGGCTGATGCCGAAGTTCGCGGTGCCGGTGACTCAGGACCGCACCGAGGCGGGGGTGGTCACCTCGGTGGACGCGCCGCGCTGCCAGCCGACGTCGGTGAAGCGGAGCAGGTAGGGCGGGGTGGTCGACCGCAACCGGTCGTCGTAGTCGACGGTGAGGTCCATCCCGCAGCTGCCGGGGTTCCAGGTGACGACGTCCCAGGAATCGGATGCGCCGCTGTAGCCCGAGGTGTGGGCGAACTCCGTGCGGACGCCGGTGGTGCCGAGGTAGTTCTGCGCCACTGACCCGGTCACCGTGACATCGATCGTGGCCGAACCATCGGCCGGTTCGGTGACGGTCGCCTGGAAGGAAGGCCGCGAGCCGGCGAGGGAGTTGTCCCGGTCGCCGTGTTCCACACCCGGGAACGCGAAGTAGAACGGCACCATATCGACACCCAGTCCCGTGTCGGGCAGTCCAGTCCATCCGTCGTATCGGTCGTAGCTGTTCCACGGACTCGACTGGGCACAGATGCCACCGTCCTGGTAACCGAAGCCACTGGTCAGCACCTGGATCGCCGCGTCGATCTGGACCTGATCGCGGTTGCGGTTGTAGTCGTGCGGCCAGTCTCCGAGCGTGCCCGACGCGGCATCCACGCCCTCGATGTACAGGAAGTACCCGCCGGCCATGTCTTGGACGATGATCTCGCTCCCGCGCCGCGCGACCCGGTCGAGTCGGATCAGGCGGTGATCCACCAGCGTCACATCGTTCGCGACGATGCCGAGCTGGTCGGTCCCCTCGGCTGTCCCGTCGGCGGCCACCAGGTCGCCGGTGATCAGGACAGCACCGGAGGACCCGACCGTGAACTTCCCCTGGTACCGGCCCTCGATCCACAGGTTGCCCTTGGTCCGGTAGCGGGAGGACGAATACGTACTGGTGTCCAGCCGGATGGCGGTGGTCTGGGTCGGGGTGCCGTCCAGCACCGACGCCAGCGTCTCGCCGATCGGCAGGTAGCCGTAGGTCGCGTTGCCGCCGATCTCACCGGCCTCCAGCCGGTCGTTGACCACACCGTGGTTGCTGACCACGTCTGCGGGCAGGTCGGCGACGTAGACGACCATGTCGGCCGGGACGTCGATGTGCGCACCCTCGTCGGACCCCAGCTCGATGCTGGTCCCGCAGGTCGGGGTGGTGCCGTCGGACGAGGCGACGGCGATGGTCAGCTCGGGGTACACCGATTGCTTGGACCAGACCCGCAGGGTCCCGTCGCTCTCGGCGACGATCCTGGTCGGACCGTAGTAGCGGCACCCGGGAGCCGTCGCCAGCGAGGTGGTGTCGTACGGCAGCGTCTGGGTCGCCGACAGCTGCGGTGCCTCGGTCGTCGTCACCCGCGACTCGGCGACTCCGCTGCTGGTGTTCGTCGGCAGCACGGCACAGTCGGTGGAGAGGACGGTGTCGGCCTTCCAGTTCTTGGCGAACGTCGTGTCGGTGCAGAACGGGTTCGCCACCGACAGCACCCCGTTGACCTGATACGAACCGCGCTTCGACTGCTCATCGGGGTTCTGGCTCGCCGGTCCCGGGTTGATGAAGCCGATGTCGTTGGTGAAGAAGTCCCCGTTGACCGGGTTCGCCCAGGCGTGCAGCGGCCAGTCGTACGCACCGGAACTCGCCGTGATGCTGCCCGTCCCGTTGTACCACCCGAACTGGGTCCCCATCGCATTCAACGTGCGCAGGCACCGGGGGGTGTTCGACCCTTGATGGACGGTGGGCGTGCGCTGGTAGATCCGGGCGCCGTTCGAGTCGACGCAGGTGGTCAGCGGCAGGGCCCAGTGATTCTGGTACCCCGCGTACTGCTCGGTGGACGTGCGAGTGGCCTGCACTTCCACCGTGCGGTACTCCGCACCCGAACGGCCGGTCACCCGCAGACTCAGCTGCGACGCCTCGGTCCCGTTCTGTTCGTCCCAGCCCAGCACCTCGTAGTGGTAGGCGGGGGAGGCGTCGGCATCCTTGTTCCGATCGACCGGTGCCCAGCCGATCGCGGTGTCCTCGTCCCAGCCGCAGGCCGCGTCGGTGGTCGGCGCTTGGAGTGCCGCGTTCTCGCAGTCGGTCCTCTGCAGGTAGGTCGGGTCGGCGCCGGCGCGGGTCAGGTAGTCGGTGATCCCCGACTCCGCCGCGGACAGCGCCTTCTCGCTGTCGGTGTACGCAGCGGTCGGTCGCAGCGAGCGGAGCACGTACAGGCTGGTGGTGAGCACGATGGCGAACAACACGGTGAACGAGATCACCACCATCACCACGCTCATCCCCTCGTCCGAGGAGCTGCCGCTGTGGAGCTGGCGGATCATGCGCTGGCCTTTCCGACGTTCTTCAAGTGGATGCGATCGCGGTGGGTGCTGGGGGTCTCCTGCTGTCGCGGGTTGGTGCGCACGACCAGGGTGAATTCGATGGCGGCGACGGCACCGGACGCCTCGACCGTGGCCGATTCGCGGTCCAGGTAGTCCAGGCCGGAACCGTCGAGCAGGCCGTCCACCAGCGTGCGGGTCTCACACGTGCGGGCCTCGCACCCGGCACTCAGCGGCAGGAGCGCGCGCAGTTCGTCGGCATCGGCGATGTCGGCCAGGCTGGTGCGGCGTTCCACCAACTGCTGGTCGGCGATCTCGAACTCCACCAGCACGTAGTTCTCGACGCTGTCCGGGTCGCGGATGATCACGTCGAGCCGGTTGCCGTCGCCCGCCAGCACCGGGGTCGTCATGGCCTCCGCGTACGCCTGCGGTCGGAGCGCGTAGGGGACCGCCTTCTCGATCACCCGGAAGGCGTACTGGGCGGCGGTGGTGTCGTCGGTCCGGCCCCAGGCGCGACCGTTGGTGCGTTGGATCCCGATCGTCAGGGTGACCACGGCGACCGCGACCATCGCCATGATCGTCATGGCGACCAGCAGCTCAGCCAGCGACATCCCGCGCTCGGCGTCGGTGCCGTGCAGCGCGGTGCTGCGGCGCAGTCGAGCCACCGCCCGGTTCACGGTGTCGTCTCCGTCCCCGACGGGGCCTGTGTCGCGGGGGTGGACGGTTCCGGGACTTCCGGTGGTGGCGGAGTCGTCGGCGTCGCGGAGGTCGACGGGCTCGCGGCGGAGCCGTCGTCGGGCTCCTCGGTGGCGGTCGGCTCCGGCTCCGGGGTGGGCGTGGCGGTCGGAGCTCCCGGGGAACCCGGGGCCGGAACGATGCCGTACCCCGGCCGCACCCAGATGTCCGTGGTGGTGCCGCTGACCGCCTCGACCTCTTCCATCGTGGACGGCAGCACCGTGCCGACGTACGCGCTGTACTCACAGGGCCAGACAGCGGCCACCTCCAGGACTGCGCCGGTCAGTTCCGTCGTCCAGCCGGGGGCCGACGCCGCCGTGCCCGAGGACGCACAGATCAGGGTGAGCTGCTGACCCGCGGCCTCGGCATCGGTCGCGGCCGCGGTGCCGTCCTCGGTGGTGAGATGAACCCGCAACGCGGCCGAGGGGGCGTAGGACAGGGTCACGCGGTTGATCAGCGCGCTCGCATAACTTGGCCGTCCGATCGCGAAGGCCGCGGTGCTGGTCCATGCCTGCCCGACATACCCGGGCTTGGTCGCCACCACGGTGTAGGTGTTGGTCGTCACCTGCACGGTCTTCTTCGGCACCCGCCCGACCACGCATCCGTCCTGGTCGGTGGTCCCCGCCTCGACCGAGTAGTACCAGGATGACGATTGCAGGGTCACGGCGGCCCCGGACACCCCTGCGCCACCCTGGGTCGGATCGATCACCCGGACCACGACGATCGCGTCCATCCCGGTCTTCAGGCCGTTCGGGAGCCCGACGTACTCGACGAGGTCCACCGGAGCCAGCGTGGTGCGGGTCGACCAGGTGACCGACACCTCGATCCTGACCATCAGCGCGTCCTGACCGGTGACCGAGGTGGTGCCGCTCACGCACAGTGACTGGCCCTCGGTGCCGGCCGACAGGCCGATCCGGCGGGACACCGTGAACGAGGTGCCGCCCACCACGAGGTCGTCGCCGACCACGCCACCGTCGAGCGGGGTCGGATTCTCGACCGCGGTGTCGTTGAGCACGTCGTCGGTCGAGATGTCGCCGCCGTCGATCAGGGTCCGGGCGGCCGCCACCTCGCGGGTCGCCAGCTCGGTGGCGACCGTCCGGGACCGTGCCTGGTCGGCGAGCTTGGTGGTCGCCAGCACCGCGCTCAGCACCGTGACCGCCATGACGATCAGCAGCACCACCGCCACCACGGCCTCGATCAGGGTGAAGCCACGGTCGGGGTGCCCGCCGTGGCCCCCCGGCGATGAACTGCTCGGGGAACGCAGGAGGGGAGAGGGCATCGGGAGTCCGTGTTCTCAGGGGAGGGCGAGGTCGGTCACGGAGGCTATGCAGCCGGGCGGCGGGCCTGAGTGGTGCCACTCAGCGCGGCAGCCGGTCGACTGCGTGATCGGGCCCGGGGAGCGCCCGAACGGCCCGGAGTTGTGGGTGGAGCGGTCCGGAACATGCGTGGCGCGCACCTAGCCGATCCGGGCACGACGAAGGCCCCCGACCGCAGCACCGGTCGGGGGCCTTCGTGCGCGATCAGCGCGAGGCGGGCGAGCTCTTGGCCGTCTCCGCCGGGTCGGTGATCACCGCGTCGCCGAGGATGTCGTCGATCCGGGTCATCAGCTCGGCCGGGATGGTGACCCCGGCGGCCTTGACGTTCTCGGTGACCTGCTCCGGGCGGGAGGCGCCGATGATCGCCGCGGCGACGTTGGTGTTCTGCAGCACCCACGCGACGGCGAGCTGCGCCAGCGACAGGTCCAGCTCCTGCGCCACCGGCTTGAGCTCCTGCACCCGCTCCAGGATGTTCGGCCGGTCGAGGAAGGTCTTGATCGTGCGCGAGCCGCCCTTCTCGTCGGTGGCACGCGAGCCCTCGGGCAGCGGCTGGCCGGGCAGGTACTTGCCGGTCAGCACACCCTGCGCCACCGGGGACCAGACGATCTGCGACAGGCCGAGCTCCTCGGAGGCGGGGACGACCTCGCCCTCGATGACCCGCCACAGCGCCGAGTACTGCGGCTGGTTGGACACCAGCTGGAAGCCCAGCTCCTTCGCCAGCGCGGCACCGGCCCGGATCTGGTCGGCAGTCCACTCCGAGACACCGATGTAGAGCGCCTTGCCCTGACGGACCACGTCCGCGAAGGCCTGCATGGTCTCTTCCAGGGGCGTCTCGTGGTCGTAGCGGTGCGCCTGGTACAGGTCGACGTAGTCGGTCTGCAGCCGGGTCAGCGACCCGTCGATCGACTCCATGATGTGCTTGCGGGACAGGCCGGTGTCGTTCGGGCCCTTGGGGCCGGTCGGCCAGTACACCTTGGTGAAGATCTCGAGCGACTGCCGACGCTCGCCCTTGAGCGCCTCGCCGAGCACCGACTCCGCGACGGTGTTCGCGTAGGCGTCGGCGGTGTCGAAGGAGGTGATCCCGGCGTCCAGGGCGGCGCGCACGCAGGCGGTCGCCGCGTCGTTCTCGACCTGGGAGCCGTGGGTCAGCCAGTTGCCGTAGGTGATCTCGGAGATCTTGAGGCCGGAGCGGCCGAGGTGACGGAATTCCATGTCGTCACCCTAAAACGCTCCGCCGACAGCTGCTCAGCTGGGCCACTCACCGTGCTTGTTCTGCGGCTTCGGCAGCCGGGCGCGACGGATCTGGAACACCCGGGTGATCGCGTACATCATCGTGCCGCGGACGATCGCATCGGCGCCGAACTTCTCGGTCAGCTTCTTCTTCAACCGCCGCCACATGATGATCGAGTCGACCACCATCAGCAGGATGAAGACGTACAGCGCGATCAGGGCGACGAAGGCGGCCGAGGTGCTGATCGCACTCAGGCCGATGTTCGCCAGCAGCACCACGATCGCGATCGGCAGGAAGAGCTCGCCGAGGTTCCAGCGGGCGTCCACGAACAGTCGGGTGTAGCGGCGCACCGGGCCCTTGTCCTTCGCGGGCAGGTAGCGCTCGTCGCCCGACTGCATCGCCTGGTACTGCTTCTCGCGCTCGACCCGCTGGGCGGCGCGGGCGTCCTTGGCGGCGGCCTTGCGGTCGGCGGGCACCAGCGGGCGCCGGTTGGCGGCCTCGGCCTGCTTCCGGGTCGGGGTGGGCCGACCCTTGCCGGTCGGCACCTCGATCACCGCCGGGGTCTCGACCTGCGGCTGAGCGGCGTCCTTGTCCTTGCTGCGTCCGAACACCCCGCCAGCGTAGTCGAGTAGCGTGGCGACCCGTGACAGCCTCCGACTCCACTCCCGTCCCCGACGTCGCCGAGCTGCGGAACCGCGTGCAGGCCATCTGGCCCGGCGTCCGCTCCGACCTGGAGGACCTGGTCCGCATCCCCAGCGTCTCCAACAGCGACTTCGACCAGGCCCATGTCGCCGCCAGCGCCGATGCGGTCGCCGCCCTGCTGCGCGGCGCCGGGATGCCCGAGGTGCAGATCCTGTCGGTCGCGCGCCCCGACGGCACCCCCGGTGCCCCCGCGGTGGTCGCCCGGCGTCCTGCCCCGGCCGGCGCCCCCACGGTGCTGCTGTACGCGCACCACGACGTGCAGCCCCCGGGAGCCGACGCCGACTGGGACACCCCGCCGTTCGAGCCGACGGAGAAGGAGGGGCGGCTGTTCGGCCGCGGCGCCGCCGACGACAAGGCGGGTGTGGTCGCGCACCTGGGCGCGCTGCGCACCCTGGCGGACGACCTGAACGTGGGCGTCACCGTCTTCGTCGAGGGGGAGGAGGAGGTCGGGTCGCCGTCCTTCACCACCTTCCTGCACACCTACCGGGACCTGCTGGCGGCCGACGTGATCGTGGTCGCCGACTCCTCCAATTGGCGGGTGGGCGTGCCGGGTCTGACCACCTCGCTGCGTGGGCTGGTCGACCTGGACGTCGAGGTCGCGGTGCTGGATCACGCCATCCACTCCGGCATGTTCGGCGGACCGGTGATCGACGCGGTGACCCTGCTGTCCCGGTTGATCGCCACCCTGCACGACGACCAGGGCGACGTCGCGGTCGCCGGACTGCACCACGCCGACGACCCCGCGGTCGACTACGACGAGGCCGCGTTCCGCGCGGACGCCGGGGTGCTGGAGGGCGTGCAGCTCGCCGGATCCGGCCCGATCAGCTCCCGGCTGTGGACCAAGCCGACCATCGCGGTGATCGGCCTGGACGCCCCCCGGGTCGCCACCGCCTCGAACACCATCACCCCGAAGGCCACCGCGAAGCTCTCGATGCGGATCGCCCCGGGACAGGACCCGGCCGCCGCGCTGGAGGCGCTGCGCGCGCACCTGCTGTCGCACGCACCCTTCGGCGCGCGGGTGACCGTCACCGACGGCGAGCTCGGCAAGGCGTTCCAGGCCCCCGCCGACTCCGAGGCGATGCGCGCCGCCCGGCAGGCGTTCGCCGACGCGTGGGGCACCGACCCGGTCGACATCGGCATCGGCGGGTCCATCCCGTTCATCGCCGACCTGCTCGAGGTCTACCCGGACGCGGCCATCCTGGTCACCGGCGTCGAGGACCCGGACTCCCGCGCGCACGGCGCCAACGAGTCGGTGCACCTGGCGGAGCTGGAGCGGGTGGTCCTGGCCGAGGCGCTGCTGCTGGCACGACTCGGGCGCTGACCCGGGCCACCGTCGCAGCACCCGTCACCCGCTGCGCATGACGAGGCGTTGAGGTGACAGATTCCGACGCGATCCGGGCGGTGCGGGCGTCGGAATCTGTCACCTCGGCGGGTCAGACCGGTGGTGCCGGGTCGTACTGGATGCCCCGGCGCACGTCGCGGGCGGCGGTCGTCGACTCGAGTCGGGCGACCAGGTGCAGGGCCATGTCGATGCCCGCGGACACTCCGGCCGAGGTCAGCACGTCGCCGTCGTCCACGAACCGGGCCTCGGTGTCGATCATGACGCTGGGGTCGATGGCGGCCAGCTCGTCCACCGCGCGCCAGTGCGTGGTCGCCGGTCGACCGGCCAGCAGTCCGGCGGCGGCGTAGACCAACGCACCGGTGCACACCGACGCGAGCAGCGGCGTGGTGGGCCGCAGCTCGCGCAACCAGGCCAGGTGGTCGTGGTCCTGGGCGAGTCGCCGGGTGCCCTGTCCGCCGGGGTGGATCAGCACGTGCAGGTCACCGACCTCGGCGGCGGAGGTGTCGGGCAGCAGGCGCAGGCCCTTGGCGGCACGCACACCGGCGCCGTCGGGGGAGAACAGACAGACCTCGGGGCGCAGGGGTGAGTGGTCCGCCCAGGCGGTGAGCACCTCGTAGGGGCCCACCAGGTCGAGTTCCTCCACGTCGTCGAACGCGAGGATCCCGATCCGCAACGGGTGTCCGGTGCCCATGTTCTCCCCCAGGTGGTCAGAGTCCGGGTAGTGCCAGCATCTGGTCCAGGGCGACCCGCGCCCAGTGTGCGTCGTCGGCGTCGACCACGATCCGGTTGACCATGCGGCCCTCGGCGAGCGACTCCATCGCCCAGACCAGGTGCGGCAGGTCGATCCGGTTCATGGTGGAGCAGAAGCAGACCGTGTCGTCGAGGTAGCTGATCCGCTTGTCCGGGTGGGCGGCGGCCAGTCGCCGGACCAGGTTCAGCTCGGTGCCGATCGCCCAGGCGCTGCCCGGCTCAGCGGCTTCCAGGGCCTTGATGATGTACTCGGTGGACCCGACCATGTCCGCCCCGGTGACGACCTCGTGCTTGCACTCCGGGTGCACCAGCACGGTCACGTCCGGGATGGTGGCGCGCACGTCGACCAGGTTCCGCTCCGAGAACCGGCCGTGCACGGAGCAGTGCCCGCGCCACAGGATCATCCGGGCGTCGCGCAGCTGCTGGACGGTCAGGCCGCCGTTCGGCTTGCGCGGGTCGAAGACGACGCACGCCTCCAGCGGGATGCCGAGCTGCAGCACCGCGGTGTTGCGGCCCAGGTGCTGGTCCGGCATGAACAGCACCTTCCCGGTGCCGTCGACGCCGCCGACCCGGTCGAAGGCCCAGCGCAGCGCGACCTGCGCGTTGGACGAGGTGCAGACGGTGCCGCCGTGGCGGCCGGTGAACGCCTTGATCGCGGCGGTGGAGTTCATGTAGGTCACCGGGACGGTGTCCTCGGCGATCCCGGCCTCGACCAGCACGTCCCAGGCGTCCTCGACCTGGTCGATGGCGGCCATGTCGGCCATTGAGCACCCGGCGGCCAGGTCCGGCAGCACGACCTGCTGCGCGTCCGAGGTCAGGATGTCCGCGGACTCGGCCATGAAGTGCACGCCGCAGAACAGGATGAACTCGGCGTCGGGCCGGGCGGCGGCCTCCCGGGCGAGTTTGAAGGAGTCGCCGGTGACGTCGGCGAAGTCGATGACCTCGTCGCGCTGGTAGTGGTGGCCGAGCACGAAGGCGCGCTCGCCCAGGGCGGCCCGGGCGGCGCGGGCGCGCTCGACCAGATCGGGGTCGCTGGCGGCGGGCAGCGCACCGGAACACTCCACCCCTCGCTCGGAGGCCAGGTCGGTTCCCTGGCCGAGCAGGAGCAGCGCGGACGAGCGCGGCTCGGTGAACGTCGACGGCTGGGTGAGCAGGGTCACCGGCCGATCATCCCACAGCCAGGACGTGCCACGATCAGGTCATGCATGTCCTGGTGAGCACCGGCCGATTCGACCCCGCAGCGCCCGACCGGCCGGGGCTCGGGGCGGTGGAGGCCGCCGCGGCGATCGGCGCCGGCTGGCAGGACGCGCGCCCCGAGGACCGGGTGACGGCGGTGCCGCTGAACGACGGTGGACCGGGTCTGATCGACGTGCTGCAGGCGGCCCGTGGCGGCGAGCTGATCGCGGTGACGGTGCCGGACGCCGGTGGCGAGCCGGTGCCGAGCGCGGTGCTGGTGCTCACCGAGGACTCCGGCGCCCCCACCGCCTACGTCGACGGCTCGGTGGCACTCGGCGGATCGGCGCCCGTGGCGGAGGCGACGACGGCGGGTCTGGGGCACCTGATCCGGGCGGCGTTGGACACCGGGGCACCCCGGATCGTGATCGGGACCGGACCGCGCCGGGTCACCGCGCACGATGCCGGGTGGGGGCTGCTGCGGGTGCTGCTGGACGAGGACGACGCCCGACCGTCCACCGCCGATCTGGTGGCGCTGCGGGAGGCGCTGCACGACCGGGACCTGGTGCTGCTCGGCCACCACGACCAGGCGCTGCTCGGGCTGAACGGGGCGAGTGCCGCGCTGGTCGACGCCGGTCGGGCCACGGCGGAGGAGTCGCAGGCGATCGAACGGCGGACGGCCGACCTGGTCGCGGCCCTGACCACGGCGGCCGGACCGGGACGCACGAACCTGCTCACCACGCCGCACGGCCACGACCACGGCCACCCGCCCACGGCCACGGCGGTGACCGGGACCCGTCCGGCGGTGGCCCCCGGGTCCGGCGCCGGGGGAGGGGCCGCCTTCGCGCTCGGCCTGCTCGGCGCCCGTCGCGTGGACGGGGCGACCTGGATCGCGGATGCGGTGCGGCTGGCCGACCGGGTGGAAGCGGCGGATCTGGTGGTCACCGGTGTCGGCGTCCTGGACGGCACCGCGCTGGAGGAGGGGGTCGTCCCGGCGGTGAGTGCCGTGGCGCTGCCGCTGGGCATCCCGGTGATCGCGCTGGCGGCGCAGCTCCGCACCGGCCGTCGGGACTGGGGGGCCGCCGGGATCGCCGGTGCCTTCGAGGTGGTCGAGTCCCCGGAGCGGGCCGCCGACTGGCGGGCGGGTCCGGCGGCGGCCCTGCGGGCGCGGCTGCCCCGGATCGCACGCACCTGGTCCCGGTGAGCTGCCGTCAGCCACGCAGGGACGGAGTCGTACAGTGGGAACAGATCGTGCGGGGCGGCTGTTGCTGCCTGAGGACGACTGACCGGACAGACACGGGAGAGACGATGAGCGAGACCACCGAGACCGCGACGCACGGCGTCGAGCTGACCGATGTCGCCGCCGGGAAGGTGCGCAGCCTGCTCGAGCAGGAGGGTCGCGACGACCTGCGGCTGCGGATCGCCGTGCAGCCCGGTGGCTGCTCCGGCCTGATCTACCAGCTCTACTTCGACGAGCGGGTGCTGGACGGGGACGCCCTGCGCGACTTCGACGGCGTCGAGGTCGTCGTGGACCGGATGAGCGTGCCGTACCTGGAGGGCGCGACCATCGACTTCGCCGACACCATCGAGAAGCAGGGCTTCACCATCGACAACCCGAACGCCGGGTCGTCCTGCGCCTGCGGCGGTTCGTTCAGCTGAATCGACCCGGAGCCCCGGACCGTGCGAACGGTCCGGGGCTTCGTCGTGTCACAGCCCGTTCCGGGTGCGGATCTCGGCGACGATGCCGGGCAACTGGTCGCAGAACCGTTCGATCTGCGCCGCAGCGGTCTCCGGCGGCAGGGTGAGGCGCACATTCCCCTGGGTGAGGGCGCCCATCGCCGCCAGGACGTGGCTGGGCTGTTCGGTGGCGGAGGTGCAGGCCGACCCGGAGGCGACCGCGAACCCGGCGCGGTCGAGGGCGGTGACCACGGCCTCCCCGTCCACATAGAGACAGGAGAACGTCAGCACGTGCGGCAGGCGCCTCGCGGGTTCGGCAGGACCGGCCACCATCGTCATCGGCACCTCGGCAGCCACCCGCTCGCGCACCCGGGCGACCAGCGACGGGTCGCCCGCACGCGGTGCCGCCAGCTGCAGGGCCACCGCGGCGGCCAGGGCGGCGGGCACCGACACACCCCCGGGGAACCAACGTTCGGTGTCCTCCGGCGGTCCGACCGGTGAGCGACGCACCCCGGCGCGGGTGACCAGCACCGCCACACCGGGGACGGCGCCGACGTCGGCCGGGTCCAGGGTGAGCAGATCCCACTCGGCGCCGACCGGGACATGACCGAAGGAGCTCCCGGCGTCCACCAGCAGTGGCACCCCCGCCCCGCGGGCCGCCTGCCAGGCAGCGCCGACGGGCTGTCGGGTACCGACCTCGCCGTTCGCGTGCTGCACGGCGGCCAGAGCCACGTCCCCGGCGGAGACCGCGTCGGCGAACGCGTCGACGTCGAGGGCCCCGTCACCGTCGACCGGCACCGTGCGACGCTCTCCCGCGTGGTCGGCCGCGTCCAGCACCGCCATCCGCTCGACAGCGGAGGCGACGATGCCGGGGCCGGTCCGGCGGCGACCGCGGGCGACGGTGAGCACCGCCGACTGCAGGGCAGCGGTGTGCGAGGGCGCGAGGTCGACCTCTTCGGTGCGGGCGCCGACCAGGCCGGCGATCGCCTCCCGCGCGCCGTCCACCAGGGCCCGGGCACGACGTCCCTCGCTGTGCAGGCGACGCGGATCCGACCAGCCCTCGTCCAGTGCGGCGAGGAAGGCGTCGCGGACCTGAGCGGGGACGGGCGCGTGCCCGGCGACGTCGAACACGGCACGGGGCTGACTCGTGGACACACCGGAACGCTAACCGGTGGGCGAGCCCGCACGTGATCCAGCTGACACTTCGTCAGTTCGTTGGCTCGAAACGCGTCCATCGGGTCACGACGAGGCGATTCCCGCGCTACGCTGCACAGGATCGAGAGGACAAAGGTCCTAAGAAGATCCCTGACCGGTGTCGGGCGCGGCGATGCGCCTGGCCGGGTGGGGATCCGAGAGTGGAAGGCCCCCGGTGCGCTCGCAGACCCCCCGCCGCCGCAGCAGGTGGAACCGACTGGCCGTCGCGGGAGCCGCGTCGGCCGTCGTGCTCGCCCTTGCCGGCTGCTCGCCCGAGGTCAGCCGTGGCTGGCTGCCCGGTGACTCCGACAACGAGATCACCAACCAGACCGGTCGGATCACGAACCTGTGGGTCGGCTCCTGGGTGGCGGCGCTGATCGTCGGCGTCATCGTCTGGGGCCTGATCATCTGGTGCGTCGCCGTCTACCGGAAGCGCAAGGAGGACGACCAGCTCCCCGTGCAGCTCCGGTACCACGTGCCGCTGGAGATCATGTACGTGATCCTGCCGATCATCATGGTCGGCGTGCTGTTCTACTACACCGCGCGCGACATGACCGAGATCCAGGACACCACCGCCGAGCCGGACCTCACCGTCCAGGTGATCGGCAAGCAGTGGAGCTGGGACTTCAACTACGTCGACGACGACGTGTACGACACCGGTGAGCACGCGCAGAACGTGGGCGAGAACGGGACCCTGGCCGAGCAGCCGACCCTGTACCTCCCGGTGGGCCAGCGGGTCGAGTTCGTCCTCGACTCCCGCGATGTCATCCACTCGTTCTGGGTGCCGGCGTTCCTCTACAAGCAGGACATGATCCCGGGCCGCACCAACACCTTCCAGGTGGTGCCACAGGTCGAGGGTGAGTACGTCGGCAAGTGCGCCGAGCTGTGCGGCGAGGAGCACTCGTCGATGCTGTTCAACGTGAAGGTCGTCTCCGAGCAGGAGTACGAGCAGCACATCGAGGACCTGCGCGACGCCGGTCAGGACGGGCAGATCGGGCTGGAGTACAACCGGCTCCAGGACGCCCGCGTCGCCGGTGAGGGAGAGAACTGATGGCGACCGCCGAGCACATCGAGACCATTCCGGGTCTCGCGCCGCGTAAGCAGACCTTCGGCCGCACGGTGGTCAAGTGGATCACCTCCACCGACCACAAGACGATCGGGTACATGTACCTGATCACCGCGTTCATCTGGTTCTGCCTCGGCGGACTGATGGCGCTGCTGATCCGCGCCGAGCTGTTCGAGCCCGGCATCCAGATCGTGCAGAGCAAGGAGCAGTACAACCAGCTCTTCACGATGCACGGCACGATCATGCTGCTGCTGTTCGCGACCCCCCTGTTCGCGGCCTTCGCGAACATCATCATGCCGCTGCAGATCGGCGCGCCGGACGTCGCCTTCCCGCGGCTGAACGCCTTCAGCTACTGGCTGTACCTGTTCGGTGGTCTGATCGCCGCCGCCGGGTTCCTCACCCCGCAGGGTGCCGCCTCCTTCGGCTGGTTCGCCTATGCGCCGCTGTCCAACAGCGTGTACTCGCCGGGCGCCGGCGGTGACCTCTGGGTCTTCGGTCTGGCGCTGACCGGTTTCGGCACCATCCTCGGTGCGGTCAACTTCATCACCACCATCGTGACGATGCGCGCGCCGGGCATGACCATGTTCCGGATGCCGATCTTCACCTGGAACACCCTGATCACCAGCCTGCTGGTGCTGATGGCCTTCCCGCCGCTGGCCGCCGCGCTGTTCGCGCTGGGTGCCGACCGGCGACTGGGTGCGCAGGTGTTCAACCCGGAGAACGGCGGTGCCATCCTCTGGCAGCACCTGTTCTGGTTCTTCGGTCACCCCGAGGTGTACATCATTGCGCTGCCGTTCTTCGGTATCGCGACCGAGATCCTGCCGGTGTTCAGCCGCAAGCCGGTCTTCGGGTACAAGGGTCTGGTCTACGCGACCATCGCCATCGCCGCGCTGTCCGTGACGGTGTGGGCGCACCACATGTACGTGACCGGTGCGGTGCTGCTGCCGTTCTTCGCGCTGATGACGATGCTGATCGCGGTCCCGACCGGCGTGAAGTTCTTCAACTGGATCGGCACGATGTGGCGAGGGAAACTCACCTTCGAGACACCGATGCTGTGGACGATCGGCTTCCTCACCACCTTCCTGTTCGGTGGTCTGACCGGCGTCATCCTGTCCAGCCCGGCCCTCGACTTCCAGGTCTCCGACACCTACTTCGTGGTCGCGCACTTCCACTACGTGGTCTTCGGCACCGTGGTGTTCATGATGTTCGGCGGCATGTACTACTGGTGGCCGAAGTTCACCGGCCGGATGCTCAACGAGCGCCTGGGCAAGCTGCACTTCTGGCTGCTGTTCATCGGCTTCCACATGACGTTCCTGATCCAGCACTGGCTGGGCGTGATCGGCATGCCGCGCCGGTACGCCGACTACTCGCCGGAGGACGGCTTCACCTGGATGAACCAGGTGTCGACGGTCGGCTCGATGATCCTGGCGATCTCGACGCTGCCCTTCCTGTGGAACGTCTACACGACCTGGCGCAACGCGCCGAAGGTCACCGTCGACGACCCGTGGGGTTACGGCGCCTCGCTGGAGTGGGCGACCTCCTGCCCGCCGCCGCGGCACAACTTCACCACCCTGCCCCGGATCCGTTCCGAGCGTCCGGCCTTCGACCTGCACCACCCGGAGGTCGCCGCGATGGACCACGTCGAGCCGTCGCCCGGCATCCTGGACTGGGAGGCCGAGCGCACCGGTGAGCAGGGCGTGGCCCGCGACCGGGTCGAGACCGGTGGTGGCGAGCCGGAGCAGTCCAGCGCCACCATCATCGACGACCGTCCGCGCAACGACGACGAGGAGGGCCAGCGATGAGCTCGCTGCGTGAACCGGGCGGTCGGCCGTCCGAGCACGGTGCGTCCACCACGAAGCCGCACTCGATGAAGGTCGAGCCGTGGCTGTTCCTGGGCGGCATCCTGTTCTTCATCCCGATCGGCCTGATCTACGCCTGGTGGTCCGGCGGCGAGCCGGTCGGCACCGTCGGGATCCCGCTGGTCGGCGGTCTGGTCGGCATGATCGGCGGTTACCTGCTGCTGGTCGCCCGCCGGATCGACCCGCGGCCCGAGGACGACCCGGAGGCGATGATCGCCGAGGGTGCCGGCGACCAGGGTGTGTTCAGCCCGTGGTCCTGGTGGCCGATCACGATCTCCGCCGCCGGTGCCCTGGTCTTCACCGGCATGGCCATCGGCTGGTGGATCGCGTACATCGGTGTCGCGCTGGGCGTCATCGGCCTGGTCGGCTGGGTGTTCGAGTTCTCCCGCGGCCAGCACGCGCACTGACCTGACACGGCTCCCCGAGGGGCGTCTCCGCTGCGGCGGGGGCGCCCCTCGGTCGTGCGTCGCCCGGGCCGACCCCCCGCCCAACGCCACCCCGCAGCCACCCGCCCCCCCCGTCGCAACCCCGCCCCCGCCCCTCACCGTCGAAGTCGGCAGTCCACGCCACGATCCCCCCGGCGACGTGCCGACTTCGGGCGCGAAGTGCCGACCTCGGGGCGCCCGAGGGGCGAACTGCCGCCCGCACGCGGCGCCAGTGCACTAGCGCACTGGGCGGTGCCGAAGGGCGGCGGGCGACGAGGCCTACCCGGGCACGACGAAGGGCCGGGCCCTCCCGAGGGGGAGTGCCCGGCCCTCGGCCGTGCTCAGCGGGTCAGAGCGACGGAACGATCAGCCCCGAGGTCTGGCTGCGGGCGCGCTCGAAGCGGGCGCCGGCGTCGGCCCAGTTCACGATGTTCCACCACGCCTTGACGTAGTCGGCCTTGACGTTGACGTAGTCCAGGTAGAAGGCGTGCTCCCACATGTCCAGCGTCACCAGCGGCACGAGGCCCAACGGGATGTTGCCCTGCTGGTCGTACAGCTGGACGATGATGAGCTTCTGGCCGATGGAGTCCCAGGCCAGGATCGACCAGCCGGAGCCCTGGATCGCGGTGGCGTTGGCGGTGAAGTGCGCCTGGAACTTGTCGAACGAGCCGAAGAACTCGTCGATGGCCGCGGCCAGCTCGCCGACCGGCTTGTCGCCGCCGTCGGGGGAGAGGTTCTCCCAGAACACCGAGTGGTTCACGTGACCACCCAGGTTGAAGGCCAGGTTCTTCTCCAGCCCGGCCACGGCGCCGAAGTCACCGGACTCGCGGGCGGCGGCCAGCTTCTCCAGGGCGGTGTTGGCACCGGCGACGTAGGTCGCGTGGTGCTTGTCGTGGTGCAGCTCCATGATGCGGCCGGAGATGTGCGGCTCCAGCGCCGCGTAGTCGTAGGGCAGGTCCGGCAGGGTGTACTCGGCCATCAGTACCTCTCGGTGCATCGGGGTGGGCCCCGGAACGGGGTCCATCTGTCGTATCACGGTCGGCGGTCGCCCGCACGAGCGGCGACAACGACCGACGCCCGCGTCGATCCCGGCGGCTGACCGGGACCGACGCGGGCGTCGGGTCGTACGTCATCCACTGGATCCAACGTCCCACAGGGATGAATGATTCCGCACGTCAGGGGCGTGTGGTGTCCTCGTCCTCGACCAGGTGCGTGCCACCGCCGGCGGCCGAACCGGTCAGCTGAGCGGGCTCCTCGGCCGCAGGGAGCGCGTCGTGCGCACCGTGCGACTGGGCGGCGCGCAGCTCGGCCGGGGTGACGGGCTCGACCCGGTCTTCGTAGAACATCCGCGACACCTTCTGGCGCAGGGTGTCCTTGCGG
The DNA here is from genome assembly GCF_012931845.1 of Cellulomonas taurus. Classification (NCBI taxonomy): domain Bacteria; kingdom Bacillati; phylum Actinomycetota; class Actinomycetes; order Micrococcales; family Cellulomonadaceae; genus Cellulomonas; species Cellulomonas taurus. The sequence goes on from NZ_CP051884.1 coordinate 1,415,008, forward strand.
TACCCGGGGCGACGCACACCACGGGAGTCCTCGGCCGGCTCGATCTCGATCGGACGCCGCGGCTCGTGCTGCACCCGCAGCCACCGCTCGTGCTCGTCCAGCGGCTTGTGCACCTCGATGTACTCACCGGAGGCGAAGCGGACGATCCGACCGGTCTCGTTGCCGTGCAGGACCAGCTCGCGGTCCTTGCGCTGCAGGGCGAAGCAGATCCGCTTGGTGATCCAGAACGCGAACCACGGGCCGAGGAAGATCAGCACCCGGAAGGTCCAGGTGATGTCGTTGATCGACAGGTGGAAGTGGGTCGCGATCAGGTCGTTGGACCCGGCCAGGATCAGGATGAAGAACGCGGTCAGCAGCGCCACACCGAAGGCGGTGCGGAACGGGGCGTTGCGCGGGCGGTCCAGCACGTGGTGCTCACGGGTGTCACCGGTGGCGAAGGCCTCGATGAACGGCCACAGCGCCAGCGCGGTGAACAGCAGACCGGGCACGACCACCGCGGGCACCAGGACGTTCAGCGACAGCGTGTACTGGCCGAGCACGACCTCGGTCTGACCCGGCATGAGCCGGAGCCCACCTTCCAGGAACAGCATGTACCAGTCGGGCTGGGCGCCTGCGGACACGATCGACGGGTCGAAGGGCCCGTAGTTCCAGACCGGGTTGATCGTCATGGTGCCGGCCAGCAGGGCGATCACCGCGAAGACGACGAAGAAGAAGCCACCGGCCTTGGCGACGTACACCGGGAACAGCGGGTAGCCGACCACGTTCTTGTCCGAGCGGCCCGACCCCGGGTACTGGGTGTGCTTGTGCAGCACGACGAACAGCAGGTGCAGACCGATCATCGCCAGGATCAGACCCGGGATCAGCAGGATGTGCACCGTGAACAGGCGGGGGATCAGGGCGGTGCCCGGGAACTCCCCGCCGAAGAGGAAGAACGAGATGTACGAGCCGAGGATCGGGATCGACCGGGCCACGCCGTCGGCGATGCGCAGGCCGTTGCCGGAGAGCACGTCGTCGGGCAGCGAGTAGCCGGAGAAGCCGGCCAGCAGGCCCAGGATCATCAGGGTGAAGCCGACGACCCAGTTGATCTCACGCGGCTTGCGGAAGGCGCCGGTGAAGAACACCCGCATCATGTGGGTGACGATCGAGGCCATGAAGATCAGGGCCGCCCAGTGGTGGATCTGCCGCATGAGCAGACCGCCACGGACCTCGAAGGAGAGGTTCAGCGTCGAGGCGAAGGCCTCGGACATCTGGACGCCCTGCATCGCCTCCCACGGTCCCTCGTAGTGGACCTCGGTCATGCTCGGGACGAAGAACATCGTCAGGAACGTGCCCGAGATCAGGAGGACCACGAAGGAGTAGAGCGCGATCTCGCCGAGCAGGAAGGACCAGTGGTCCGGGAAGATCTTGCGGGCGAACTCCTTGACCGCGCCGCCGATGCCGGTGCGCTGGTCGAGGTAGTCGGCGGCCTTGCCAGCCTTGGTGCTGGGGGCCGTGGTGGTGGAGGCACTCATGTCAGCCGCTCCCAGAAGCTCGGACCGATCGGTTCGTTGAAGCCGTCCTGAGCGATGAGGTAGCCCTCGTCGTCGACGGTGATCGGCAACTGGGGCAGCGGACGCTTGGCCGGGCCGAAGACCACCTTGGCGCCGTCGGCGGCGTCGAAGGTCGACTGGTGGCACGGGCACAGGATGTGGTGCGTCTGCTGCTCGTAGAGGGCCACCGGGCAGCCCACGTGGGTGCAGATCTTGGAGAACGCGACGATGCCGTCGTAGCTCCAGCCGTCACCCTGCTCCGAGCGGATGTCCCGAGGGTCCATCCGGATCATCAGCACGACGGCCTTGGCCTTCTCGTTCAGCGGGTGCTCGGTCTCCTCGATGCCCTCGGGCATGACGTGGAACACCGAACCGATGGTGACGTCGGCGGCCTTGATCGGACGACCGGTCGGGTCCAGGGCCAGCCGGGTGCCGCGCTTCCAGATGGTGTGCTTGGAGCGCGAGACGTTCCAGTCGCCGCCGATGTTGCCGACCAGCGGCACGGCGATGGCGAGCGGGAACAGGGCGAGCGAGGAGACCATGGCGCCCTTGAGCACGCCGCGGCGCCCGATCGCCGAGTCCTTGATGCCGTCGTTCAGCTTGGCGACGGCGACCTCACGGGTGGCGGCGTCCGAGGCGATCGGGTGCCGGTCCTCCGCGACCTCGCGGTCGTTCATCAGCGACTTCGCCCAGTGCACGGCGGCCAGGCCGATGCCGGCCAGCGCGACGAACAGCGCCAGGCCGAGCAGCAGGTTCGACATCCGGATGCCGGCGACGGTGCCGTCCGGCGGGACGATCGCGTAGGCCACCAGGAACCCGATGGTCCCGAGCACGGAGAGCGCGAACAGGACGACGACCTGACGCTCGGCGCGCTTGTTGGCCTTCGGGTCGGTGTCGCCGAGTCGCTCGTGGTGCTCGTGCAGACCCGGGTCCTCGAACCGGTCGGGGACCGCTCCGCCGTCGACCGGCGTCAGATCAGTGGGGTGGTTGCTCACGAGGACTTCGCTCCGATCCAGACCGACGCGGCGATCAGCAGGCCGAGACCGGCGACCCAGGCCCACAGGCCCTCGGACACCGGGCCGAGCGAGCCGAGGCTCAGGCCACCGGCCGAACCCTCACGCTGCTGCTCGAGGTAGGCGATGATGTCGCGCTTCTCGTCCGGGGTGATGTTGGCGTCGTTGAACACCGGCATCGACTGCGGGCCGGTGAGCATCGCCTCGTAGATGTGCTCCGGAGTGGTCTCCATCAGCGAGGGGGCGTACTTGCCCTGGGACAGCGCGCCACCGGCGCCGACCGCGTTGTGGCACATCGCGCAGTTGGTGCGGAAGATCGCACCACCGTTCGCGGCGTCACCCTTGCTGGCGTCGACCTGATCCGGGGTGGGGATCGCCGGGCCGGCGCCGAGGGAGGCGACGTAGGCCGCCAGCTGCGAGATCTGCTCCTGGTCGAACTGCGGGGGCGCGGCCATGATCTGCGCGCCGTTCATCTTGGCGGGCATCCGACCGGTGCCGACCTGGAAGTCGACGGCGGCGGCGCCGACCCCGATCAGCGACGGACCACTGGTGGTGCCGTCGGCGGAGGCGCCGTGGCAGGTGGCGCAGTTGGCCTGGAACAGCTTCCCACCGGCGTCGATGTCGCTCTGGCTGGTCGTCGCGGACGCCGCATCGGCGCTGGACGGGGCAGCGATCGCGTACACCGCTCCGGTGAGCAGCAGCGCCAGCAGGAGCAGCACGACCGGCGCTGACCGGTGGTGCCTGCGGGCGGCGAGTGCCTTCACGGGTATTCCTTGGTGTTCGTTACGGCTGGGGGGACTACTTGATCAGGTAGATCGTGGCGAACAGCGCCACCCACACGATGTCGACGAAGTGCCAGTAGTAGGACACGACGATCGCGGTGGTGGCCTCGTGGTGGCCGAAGCGCTTGGCCGAGAACGAGCGGCCGAGCAGGAAGAGGAAGGCGATCAGGCCACCGATCACGTGCAGACCGTGGAAGCCGGTGGTCAGGAAGAACACCGAGCCGTACGGGCTGGAGGAGATGGTCAGGCCCTCGTGCACCAGCTCGGCGTACTCGAAGATCTGACCGCCGATGAACACCGCGCCCATGATGTAGGTCAGCGTCATCCACTCGTTCATGCCCCAACCCTTGAGGTTCAGCAGGCTGCCGGACCGTCGGGGCTGGAACCGCTCGGCCGCCCAGACACCCATCTGGCAGGTCACCGAGCTGAGGATCAGCACCGTGGTGTTCGCCACGGCGAACGGGATGTTGAGCAGCGGCGTCTCTGCCGCCCACTCGTCGGGCACGGTGGAGCGGAGCGTGAAGTACATCGCGAACAGGCCGGCGAAGAACATCAGCTCGGACGCCAGCCACACGATGGTCCCCACCGACACGGGGTTGGGTCGGTTGACGCTCACGTGGGGAGCGGACTGAGGCGCGGCCGTTGCGGTTGTCACGTGGGCCAGTATGCCGAAGATCCGCCGTTCATGGGTCACAAGTCCCAGGCTGAGCCGGAGTTTTCTGTCACATCGTCAGTTCATCCGGCGTGTCGACCGGGTGCCTGCGTGGCCTGAGGACCGGCACGGTGGGACGTGCCAAGATGCTGCCATGGCTGCTGAGCACACCACCGACGCCGTGACCACCGCCGGTCCGCGGATCCTGTTGTACAGCGACGACCTGGACACCCGCGCCCAGGTGCGCCTCGGTGTCGGCAAGCGACTGGGTCGCGGTGCGCCGGACATCGACTGGACCGAGACGGCCACCCCGGCGGCCGCACTGGCAGCCGCCGAGGCCGGTGGCTACGACCTGTTCGTCTTCGACGGCGAGGCAGCGAAGGTCGGCGGGATGGCGCTGGCGCGTCAGGTCAAGGACGAGCTCTACAACTGCCCGCCGGTGCTGGTGCTCACCGGCCGCCCGCAGGACGCCTGGCTCGCCGCGTGGTCGGACGCCGACGCCGTCGTCTCCCAGCCGCTCGACCCGATCGAGCTGCAGAGCACCGTCGCGGGTCTGCTGTCGCCCGCCCGCGCCCGATGAGCTGGGGCGATCTGCTCACCGCCCTGATCGGCGGCCAGGACCTCACGGCGGAGCAGACCGCCTGGGCGATGGACCAGATCATGTCCGGCGAGGCGTCGCCGGTCCGGGTGGCCGGGTTCCTGGTCGCGCTGCGCGCCAAGGGTGAAACGGTCGAGGAACTGACGGCGCTGGCCGACACGATGCTGGCGCACGCGGTGCGGTTCACCGTGCCGGGTCGCAGCGTGGACATCGTCGGCACCGGCGGCGACCGCGCGCACACGGTGAACGTGTCCACGATGGCCTCGCTGGTGATCGCCGGCACCGGGGTCCGGGTGGTCAAGCACGGAAACCGCGCCGCCTCGTCCTCCTCCGGTTCCGCCGACGTGCTGGAGGCACTCGGGCTGCGGCTGGACCACACCCCGGAGCGGGTCGCCGCGATCGTCGAGGAAGCCGGGATCACGTTCTGCTTCGCCGGGACCTTCCACTCCTCGATGCGGCACGCGGCGGTGGCGCGGCGCGACCTCGGTGTGGCCACCGCCTTCAACTTCCTCGGTCCCCTCACCAACCCCGCGCAGCCAGCGGCGGCCGCCATCGGGTGTGCCGACCCCAGGATGGCCGGTCTGATGGCCGGGGTGCTCGCGGGCCGGGGGACCGACGCGCTGGTGTTCCGCAACGACGACGGCCTGGACGAGCTCTCACCGACCTCCACCGCCCGGATCTGGCAGGTGGACGACGGGATCGTCACCGAGCACACCCTGGACCCCGTGGCCGAGCTGGGGCTGACCCCGGTGACCATCGCCGACCTGCGGGGTGCCGACGCGCAGTACAACGCTGGCGTGGCCCGGGACATCATCGGCGGGGCGCACCACCCGGCGCGGGAGACCGTGCTGCTGAACGCCGCGGCCGCCCTGGTCGCCGAGGGGTCGCTGCCCGGCACCGGTGACGGCGCTCTGGTCGACCGGCTGCGGGCCGGACTGGTGCACGCAGCACGGTCCGTGGACTCCGGTGCGGCGACCGCGGTGCTGGACCGCTGGCGCGCAGCGTCGAACTGATCCCACCGGCGGGTTCGTGTCGGTGGGTGATCGAGGTCAGTCCTCGATGCCGAGGGCGAAGGCCGACTCCAGGTCGTGCTGGGAGTAGGTGCGGAACGCGATGTAGGTCTGGGTGCGGCGCACGCCCTCGACCTTGCTCAGCCGGTCGGCGATCACGTCGGCCAGCTCCTCGTGCTCACGGACCCGGACCATGGCGACCAGGTCGACCTCGCCGGTGACCGAGTAGACCTCGCTCACCCCCGGCTGGTCGGCGATGGCCTGCGCCACCTCGGGGATCCGGTTCGGGTCGGTGTCGATCAGCACGATGGCGGTGAGCATGTGCCCATCATGCCGCGCCCGGCACTGCCATGTCGGGCACCGGACCGCCGGGTGTGGCGGTCCTCTGCTCGGGTGTCGGTTCGTGCAGCTCCGGCAACGGCGCGATCCCGGCGATGGCGGCGGCGGGATCGGCCCAGGCGGCGGCCGACCTGACCGGCAGCGACCACGGTTCGCTGAGCGACACCAACCGCACCCCGGGCGAGCCGAGCCAGCCGAGGATCAGGTCCGCCTCCTCCGGGTGTCCGGCCGGGGCGGGGGCGATCGGCGCCGGGACGTGCTCGGCGGTGGCCCGCAGGGACTCGATCGCGGGGGAGGGATCGGTGCGGGGCGGCACCGTCGCGGTGGCGGCCAGCCGTCCGTGGCGGACCAGCACCAGTTCCCAGCCGCCGTCGTCAGTGCGGCGGGCGGCGCACAACTCGGCGATCCGGGCCAGCGGTGCCAGGCGTTGGGCGCGGGCGGCGCCGCGCAGGTAGGCGGCCAGTCGGTCCCGGACGGTGGCGGCGTCCTCGTACAGTTCCCGGGCGATCAGCGTGCTGATCCGCTGGGCGTGCTCGACCACCACGGCCCGGGGGTCGCCGGTCATCGCGGCCCGGGCGGCGCTGACGACCTCGGCGTAACCCGGTGCCGCCTCGGTCCGGACGCAGGGCGCCGAGCAGCGACCGATCTCGGCCAGGTGACAGGCGGACGCACCAGGGCGCGGCACCCCGGGCAGCTTCCCGGCGCAGCGCCGCAGCGCGAAGGTGTCCTGCAGGGCCTCGACCGCCGCCTGAGCGGCGCCCCGGGAGGCGAAGGGGCCGAGGTGCGTCGCACCCTCGACCACCTCCCGGACCACGGACAGCCGGGGGAAGGGCTCGACGGTGAGCCGCACCCAGGGCATCCGCTCCGGCATCCGGGAACGGCGGTTGTACCGCGGGTTGTGCTGGGCGATCAGCCGCAGCTCGCGGACCTGCGCCTCCAGTCGGGTCGCGCACACCACCGGCGTGACCCCGAGGGCGATCCGGACCATCTCGCGCATCCGGCCGCGCTTCTCGGCGGCGGTGAAGTAGCTGCGGACCCGCTTGCGCAGGTTGGTCGAGGTGCCGACGTAGAGCACCTCGTCCTTGGGGCCGCGGAACAGGTACACCCCCGGGGCGTCGGGCAGGCCGTCGGCCAGGGTGCGCTTGCGGCGGACGTCGGCGGGCACCGGGTCGGCGGCGGTGGCCAGGTCCTCCAGGTGGGTGATGCCCAGCGGTGCCATCCGGCCGAGTAGCGCGTGCAGCACGTCCACCGTCGCCCGGGCGTCGGCCAGCGCGCGGTGTTCGGGGGTGGTGGTCGCGTGGAACAGCCCGGCGAGGGTGGCGAGCTTGTGGTTCGGCGCCTCGTCCCGGGTCACCACCCGCCGCGCGAGCTTCACCGTGTCGACCACCGGGAAGCCGGGCCAGGCGTGACCGGTCTGCGCGGCCGCCGCCTTCAGGAAGCCGATGTCGAAGGGGGCGTTGTGTGCGACCAGCACCGATCCGCGGGCGAACTCCAGGAACGAGGGGAGCACTTCCTCGATCTTCGGTGCGCCGATCACCATCGCGGTGGTGATGCCGGTGAGCACCTGGATCTGCGCGGGCACCGGGCCGCCGGGGTCGACCAGGGTCTGGAACTCGCCCAGCACCTCGCCGCCGCGGACCTTGACGGCGCCGAACTCGGTGATCGCCGCGCCCGCCGACAACCCGCCGGTGGTCTCCAGGTCGACCACCACGAAGGTCACCTGCTGCAGCGGTGTGCCGATGTCCTCCAGGGTCACCTGCACCGGCTTCTCGTCCATGCCGCGGACGCTAACCGCGCCCTCTGACACGCCCGGACGCGCCCGCACGCGCTCGCACGCGCCTGGACCCGCCCGCACGCGCCTGGACCTGCCCGGACGCGCCGAGACTGCACAAACCGACGCTGCGAGGCCCGATCAGCGTCGATTCGTGCAGTCTCGGCGGGGCAAGGGACGGAAAAGGGCGGGCGGGTGAAGGGGCGGGTTGCGGCGGGGGGAAGGGACGCGGGGAAGTCAGTGGTCGGGGAGGGGGCCGGCGTAGATGGCTTCGATGTCGGTGGCGAAGTCCTTCAGGACGTGGGTGCGGCGGACGCTCAGCTTCGGGGTGAGGTAGCCGTCCTGGATCGTGAGGTCGCGGTCCAGGATCCGGTACGAGCGGATGGACTCCGCCCGGGAGACCGCCCGGTTCGCCCGTTCCACCGCCTGGTCCAGGGACTCGATCACCTGGGGATCGGTGCGGGCCTGCTCCACGGTGAGCGGCGGGCGGCCCTGGGCCGTGCACCAGCCGGGCAGCCCCTCCGCGTCCAGGGTGACCAGGGCGCCGATGAACGGCCGTCCGTCGCCGACGACCACCACCTGCGACACCAGTGGGTGCGCCCGCAGCCGGTCCTCCAGCACCGCGGGGGCGACGTTCTTGCCCCCGGCGGTCACGATGATCTCCTTCTTGCGCCCGGTGATCCGCAGGTACCCGTCCTGATCCAGCGAGCCCAGGTCGCCGGTGCGGAACCAGCCGTCGGTGAGGGACTCGTCGGTGGCGGTCGGGTTGTGGTGGTAGCGCCGGAACACCTGGGGACCGCGGATCTCGACCTCGCCGTCGGCGGCGATCCTGATCGAGGTGCCGGGCAGCGGGGGGCCGACGGTGCCGATCCGGGTGGCGTCGGGCAGGTTCACCACGGCGGGGGCGGTGGTCTCGGTCAGGCCGTAGCCCTCCAGGATCCGCACACCGATGCCGCGGAAGAAGTGGCCCAGGCGTTCGCCGAGCGGTGCGCCGCCGGAAATCGCCCATTCGATCCGGCCGCCCATCGCCTCGCGCAACTTGTGGAACACCAGCTTGTCCGCGACGGCGTGCTGGACCCGCAGTCCGAGCGACGGGCCACCCTCGTCCAGCGCCCGGGAGTAGGCGATGGCCGTCCTGGCCGCCCACTGGAAGATCTTCAGCTTGCCGCCGGCGGCTGCCTTCTGCTCGGCGGAGTTGTAGACCTTCTCGAACACGCGGGGCACCGACAGGATGAAGGTCGGCTTGAAGGTCGCCAGGTCGGCGAGCAGCGTCTTGGTGTCCGGGGTGTGGCCCAGCACGGCCCCGGCCGGCATGCACAGCACCTCGACGAACCGGGCGAAGACGTGCGCCAGCGGCATGAACAGCAGGGTGCGGGCGCCGGGCGTGGAGACCACGACCCGCAGGCCCTCGACCGCGTTCCGGGTCAGGATCGAGAAGTTGCCGTGGGTCAGCTCCACGCCCTTCGGGCGGCCGGTGGTGCCGGAGGTGTAGATGATCGTGGCCAGGTCGTCGCGTCCGGCGGACCGGCGTCGGGCCGCGAGGTCGTCGACCGGCACCTGCTGCCCCGCCGATACCAGGGTGTCCAGCGCCCCCTCGTCCAGGACCAGGACCTCGCGCAGGTGCGGCGTCTCCGGCCGGACCTCTGCCACCAGGTCGGCGTGTTCGCGGGTCTCGACCACGAGCAGCGTCACATCGGCGTCGGTGAGGATCCAGTGCACCTGTTCGGCCGAGGACGTCTCGTACACCGGCACCGGGATCGCGCCGACCGTCCAGAGCGCCCAGTCCAGCAGGGTCCATTCGTAGCGGGTGCGGGACATGATCCCGACCCGGTCGCCGGCCGCGACACCGTGGGCCAGGAAGCCGCGGGCGGTGTCGTTGACCTGGGCGGCGAACTGGCGTGCGGTGATCGTCGACCAGCTGCCGTCGTCGCCACGCCGTTCGATCAGGGGGCCGTCACCGGTGGCGGCCACGCGCGCGTCGAGCAGGTCGAGCAGATTCTCCTCCGGTGCCGCGTCGAGCAGCAGGGGTGTGCTGAATTCCGCCATGGGTTCTCACTCCGTTGTCAGAAGCCGAGGGGTTCGGCGCAGCATATGGGACTTTGGTCCCGCTCGCTGACATGTCGTGGATCGGCGATTTCGGCACCGGGCGTGGGAGCGTGTGCAAGGTCCCGGTCCAGGCACGCTAGCGTGGTCCCCGCGTATGCGCGTGGAACCGGTGTCACCGGCCACGAGGTCCATCGGAGGGCCCGGCATGCGAACGATCTCAGGCGCGGAAGCGGGGAAGTATGCACGCCATCGGTGTGGACATCGGCGGAACCAAGATCGCAGCCGGTGTGGTGGACGAGGACGGCCGGATCATCGCGAAGGTCCGTCGCGACACCGACCCCCGCGACTCCGACAGCGTGGACCGCGGTGTCATCGACGCCTGCCGTGAGCTGATCGACAGCCACCAGGTCGGCGCCATCGGTCTGGCGGCACCCGGCTTCATCGGCTCGGACCAGGCCACCGTGCGCTTCACCCCGAACCTGCCCTGGCGCGACCACGCCCTGCGGGACATCGTCGCCGCCGAGCTCGGCTCGGACATCTCGATCGTGGTCGAGAACGACGCGAACGCCGCCGGCTGGGCCGAGTTCCGGTTCGGTGCCGGGCGCGAGGTCGACGACATGCTGATGCTGACCATCGGCACCGGGCTGGGCGGCGCGGTCGTGGTCGGCGGCAACCTGGTCCGCGGTGCCTTCGGTGGCGCCGCCGAGGTCGGGCACATGCGGGTCGTCCCCGGTGGGCACTACTGCGGCTGCGGGCACGAGGGGTGCTGGGAGCAGTACGCCTCCGGCTCCGCGCTGGTCCGCGACGCCCAGTCGGCGCTGATCACCGAGCCCGCCCGCGGCACCCGACTGCTGGAGCTGGCCGGTGGTGACGTGGAGGACCTCACCGGTCCGCAGGTCACGCAGGCCGCTCAGGACGGCGACCCGCTGGCGGTGGAGCTGCTGGCCGAGCTGGGCCGCTGGATCGGTGAGGGCTCGGCCTCGGTCGGGGCCCTGCTGGACCCGGCGATCGTGGTGATCGGTGGCGGCGTGAGCGCGGCCGGCGACCTGCTGCTGGACCCGGCCCGTCGCGGCTACATGGAGCAGCTCTTCGCCCGCGGCCACCGCCCGGAGGCGCAGTTCGCGCTGGCGGCCATGGGCAACGACGCGGGCATCGTCGGCGCGGCCGACCTCGCGCGACTCTGATCCGACGACGAGGCCCGGTCCCCGCTCACGGGGGCCGGGCCTCGTCGTGTGCTCAGTCGACGATCGGGAAGCACACCTCGGTCACCCAGTGCTCGGGATCGGGGTCCTGGGTCGGGCCGACCCGGTAGATGTTGAACATCGGTCCGGCATGCAGGTCGTGCTCGGCCAGATAGCCCCCGATCACGGCGGTCGCCTCGGACATCCGCTCGTAGGAGCCGCGCAGGGTGGTGGTGACGATCCGGCGCTCCGGCACGGCGACCGCTCCGGGGGTGTCGGCGGGCACCTGCACCCACACCTCCACGTCGGCGTTCTCCGGCTGGTAGTCGGGATCGTGGAAAGTGGCACCGAACCGCGCGTCCGGGCGCAGGTATGGGCCCGCCTGCGCCATCAACCGCTGCCACAGCGACCCCTCGTCGGAGTAATGCGGGATGGTGTCGCGCAGGGACAGCACGGTGATCGCGGGCAGGGTCGTCTCGGTGACCGTCAGGGTGGGCTGGGTGGGCTGGCTGGGCATAACTTCCTCGATCCTCAGTCGGTCGAGTGCCGCGAGCCGGTGGTCCAGCTCGCTCCGCTCCGTCAGCAGCCGTCTGCGCTGCTCGGACACCAGGGCGGCGACACTCGCCGGATCACGCCGCACCGCCAGCACCCGGGCGATGTCCGCCACGCCGAAGCCCGCGTCGCGCAGCCCGGTCACCAGGCGCGCGTCGGCGAGCTGCTCGGGCCGGTAGAACCGGTACCCCGTCCACTCGTCGACCTCGGCCGGCACCAGGACGTCGTGCTCCGCGTAGTGCCGGAGCATCCGCACGCTGATGAAGCTCAGACGGGAGAACAACCCGATCCGCAGCAGTCCGTCGTGATCCATGCCCGCAGGTCACACCCTCACATCGTGGCAGGGTCAAACGACCGCGCCGTCACCCTCGTCCCGGTCGGGGTCGCGCCGGTGCGGCATCCGCCAGAACAGGATCGCCAGCCCGGCCAGGAACACCAGCCCGGACGCCTGCATCAGCGCCGCCGGTGCGCTCTTCCAGCCGATCACGACCACCAGCCAGAAGATCGGCATCCCGCCGACCGCCAGCCAGGCCACGGTCAGCAGCGGGTCGCCGCCGAACACCGGGGGAGCGGGCGGCGGGACGAAGTGCTCGGCCTCGTCCACCTCGCGCTCGGCCGCGTCGAACTGCTCGGTCGCGTCCCACGCCCGGCCATCGCTCTGCGCAGGTCGCACGACGCGTCGGTCGGAGACCCAGGGCGCGACGGGGTAGGTTACGGCGGGACCGGGTGCGGCATCGCCGTCGTCGGTCGTGGTTCCGGACGGCTCGGTGGTGTCCTGCAGATCGGCGACGATCGCGGCCCACTGCTCGTCCGTGACCGGTGCGTCGGAACGGCCCTCGTCGTCGCGGGGGGCGTCGTCGGCGGAGCGGTCGGGTGCCATGTGTCCCACTCTAGGTGGGGGCTGGTCGCCACTGTCCCGCAGTCCAGGTCGAGAGGTGTCAGGTTGTTCTACTGGTTGATGAAGCGGGTGCTCATCGGCCCGCTGCTGCACCTGCTGTTCCGCCCCTGGGTGCGCGGAGCGGAGCACGTCCCGAGCAGCGGTGGCGCGATCCTGGCCAGCAATCACCTCGCGGTGGTCGACTCCTTCTTCCTGCCGCTGGTGCTGGACCGGGAGATCGTGTTCATCGGCAAGAACGAGTACTTCACCGGTCGGGGACTCAAGGGCCGCCTGACCGCGGGCTTCATGCGCGGCGTGGGCACCATCCCCGTCGACCGTTCCGGCGGCAAGGCATCCGAGGCGGCGCTGCGCACCGGTCTGAAGCGACTGGAGCACGGCGACCTGTTCGGGATCTACCCCGAGGGCACCCGCAGCCCCGACGGCCGGCTCTACCGCGGCAAGACCGGGGTGGCCCGCCTCGCCCTGGAGTCCGGCGCGCCGGTGATCCCGGTGGCGATGATCGACACCGACAAGGCGCAGCCGCTGGGCCAGCGCCTGCCCCGCCCGCGCCGGATCGGTGTGGTGATCGGCGAGCCGCTCGACTTCAGCCGCTACAAGGGCATGGAGAACGACCGCTTCATCCTGCGCTCGGTCACCGACGAGATCATGTACGCGCTGATGAGCATCTCCGGCCAGGAGTACGTGGACATCTACGCCGCGACCCAGAAGGCCCGGATCGCCACCGGTCACCCGCAGGCGGAGGCCCCCACCGGTGCCACGCTCGCCCCGGGTGGTCGCGAGGTGCCCGATGTCCAGGTACCGGTCCCGCCGGAAGAGGACCAGCCCGCTCAGTAGGATGAGCGCCGGGGACCTCGGTCCCGGATTCGATCCCGCCCGATGCCCTTCAGTGGCCCCGGGCAGAACGCCCAGCTGTGCAGTTCCAACGAGAGGTGTGTCTCATGTCGGTTCGTCGCGTCGCGCTCCTGACCGCGGGTGGCTTCGCTCCGTGCCTGTCCTCGGCGGTCGGTGGCTTGATCGAGCGGTACACCGAGATCGCTCCCGAGATCGAGATCATCGCCTACGAGCACGGCTACTACGGGCTGCTCAAGGGTCAGAAGATCGTGGTGACCGACGCCGTCCGGGAGAAGGCCGGCCTGCTGCACCGCTTCGGTGGCTCGCCGATCGGCAACTCGCGCGTGAAGCTCACCAACCAGGCCGACTGCGTCAAGCGCGGTCTGGTCGCCGAGGGTGAGGACCCGCTGCAGGTGGCCGCCGAGCAGCTGAAGGCGGACGGCGTGGACGTCCTGCACACCATCGGTGGCGACGACACCAACACCACCGCCGCCGACCTGGCCGCCTACCTGGCCGAGAACGACTACGACCTGACCGTCGTCGGTCTGCCGAAGACCATCGACAACGACGTCATCCCGATCAAGCAGTCGCTGGGTGCCTGGACCGCCGCCGAGGAGGCCGCCGGTTTCGCGGCGAACATCATCGGCGAGCACCGCTCCGGCCCGCGCATGCTGATCGTGCACGAGGTCATGGGCCGGCACTGCGGGTGGCTCACCGCCGCCGCCGCGGTCGAGTACCGCAAGTGGCTGGACCAGCAGGAGTGGCTGCCGGAGATCGGCCTGTCCCGTGAGCGCTGGGACATCCACGCCGTGTTCGTGCCCGAGGCGAAGATCGACATCGATGCCGAGGCCGCGCGCCTGCGCACCATCATGGACGAGCAGGGCAACGTCAACATCTTCCTCTCCGAGGGTGCCGGCATGCACGAGATCGTCGAGCAGCTCGAGGCCTCCGGCCAGGAGGTCGGCCGTGACGCCTTCGGTCACGTCAAGCTGGACACGATCAACCCGGGTCAGTGGTTCGCGAAGCAGTTCGCGGAGAAGCTGGGTGCCGAGAAGGTCATGGTCCAGAAGTCGGGCTACTACTCCCGAGCGGCCGCGGCCAACGCCGAGGACCTGCGCCTGATCAAGTCGATGACCGACCTCGCCGTCGAGTGCGCCCTCAAGGGTGAGCCCGGCGTGATCGGCCACGACGAGGAGGACGGCGACCGGCTCAAGGCGATCGCCTTCCCGCGGATCGCCGGTGGCAAGCCCTTCGACATCAGCCAGCCGTGGTTCGGCGCGATGCTGTCGGAGATCGGCCAGCCGCTGGTGCCCGCGAGCCACTCGTGAGCGTGGAGCCGGACCCGCAGGTGCTCTCGGGTCTGGACGCCTGGCGTTCGCTGGACGCCGCGCAGCAGCCCGCCTGGCCGGACGCGCAGGCCCTGAACCGGGTCACCGACCGGCTGGCGGCGCTGCCGCCCCTGGTGTTCGCGGGCGAGGCCGACGCGCTGCGTGCCCAGCTCGCGGCCGCCGGTCGGGGCGAGGCGTTCCTGCTCCAGGGCGGGGACTGCGCGGAGACCTTCGCGGAGGCCACCGCCGACAACATCCGCGGCAAGATCATGACCATCCTCCAGATGGCCGTGATCCTGACCTACGGCGCCAGCCTGCCGGTGATCAAGATGGGCCGGATGGCGGGCCAGTACGCCAAGCCGCGCTCGTCCAACGAGCAGACCCGCGACGGTGTCACGCTCCCGGCGTTCCGGGGCGACATCATCAACGGCTTCGAGTTCACCGAGGAGTCCCGCACCCCGGACCCGCAGCGGCTGCTCGAGGCGTACCACACGTCCTCGGCGACGTTGAACCTGATCCGCGCGTTCACCACCGGCGGCTTCGCGTCGCTGCTGCGGGTACACGAGTGGAACCGGGGCTTCATGGCGAACCCGGCCTACTCCCGGTACGAGGAGATCGCGGGGGAGATCGACCGCGCGATCCGGTTCATGGCCGCGTGCGGCGCCGACTTCGACGCCCTGCGCACCGTGGACTTCTACTCCTCGCACGAGGGGCTGCTGCTGGACTATGAGCGGCCGCTGACCCGGATCGACTCCCGGACCGGGCTGCCCTACGACTGCTCGGCCCACTTCCTGTGGATCGGGGAGCGCACCCGGCAGCTGTCCGGTGCGCACGTGGACTACTTCGCCCGGGTGCAGAACCCGCTCGGCGTGAAGCTGGGCCCGACCACGACGGCGGATGACGCGCTGGCGCTGATCGACCGGCTGAACCCGAGCGGCGAACCCGGCCGGATCACCTTCATCACCCGGATGGGGGCCGCGCGGATCCGCGACGTGCTGCCCGGCCTGGTGGAGAAGGTCACCGCCGACGGCCGCCCGGTCACCTGGGTGTGCGACCCGATGCACGGCAACACCATCACGGCGTCCAGCGGATACAAGACCCGCCGGTTCTCCGACGTGATGGACGAGGTGACCGGCTTCTTCGACGTGCACCACGGCCTGGGCACCGTCCCGGGCGGACTGCACATGGAGCTGACCGGCGACGACGTCACCGAGGTGCTGGGTGGCGCGGAGGAGATCGACGACGAGGGTCTGGCGCGACGCTACGAGACCCTGGTCGACCCGCGGCTGAACCACCAGCAGTCGCTGGAGCTGGCGTTCCAGGTCGCGGAGCTGCTGCGGCGGCACTGAGCCCGGACACGAAGGGGCCGGATCCGCTTGGATCCGGCCCCTTCGTGCGCGTCGCGGCCCGAACGTCGGCCCCCGAGTCGGCCGTTGGCGTCCCCGTGCCCGGCCGGCGCACCCTGCGGTCGGCATCGTGCGCTCCAGGGCGGGCGCTCCGGCTCGCGATCGGCTCTTCATTCCCCGGGCGGTCGGTCCTCGCCGAGGTCGGCGCTTCGCGCCCGAGGTCGGCACTTCGCGCCCGAGGTCGGCACTTCGCGCCCCAGGTCGGCACTTCGCGCCCCAGGTCGGCACTTCGCGCCCCAGGTCGACACTTCGCGCCCCAGGTCGACACTTCGCCGCGCCTGCGGCGGCGTCAACTGCCGACCTCGGCTCCGGCAGGCGGGGCGGCACAGAGGCGGCACGGGGGCGGCACGGGGCGTGGCCGCGGGGCCGCGGGGCGGGGGTCAGGCGTCGAGCAACTCTCGGACCGCGCGGCTGACCGGCATCGCGCGAGCACCCAGCGCCACCTGGAACTGTCCGCCCTGCACGAGCACCACGGCGACCTCGTCCAGCGCCGTCAGCGCCTCGTCGTCGCGGGCGTCCCAGTCGCGCAGCACCAGCCGCAGTCGGCTCCAGCACGCCGTCACGTCGGTGACGTTCTCCGGGCCGCCGACCAGGGCCAGCACCGTCGCTGCCAGGGCGTGATCGTCCATCAGGGGACTCCGTGGGGGATCAGGACATCGCGCCGGTGAGCCGGGCGATGTGCAGGGTGAGGTAGAGCATCTCATCCCCGCTGATCTGCCAGCCGAACCGCTCGGTCAGCAGGTCGCGGACCGCCTCGGCGCTGGCGTAGGCCTTCGGGTGCTGGCGGCGGACGGTGTCGGTCAGCACGCCCTGCTGGTCCTCCAGCATGACGCCGCGCTGCTGGCGCACCACCAGGTAGCGCAGGTGGGTGATGAACCGGGCGACGTCCAGCGACTCCTCGTCCAGCGCCAGGCCCAGCTGTTCGCGCAGGATGCCGAGCACGGCGCCGAAGACCTCGGTCATCTCCACCGTGCGACTCAGGTCGTTCGCGCCGAACTGTGCGTTTACGAAGTGCAGCGCGAGCGGGACCGCCTCCAGCGCCGGCAGCTCGACCCCGGTGCGGTCCTTGATCAGCGCCAGCGCCTCCCGGGCGAAGGCGACCTCGCGCGGGTAGAGGTGGGTCACCTCCCACTGCAGGGGGTAGCTGATCGTCAGCCCCTCCTCGGCGCGCTGCAGGGCGAAGACGATGTGGTCGGCCAGCGGGATGATGACGTGGGAGTCGATCTGGGTGCCGAGCTGTCGGCGGGCCAGGTCGACGATCTCCTGGGTGAGGTCGATCCGCTCGGCGGGGATCTCCTCCACCAGGGCGGCGATCCGTTCCGGTGTGGTCGAACCACCGGGCACGAAGGTGCGCTCCACCGCGTCCGGACGCACGTCGTCGCCCGGTTTGGCCTGGAAGCCGAGGCCCTTGCCCATCAGCACGAACTCCTGGCCGTGATCGTCCGCGGCCAGCAGCACGTTGTTGTTGAAGACCTTGGTGACCTGCACCTGCGCTCCGATTCATGGTGAGACGCCGGTGCCCCGCGCACATGGCGCGGGACACCGGCGTTCGGTGTGCGGAGTCCGGATCGTATCCGGCCCTGCTGTCGGTCCTATCAGACCGCGGGTCGGAAGGGAATCAGGCGACCACTGTCAGCAGCGGGGTGCCGGTGGTGGTCTCACCCGCGGGGGCGGCGACCACGTCGGCGTAGGTGTCGGTGTTGGTCACCAGCACGATGGTGGTGGTGTCCAGCCCGGCGGCCCGGATCGCGTCCAGGTCCACGGTCACCAGCGGGGTGCCGGGCAGCACCTGGGCGCCCTGCTGCACGGCGGGGGCGAAGCCCTTGCCGTCCAGCTCGACGGTGTTGATCCCGACGTGCACCAGGACCTCGACGCCGTTGTCAGCGAGCAGGCCGTAGGCGTGCGGCAGGACGCTGACCACGGTGCCGGAGACCGGGGAGACGATCGTGCCGTCCGCCGGGACCACACCGGCACCCTTGCCCAGGGCACCCGAGGCGAAGACCTTGTCGCTCACCTCGGCCAGCGGCACCACGGTGCCGTTCACCGGGGAGGCGACCTCGATCACCTGGGTCTCGGTCAGCGTCGCGGTGCTGCCGGAACCGGCGGCGGGGGCGACGGACTCGGGGGCCTTGGTCTCCGGCGCTGCCGGGGCGGCGGCGTCCTTCACCGGGAGGTCCTTGAAGCCCAGCACCAGGGTGAGCACGAAGGCCAGCACCACGGCGACCGCGGTGCCGATCACCACGGAGGTGAAGCCGTGGTTCAGCGTGGCCGTGATCGTGATCAGACCCGGCAGGGCGAAGACGTCGGTCGCACCGCCACCGACGGCGACGATCGCGCCACCGACGGCACCGGAGATCGCGGCGTAGATGAACGGCTTCTTCAGGCGCAGGGTGACACCGTAGATCGCGGGCTCGGTGATACCGGCCAGGAAGCCGGAGACGGCGGCCGGACCGGCCACGGCGCGCAGGTCCTTGTTCTTGGTGCGGATCATCACGGCGACCACGGCTCCGGCCTGGGCCAGCACGGCCGGGAACAGCGCGGCGGTGAGGTAGGAGAAGCCCTGGTCGGTGAGCTCGTTGGTCATGATCGGCACGAAGCCCCAGTGCACGCCGAAGATCACGAACACCTGCCACAGACCGGCCATCAGGGCGCCACCGAGCCACGGCACGGTGTCCCAGATCGCGTTGATGCCGCTGGAGATCCCGGAGGAGACGACGTTGGCCAGCGGGGCGATCAGGATGTAGGTCAGCGGGACCAGCACGGCCAGCACGATCATCGGGGTGACGAAGTTGCGCAGGAAGTCCGGCAGTACCTTGGCGACCAGCGGCTCGAACTTGGACTGGGCGTAGACCGCGATGATGACCGGGATCACCGCGGAGAGCGCGCTCGGCAGGGCGACGGTCAGACCGAAGGCCTGCGGGATGCCGAGCAGCAGCGGGATGCCGAGGAAGGTCACGTCCCCGCCACCGGCGGAGAACGTCTGCAGGTTCACGACCGAACCGTCGGCCAGCGCCATCTGCGCGAACAGGTCGCCGTAGAGCAGACCGGCGGCGATCGCCACAGCGGTGTAGACGTTCGCCTTGAACTTCCGCGCCGCGGTGATCGCGATGAAGATCGGCAGCAGCTGGAACGCGGCGTCACCGGCGGCGTACCACATGGCGTAGGTGGTGGTGCCGGCGAACTCGGGGGAGATCTTCGCGACCAGCGCCAGCAGGGCCTTGATCAGACCGGTGGCGGCCAGGATCCACAGGAACGGCGTGAAGATGCTGGTGATCATGTCGATGAACCGGGCCATCAGGTTGCCCTTGTCGCCGACCTCGGCCTCGTCGGTCGGGGCGTCCCCGCCGATGTTGACCCCGATCTGACCCAGCGCCTCGTAGACCTTGGGGACGGTGTTGCCGATCACGACCTGGAACTGGCCGCCGGACTCCATCACGGTGATGACACCGGCGGTGCCCTCGACGGCGGCCTTGTCGGCCTGCTCGCGGTCCTTCAGGCGGAACCGCAGCCGGGTCGCACAGTGCACCACCGATGCGACGTTGTCCTTGCCGCCGACGCCGCGAAGGACGTCCTCGGCGATCGTCTGATACTTGCTGGCGGAAGCCACGATTCCTCCTCGAATCCGTGTCGCGCCGCCCCCGGGAGCCTGAGGGCAACAAAAAAACCCGAGCCGTCACGAACGACACTCCACAACGGAGTCCGCTCGCTCAGCTCGGGTTTTGCCTGCTGTCAGCAGTAACAATCCCAGTTCTGCGC
The DNA here is from genome assembly GCF_012931845.1 of Cellulomonas taurus. Classification (NCBI taxonomy): domain Bacteria; kingdom Bacillati; phylum Actinomycetota; class Actinomycetes; order Micrococcales; family Cellulomonadaceae; genus Cellulomonas; species Cellulomonas taurus. The sequence continues at coordinate 1,434,700 of NZ_CP051884.1, forward strand.
GGTCGCCAGGGGGGGCGACGGACGCACAGCGTGCCGCACCCGTTCCTGCCTTGTCAACGAGCCAGGTCAGAGCGGGTGCCCGTACGGTGGTCGGCGTCCCGATCCCGACGTTCAGGAGGTCAGCCCGTGGCGGCGACGCTTCATCTGGTCCGGCACGGCCGCACCGTCTACAACACCGACAACCTGGTGCAGGGCTGGTCGGATTCGCCGCTCACCGACGAGGGCGTCATCGGGGTCCGGCGCACGGCGCAGGCGCTGGCCGAGGTCCCGTTCGTCGCGGCCTACGCCAGCCCGTTCGGTCGCACGATGGCGACAGCCCGCGAGATCCTCGTCCACCACCCGGACGTCCCACTGACCCAGGACGACGGGTTGCGCGAGTTCCACTTCGGGGAGTGGGAGACCCTCCCGGAGGCGGAGCTGTGGGCCGAGTACGACCCGATCGCGATGTTCGCCGGGGTGTTCGACGGCAGCTTCCCCGGGCTGCCCGGCGGCGAGTCCTCGGCTGCCTACCGTCGTCGGGTGGCCGACAGCTTCGCCCGGATCGAGCGCGCTCACACCGGCGACGTTCTGGTGGTCAGCCACGGGGTCACGCTGTTCGCCTACCTGGCAGCCCTGGGCGAGGTGTCACTGGCGCCGCTGCCCAACGCCAGCGTCAGCACGGTGCGGGTCAACGACGACGGCAGCCGCGAGGTGATGGATGTCGGCCGGGACCTGGGCGGGCACGGACTCACGCCCGAGCTGGCCCCGAACTCCTGACCGAGGAGCCACGGGAGGCCGGGCCCCGGGTTGACCGGGGCTCGGCCCGACGGGTATAACGATCAGGCCATCGCGAGGATTGTTACTGACTCGATCAGGCAAGACCTGTCGCGGACCGCACCAGCGGTCCGTACAGGTCTTTTTTTGTTTGCCCGGCCGGCGGAGAAGCCGGCGGGTGTATCGCACGTTTGACTGCAATGGGGAGTCCGACCAGTGCCGCAGCGCAATGTCACCATCGCCTCGTCCGTGGGCCTGCACGCCCGTCCCGCCGGGATCTTCACCAAGGCGGCCGCCGCCTCCGGTGCCCAGGTCACGATCGGCCGGCCCGGTGCGCCCGCCGTGAACGCCGCCAGCCTGCTCATGGTCATGGGCCTGGGCCTCAAGCACGGCGAGACCGCCGAGCTGACCGTCGAGGGTGACGGCGCCGACGCCGCCCTGGACCAGCTCGCCGAGCTCCTGTCGACCGACCTCGACGCCGCCGGGGAGTGAGTCCGATGGCCGGGAACACCCTCACCGGGGTCGGGGTCGGCCGGGGCATCGTCCTCGGACCGATCGCCGTCGCCCGCCCCGCGATCACCCTGCCCGCTGACGAGGCACCCGCCGTCGACGGCGATCTGGCACGGGTGAAGGCGGCATTCTCCGCCGTCGCCGCCGATCTGCAGGCGCGCGCCGACTCCGCCGAGGGGACCCTGGCCGAGGTGCTGGGCGCCACCGCCCAGATGGCCGAGGACCCGGCGCTGATCGGCGACGTCGAGCAGCGCCTCGCCTCCGGCACCGGCCCGGCCCACGCCGTGAGCGAGGCGGTGGAGCAGGTCTGCGAGATGTTCGCCGCCGTGGGCGGCTACATGGCCGAGCGGGTCACCGACCTGCGCAGCGTCAAGGACCGGGTGATCGCCCGGGTGCTCGACGCCCCGGAGCCGGGTCTCGGTGAGCTGACCGAGCCCTCCGTCGTGGTCGCCGAGGACCTGTCCCCGGCCGACACCTCCGCGCTCGACCTGAGCAAGGTGCTCGGCATCGTGACCGAGCAGGGTGGCCCCACCGGCCACACCGCGATCATCGCCGGGCAGCTCGGTCTGCCCTGCATCGTCCGGGTGCCCGGTGTCACCGAGCTGGCCGCCGGCACCGTGGTGGTGGTGGACGCCGCCGCGAGCACCGTGACGGTCGACCCGGACCAGGCGCTGATCCAGGAGGTCGCCGACCGTCGTGCGGCCGCCGAGCGCCTGACCGAGGACACCGAGCCGGGTGCGACCTCCGACGGCCACCGGGTGCAGCTGCTCGCCAACATCGGCACCGCCGCGGACGCCGAGCGCGCGGCCGCGACCGCGGTCGAGGGCGTCGGGCTGTTCCGTACCGAGGTGCTCTTCCTCGAGCAGCAGACAGCGCCCACCGTCGAGGAGCAGGTCGCGACCTACACCGCCGTGCTGCGGTCCTTCGCCGGGCGCAAGGTGGTCGTGCGCACCATCGACGCCGGTGCCGACAAGCCCCTGGCCTTCGCCCAGCAGTCGGTGGAGGAGAACCCGGCGCTGGGTGTGCGCGGCTACCGCCTGGTCCGCACCCTGCCGCAGCTGCTGGCCGACCAGCTGACCGCCCTCGGGCGCGCCCAGCAGGAGACCGGTGCCGAGCTGTGGGTGATGGCGCCGATGATCGCGACGCCGACCGAGGCGGCCGACTTCGCCGCCGCCGCCCGGGAGGCCGGTCTCAGCACCGTCGGGGTGATGGTCGAGGTGCCCGCCGTGGCCCTGCGCTGCGCCGACGTGCTGGCCGACGTCGACTTCGTCTCCCTGGGGACGAACGACCTCGCCCAGTACACGATGGCCACCGACCGGCTGCGCGGCGAGCTGTCCGACCTGCTCGACCCGTGGCAGCCCGCGGTGCTCGACCTGGTCGCCGCGACCGCCGAGGGCGGCAAGGCCACCGGCAAGCCGGTCGGGGTGTGCGGCGAGTCCGCCTCCGACCCGCTGATGGCGCTGGTGCTGACCGGTCTGGGCGTGACCAGCCTGTCGATGTCGCCCTCCGCCGTGCCCGCCGTCCGCGCCGCCGTGCGCGGCCACTCCCTGGCCCGGTGCCAGGAGATCGCCGCGGCCGCCCGTGCCGCGCGCACAGCTCCCGAGGCCCGAGCAGCCGCACTCGAGCTCACGGACCCGCAGGTCAAGCAGCTGCTCGGCCTGTGATCAACGCAGTCGACGACGACAAGAGGTGCATGTAGTGACTTCCACGACCCCGTTCCCCGACGGCTTCCTGTGGGGCGGCGCCACCGCCGCCAACCAGCTCGAGGGTGCGTACAACGAGGGCGGCAAGGGGCTGTCCATCCAGGACATCATGCCCCGCGGTATCTCCGGCGCTCCGAGCGAGCAGCCCACCGACGACAACCTGAAGCTGGTCGGCATCGACCACTACCACCGCTACGCCGAGGACATCGCGCTGTTCGCGGAGATGGGCTTCAGGACCTACCGGTTCTCCATCGCCTGGTCCCGGATCTTCCCGAACGGTGACGACGCGGAGCCGAACGAGGAGGGCCTGGCCTTCTACGACCGGCTGCTGGACGAGCTGGAGAAGCACGGCATCGAGCCGCTGGTCACCATCTCCCACTACGAGACGCCGCTGAACCTGGCCAAGCAGTACGACGGCTGGGTCTCCCGCGACCTGATCGGCTTCTTCGAGAACTACGTGCGGACCATCTTCACCCGCTACGGCTCCCGGGTGAAGTACTGGCTGACCTTCAACGAGATCAACTCGGTGCTGCACGCCCCGCTGATGAGCGGCGGCATCCTCACACCCAAGGAGCAGCTCACCAAGCAGGACCTCTACCAGGCCGTGCACCACGAGCTGGTCGCCTCCGCGCTGGCCACCAAGATCGCCCGCGAACTCATGCCGCAGGCCCAGATCGGCTGCATGGTCATCGCGGTGCCGTTCTACCCGCTGACCCCGGACCCGCAGGACGTGCTCAAGGCCCAGCACTCCGACCACGAGAACCTGGCCTTCGGTGACGTGCACGTGCGCGGCGAGTACCCGGGCTACCTGCTGCGGCAGCTCCGGGAGCTGGGTGTCGAGCTGAACATCACCGACGAGGACCGGGCGCTGCTCAAGGAGCACACGGTCGACTTCGTGTCGTTCAGCTACTACATGAGCTCGGCGCAGACCGCCGACCCGAGCAAGCAGCCGGCGGTCGGGAACCTGATCGGTGGGGTCCCGAACCCGACGCTCGCGTCCTCCGAGTGGGGCTGGCAGATCGACCCGGTCGGTCTGCGCGTGGTGATGAACCAGTTCTGGGATCGGTGGCAGAAGCCGCTGTTCATCGTGGAGAACGGTCTGGGCGCCAAGGACCAGCTGGTCGAGGTCGACGGGGTCAAGACCGTGATCGACGACTACCGGATCGCCTACCTGAACGACCACCTGTACCAGGTCGGCGAGGCGATCCAGGACGGCGTGCAGGTGCTCGGGTACACCACCTGGGGCTGCATCGACCTGGTTTCGGCCTCCACCGCGCAGCTGAGCAAGCGGTACGGCTTCATCTACGTCGACCGCAACGACGACGGCTCCGGCACCCTGGACCGCTACAAGAAGAAGTCCTTCGACTGGTACGCGGACGTCATCCGCACCAACGGGGGCAGCCTCACCGCACCGTGATGCGGTGACACCGGGCAACGGCCCGGCCGGGATTCGTGGTGGGTCCCGGCCGGGCCGTTCTCATGTCCGCGGTCGCGCCACGGTGTACCGCTGTCGACTCAGACGACGGTGAGGGTGATCTTGCTGCCCTTGGCGACCTGGGTGTCGGCGGCCACGCTCTGGTCGCGCACGGTGCCGAAGATGCCGCCGAGCACGTTCTGTCGTTCGGCGACCAGTCCGAGCTGATCCAGGATCTGCTTGGCCTCGTCGTACTGCTTGCCCCGCAGGTTCGGCACGGTCACCAGCTCCGGCCCCTTCGACACCTCGACGTTCACGGTGTCGGTGCGGTGCCCGGCGGTGCCCGGCGCCGGGTCCTGGCTGACGATGCTGCCGGCCGGGACGGTGTCCGAGAACACCTCGGTGGCGGCGATCTTCAGCCCGGCGTCCTCCAGCTGCGAGGTGGCGTTGTCCAGGGTCGCACCGACCACGGAGAACACGGTGACCGGTTCCGGTCCCTGCGAGACGGTGAGGATCACCGTGGTGCCGCGCTTGAGGCTGGTGGCGGCGGCGAGATCCGCGCCGTCCTGGCCCGCGACCTTCAGCACCAGACCGTTCGCCACGTCGTCGGAGTAGGCGGGGTCGTCGTAGTCGACGGTCAGTCCCGCGCCGGTAAGCGCGGCTTCGGCATCCGCCTGCAACGCGCCGAGCAGTCCGTCCGGCACGGTGACGACGTCCGGGCCCTTGGACAGGGTGAGCGCGACGGTGCCGTCCTTGCGCACCCGGTCCCCGGACGCCGGATCGGATTCGATCACCGTGCCGACTGCGGCGGTGTCGTCGAATGCCTCGGCCACGGTGACGTCGAGTCCGGCGTCGCCCAGGGTCTCCCGGGCCTGCTGCTCGGTCAGGGTGTCGACGGTCGGCACCGTGGTGTAGGCACCCGGCCCGATGTTCTGGAACCACCAGGTGCCGCCACCTGCCAGTGCGGCGACCAGCAGCACCACGCCACCGATCACCAGCCAGCGACGACGACGGTTCGCAGCGGCGACCGGCGAGGCGGGGGCGGGGGAGTCGGCCGGGTCGGCCGCGCCCAGCCCGATCGGCAGCGCGACCGTGCCGCCGCGGGACAGCGCCTCGATCTTGGAGGTGGCGGCGTCGCCGGCTGCGGCTGCCTCCTGCTCGGCGGTGTCCTGCGGTTCGGGCTCGGGCAGCGCCGTCGGCTCGACCTCGACCCGGCGGTCCAGGGTGGCCTGGTCCAGTTCACCCCGGGTGCGGCGCAGCAGGGCCAGTGCGGCCGCGGCGTCGGCGGGGCGGTCGTCCGGGTCACGGGCGGTCAGGGCGGCGACCAGCACGTCGACCTCGGTCGGCAGCCAGTCGGCGACCTCGGAAGGTGCCGGCACGTCGTCGTTCACGTGCTGGAAGGCGATCTGGATCGGCGTCTCGCCGGTGAAGGGCTGCCGGCCGGTGATCGCCTCGTAGAGCAGGACTCCGGTGGCGTAGACGTCGGTGCGGGCGTCGCTGGCGCCACGGGTGACGAGCTCCGGGGCGAGGTAGGCGACGGTGCCCAGCACGGTGCCGGTGGTGGCGGAGGTGACCTCGGTGACGGCCCGGGCCAGCCCGAAGTCGCCGACCTTGATCCTGCCCTCGGCGGTGAGCAGCACGTTCTCCGGCTTGATGTCCCGGTGGACCAGGCCCGCACGGTGCGCGGTCGAGAGGGCGTCGAGCACCTGCTCGGCCATCGACAGCGCGTCGCCGACGCTCAGCGATCCGCGGCGGGCCAACTGGTGGCGCAGGTTGCCGCCCGGGACGTACTCCATCGTCAGATAGGAGGTCTCACCGTCCAGGCCCTGATCGAAGACCGACACCAGGCCCGGGTGGGTCAGCCGCGCGGCCGACCGGGCCTCCCGCCGGAACCGGGCGACGAAGTCCGCGCCGCCGGAGGACTCGGCCAGGTGCGGGTGCATCACCTTGAGCGCGACCTCGCGGTCGAGCCGACGGTCCACCGCGAGGTAGACGGTCGCCATGCCGCCGCGCGCGATGCGCGAGACGACGTGGTACCGGCCGTCGACCAGATGGCCGACGAGCGGATCGGTGAGAGTGGTTGCCACGGCCGAAGTCTACGGGCGACCCCCGGTGAACCCCGGGAGGCCGTGCGTCAGAAGCGTGCCGTCAGGGTGTGGACGTTGGCGACATAGCGGCGGGTGTCCGCGAACATCCCGTTGCTGCGCACCGAGCCGAGGCCCTGGTAGTAGCTCGCGATCGCGGTGGAGGTGTCGCCGCCGGTCGACTTGAGCAGCTGGCGCAGGATCGCGACACCGGCCACGACGTTGTCGTCCGGGTCCAGCAGGTTGAGCTCGCGCCCGACCAGCTCGCTGGCCCAGTCGCCGGAGGTCGGGATGACCTGCATGGTGCCGATCGCGTTCGCGGGGGAGACCGAGGTGTGGTCGAAGCCGGACTCCTGGAAGGCGATCGCCTGCGCCAGGGACGGGTCGACGCCCATCTGCCGGGCCGTGCTGGCGACCTTGGCCTGCATCTCGGAGGTGGACGGGACGCCGATGGAGAGCAGGGTGGCCTTGTTCTCGTTCGCGGAGGCGACCGTGGCGGCCGGGTAGGTGCGGCCGAGGAAGGTGCTGCCGACCAGCTGCTGGGAGGTGCTCACCGTCGTGCTCGCAGCGGTGGTCGTGGCACCCGGGATGGTGAGGGTCTGACCGGCGCGGATGAACGCCCGGGCGTCCAGGCCATTGGCGGACACCACGGCGTTCACGGTGGTGCCGTAGCGCGCGGCGATCGCCGAGACCGTCTCGCCCTGGGCGACGGTGTGGGTGCCGGTGGCCGCCGAGGTCGTCGCGGTCGTCACGGTCGTGGCCGTGGTCGAGCCGGGGATGGTCAGCGTCTGACCGGCGCGGATGAAGGCGCGTGCGTCCAGGCCGTTCGCGCCGACGATGGCGTCGACGGTGCTGCCGTAGCGCGCGGCGATGGCCGAGACCGTCTCGCCCTGGGCCACGGTGTGGGTCCCGGCGGTCGCAACCGGGGCCGCCGCGGGGGCTGACTGCCCGGTCGGGATGGTGAGCGTCTGGCCCTCGCGGATGAAGCCGGCGGCGTTCAGGCCGTTGGCGTCGCGCACGGCGCTGACCGTGGTGCCGAACTGCTTGGCGATGTGGCTGACGGTGTCGCCCGATCGGACGGTGTAGTGCTCGTCGGCGTGGGCGGCAGCACTGGAGGTGCCGACGGCCAGCGCCGCCAGGGCCAGCGTCGCGCCGGTGTTGGTCGCGAGGCGACGGGCGCGGGGTCGGGAGCTACGGGCGTCGTCGGCGAGTGCGAGTGCGGACTGCGTCATGAGAAATCCCTGAGGCTGGACTGCGGCGGCTGGTGTCACGCTGATGCTGTTGGGGCACCTGTGACTCATGTGACTGGTGTGACGGTAGTGCACCAGTGGGGAGCTGGGAAGTCGAGCCACCGACACGGGACTAGGCTTGAGCGCCGTGACCGCCTTGAACCAGCCGGACGACCTCGTCGACTCCTGGCTCACCATTCCCGACGTCGCCGATGCACTCGGAGTCGACGCCGGACGGGTGCGCCGCCTGCTCAAGGAGGGGCGGATCGCCGGTGTGCGCCGCGGTGATCCGCCGGTGCTGAGCATCCCCGCGGACTTCCTGGTCCCGGTGGACGCGGCGAACCCGACCGCCGACGAGCGGGACGAGGGCGGCGACCACACCGTGCTCGCGTCCCTGCAGGGCACACTCACCGTGCTGGGCGATGCGGGCTTCGACTACGGGGAGATGATCGCCTGGCTGTTCACCGCCAACGAGGCGCTGCCGGGTCGCCCGATCGATGTGCTGCGCTCGGGGAGCAAGACCGCCGTTCGACGGCTGGCCCAGGCAGAGCTCTGAGCCCCGCCGGGCTGATCGACTGAGCGGGCGGTGCCGGGGCGCCGGACCGCGGAGCGTCAGGCCTGGCGCTGCACGGCCGCCCGGCCGAGGCGCAGCAGCATGTCGCGGCCCGGATCGACCAGTGCTGCCGCCGACCAGGCGCGTTCGGCCTCGTCGAGCAGCAGGTCGATCAGCTGCTCGACCTCGTCCACGGCACCGGTCGACCGGATCACCTCGGCGAGTGCCAGGCAGGCGTCCTCGTCCAGCTGGGGGTCGCCGAGCTCGGTACGCAGCCGCTCCATCACCGGCAGCTCGCCGGCCCGGCCCGCTGCCGCCATCGCGCGGGCGACCAGCACCGTCCGCTTGCCCTCGCGCAGATCGTCGCCGGCCGGCTTCCCGGTGGTCGCCGGGTCGCCGAAGACGCCCAGCAGGTCGTCCCGGAGCTGGAATGCCTCGCCCAGCGGCAGCCCGAACGCGCTGGCCGCCAGCAGTGCGGCGTCGTCGGCTCCGGCCAGCGCGGCGCCCATCAGGATCGGGTGCTCCACGCTGTACCGCGCGGTCTTGGCCCGGATCACCTCGCGGGCGCGCTGCTCGTCGCCGACCGGGTCCGTGCCCCAGGGCAGCACCTGGGCCTGCAGGTCGAGGTACTGGCCGACAGTGACCTCGGTGCGCATCCGGTCGAAGACGGCGCGTGCGCGGAGCGCCAGCACGGGGTCGATCCCGGTCATGGCGGCCGCGAACTCCCGCTCCGACGCGATCAGCGCCAGGTCGCCGAGCAGGATCGCCGCCGACTCGCCGTACCGCCGGTCGTCGCCGGACCACCGCGCGGTGCGGTGGGTGTGCGCGAAGCTGCGGTGCGCCGCGGGCAGGCCGCGCCGGGTGTCGGAGTCGTCCATCACATCGTCGTGGAACAGGGCCGCGGCCTGGAACAGCTCCAGCGCCGCGCCGACTCGTAGCGCTGCCGTCGCGCCGTCGCCCGACCGGTCCCCACCATGCGCCCGCCACGACCAGTAGCAGAACGCCGCCCGCAGCCGCTTGCCGCCGGAGAGCATCAGCCGCAGTGCCTCGATCAGCGGCCCGGTGCCCGAGCCCATCCGGGCCAGTTCCGGCTCCAGGGCATCCAGGTGGGCGGTGAGCAGTGCGTCCACCTGGGCGCGCACGCCCTCCAGGTCGACCAGGGGGGTGGCGTCGTTCACCCTGCGAGCGTACGGCCTGGTCGCGATGCCTACAGCTTGACCGTGCCGCCGATGGTCACCGTGCGCAGCCCGTCTCGATCCAGTACGCCGAGGGTGATGACCTCGCTGCCGTCCCCGCGCACGAAGGTCGAACTCGCGGCCAGGCCCGCACCGGGATCGGTCGCGGTCTCCGTGAAGCCCGCGGCGACCAGCGGGGCCCGGAACGCCGCCAGCAACTGGTCGGTGCTCAGGGGGTTGCGCAGGTTCAGGCTGACCGTGGTCAGCCCGGTCGCTTCGTCCAGTTCGCTCGCCGACATCAGGATCTCGCTGCCCTCCGGCACCGGGAGCAGGTCAGCCGGGAAGCCCTCCGCCAGCCCGCCGACCGTGGACACGGTCGCCGTCGGTGACGGCAGGAGGGTCTCGGTCGGCGTGGGGGCCTCGACGCCGCCGGTGACCGAGGGGGTCGGCAGCGGTGTGCTGCCGGTGCAGGCGGTCAACCCGCCGAGCAGCAGCAGACAGAGCAGAGCAGTTCCGGCGCGCACCGGCTCAGGGTAGCCAGCTCCGGCTGTCCACAGGACAGGTGCGTCCCGGTCGTCCCCAGGTCCTCGCGGCGGTGCTCGCGGTGCGTGGCCGGTCCGCGGTGAGCTGGCGGCGACGACAGGAGGACGTGATGACGGGTGCGACAGGGTCCGGGACCGACGCCGGCGAGGAGGACCGGCGTCAGGAAGATCCGCTGGCCGACGACGCGGCGGCACCGTCGGGTGTCGAGGACGGGGACGACGGATCGTGGTTCGCCGCACGCTGCCGGATGCTCGCCCTGGTCCCGTTCCGACTCGGACACCATCCCGGCGACGGGAGCGTGGTGGTGGTCGGGCTCGCCGGACCCGATGACGCCCCGCCGCGGCTGGTCGCGCGGACCGACCGCGAGGTGCTGGACTCGGCGGCCGGTCGCGTTGTGGCCCGGTCGATCGCGGCGCACCTGGTGGCGATGCGCTGCGAACGCCTGCTGGTCGTGCACTACCGCGGGCAGGCGGACCCCGTGCCACGACCGCCCGCCGCGTCCAGCCGCGACCATCCGTGGCCGGGTCCCGCCATCGCCCGGGTCAGAGCTGCGTGCACGCGGGTCGGGGTCGGGTGGGACAGCGCGTGGACGGTCGATGCCAGCGAGGTGCGCCAGACTCCCGACGCAGCACTCACAGCGAGCACCGTGCCCAGAGCGAGCACCGAGCCCAGAGCGAGCACCGTGCCCACAGCGACCGCGGTCCCGGATTCGGCCCCACGGGAAAGGCTGGACGCCCTGGTGGCCGCCATCGCCCGCACCGCTGGCTGGACGCCCGCCGCCCGCCGCGCGGACCTCGGGCGGATCGCGCCGGCAGCCCCAGGTGACCGCCGAGCCGCGGCCGAAGCGCGCTCGCGGTGGCTGCACCGGCGCCCGGCGACCGCCACCGGCGCGCAGGCCTGGGGCGATTGGCAGCGCCGCACGCTGGCCAGATGGCAGGACGTGCGCACCCGACCCGACAGCGTCGCCCGCACCACGGTCGGCCGGGTGGAGGCGGGGTTGACCGATCCCCTGGTCGTGGAGGCGTCTGCGCTCGCGATGATCGGTCACCACGCCGACCCGGATCGGGCGGAGCGGCTCTGGCTGGCGGGACTGGCGGCTCCGGACATTCCGGTGCCTGTGGTGGTGCCCGTGGCGGCGGCGTGCCGGGAGCCGGATGCGGGCTCCAACGGCGACCCGGACGCGGGCCCGGACCTCGACCGTGACCCGGACGTGGACCCGGACTTGGACCCGGCCCCGGACCCGGACCGCGGATCTGTCGCAGACGCGGAGCCGCTGCCCGAGTCGCGCTCCGGGAGCTGGCCCGTGTCCGCCATCGGACCGGACCGGCCCTGGGGGATCCGCCCGTGGCTCGCCCACCAGCTGGCAGCCGGGGTCCGACCACCGCCCGTCGGGCAGATCGACGCCGCGCGTCTGCTCCTGGAGCGCGTGGTCGCACACGGCCGGGACGGTCGGCAGTCGGGGGCGCTCACCCTGCTCGCGCTGTTCGCCTGGTGGGTCGGCGACGGCGTCCGGGGCTCGGTGCTGGTCGAACGCGCTCTGGCACAGCAGCCGGTGGATCCGCTGGCGGTGCAGTTGAACTGGGTGCTGGCCTCCGGTGCGCTGCCGGGCTGGGCGCGGGAGGGCGAGCTGGAACCGGGGTGATCGATGCCGGTGGTGTGCGTTCGTGCTGGCCCGGCGTGTCCGGTACGGTCGGGGCACGGTTCGGCGGTGTGGCGCGAAGGCGTTCTGCCGCGGTCCCGGACGGACGCAGCGGCACTCGTGCGAGGAGCACCGATGAGCATCGTGGTCGGCTATCTGGCGACGGTCGAGGGGCGCGCAGCCCTGGAGACCGCCGGCCTCGAGGCGGAGCGGCGGGGGGAGTCCCTCGTCGTCGTCGTCAACGAGCGCCTGGACGAGACGCCGGAGCAGCGCCAGGACACCGAGCAGGCGCTGGAGCAGGTGCGCGCCGGACTGTCCGACCGCGGGATCGAGCACGAGGTCAGGGTGATCGCCGCAGGCCGCGATGTCGCCGAGGAGCTGATCGGCGCTGCCGAGGACACCGGCGCGTCCATGATCGTGATCGGGCTGCGGCGGCGCAGTCCGGTGGGCAAGCTCATCCTCGGTGCGAACGCGCAGCGCATCCTGCTCGACGCCCCCTGCCCGGTGCTCGCGGTCAAGCCCGACCCGAGCTGACATCCGGCCGGAGGAACCCTGGCGGCGGTAGCCCGAGGCCGCGCCGAGAAGCTCCGTCGCGCGCTCGCGACGGATGGGACGTCGGTGAGCGGTGCCGGTCCGGTGGGTGCTGACCTGACCGAGGCGCATCGTCCTGCCCCGATGGATCGTGCGGCTGCGCGTTCCGGCGGCGTGGAGTGCCGGCCCGGTGTCGTCACCGCCCGGCACAACGCCTGATCGCGGGCGGCGACGGCGCTGCTCAGTCGCCGAGTGTGGCGCTCCCGGGAATCCTCCGGGCCGCTCGCTCGTTGAGACCGTCGACAGAATCGCCGCACCCGCCCGGACTGGTCGGCGTCCCCCGAGTGGACGCGCCCGGGCCTGGATGTGGCCGGTACAATATACGTGTCCCGTCTCGCCGAACCGGGTCCCTCGCTGCCGAAAGGTCATTCGTGACGTCCCAGAATTCCCCCACGCTGCCGCGCGAGTTCGAGCACCCGGCCCTGCAGGACCTGGTCCGCCGCGGTGCCACCACCGGGAGCGTCGACGCTGCCGCCCTGCGGGCCGCCTGCGAGGCCGCCCAGGTGGAGGACGCGCGTCGCCTGAAGGCCGTCGTGCGCGGCCTGGCGAACGCCGGCATCGTCGTCGCCGAGCCGACGCCGGCTGCCGCCGCGCCGAAGAAGCGTGCCGCTGCGCCCCGCAAGGTGGCCGCGGCGACCACCACCAAGACCCGGACGTCCGCCAAGGCCGTCGTCGCCGACGAGGACAGCGAGACCTCCGAGACGACCCCCGCCGCGAAGACGACCGCCAAGAAGTCCACCGCCACCGCCGCGAAGAAGGCCACCGCGAGCAAGGCGGCCGCCAAGCCGACCAAGGCGAAGGCCACCAAGGCCAAGGCGAAGTCGGACGACGACGAGCCGACCGACGACGAGGACATCGAACTCGACGAGGCAGAGCTGCAGGACACCGACCTGGAGACCGCGGACGACGCCGAGACCCCCGAGGGTGACGAGGCGAAGGCTGCGGCCCCGGCCGCTGGCAAGTCCGACGAGACCGAGGACACCGGGTTCGTGGTGTCCGACGCCGATGACGACGACGCCCCCGCGCAGCAGGTCGTGACCGCCGGCGCCACCGCCGACCCGGTCAAGGACTACCTGAAGCAGATCGGTAAGGTCGCCCTGCTGAACGCCGAGCAGGAGGTCGAGCTCGCGAAGCGGATCGAGGCCGGTCTGTTCGCGGAGGAGCGCCTGAGCCAGCTCGGCGACGACGTGGAGCCCAAGGCCCGTCGCGAGCTGCAGTGGATCGCCCAGGACGGCCGCCGGGCCAAGAACCACCTGCTGGAGGCCAACCTCCGCCTGGTCGTCTCGCTGGCCAAGCGCTACACCGGGCGCGGCATGCTGTTCCTGGACCTGATCCAGGAGGGCAACCTCGGTCTGATCCGTGCGGTCGAGAAGTTCGACTACACCAAGGGCTACAAGTTCTCGACCTACGCGACCTGGTGGATCCGCCAGGCGATCACCCGCGCGATGGCCGACCAGGCGCGCACCATCCGTATCCCGGTGCACATGGTCGAGGTCATCAACAAGCTGGCCCGTGTCCAGCGTCAGATGCTCCAGGACCTCGGCCGCGAGCCGACCCCGGAGGAGCTGGCCAAGGAACTGGACATGACGCCGGAGAAGGTCGTCGAGGTCCAGAAGTACGGTCGCGAGCCGATCTCGCTGCACACCCCCCTGGGTGAGGACGGCGACTCGGAGTTCGGTGACCTGATCGAGGACTCCGAGGCGGTCGTCCCGGCCGACGCGGTGAGCTTCACCCTGCTCCAGGAGCAGCTGCACCAGGTCCTCGACACCCTGTCGGAGCGCGAGGCGGGTGTGGTCTCGATGCGGTTCGGCCTCACCGATGGCCAGCCGAAGACCCTGGACGAGATCGGCAAGGTCTACGGCGTGACCCGCGAGCGGATCCGCCAGATCGAGTCGAAGACGATGTCCAAGCTGCGGCACCCCTCGCGTTCGCAGGTGTTGCGCGACTACCTGGACTGACAGCGATCGCACGAAGGGCCCCGTTCTCCCGGCAGGGAGTGCGGGGCCCTTCGGCGTCCGCGGAGCCGCGTGCGTGCGAGCGTGCACGACCCCGGGTACGCGAACGGCCCACCCGGGCGGTGGTGCCGGGTGGGCCGTTCGGTCGTCTGTCGGGGTCGGTCAGCGGGCTGCGCCGGCTCCCGCGCCGTGTTCGGCGAGCAACTTGTCCGTCTCGTCCTGGACGTGGGTTGCGACCGCCTGGTACTTCGGCGCGTGCTCACGGGCGTGGTGCGCACAGAACAGCAGTTCGCCGACCGGGAGCAGCACGCGGACGTAGGCCTGGGCGCCGCAGCGGTCGCAACGGTCTGCCGCTGTCAGCGGGGCCGGTGCGTTCTCGGTTTCCATCATCTCCGTCACGCTGACATACAACCATCCGCAGCCGTGGATCTTCCCGTCGAGAGGGGGTGGTTCGCTGTCCGCGTACCCCGGTTTCACCCTCCGGCGGGGCTGCACGGGATTGTCGGCGGTGGCGACTACCCTCATGCCGTGTCCACCGACTCCGCCTACAACGCCCGCCATCTCTCGGTCCTCGAGGGCCTGGAAGCCGTGCGCAAGCGCCCCGGCATGTACATCGGCACCACCGACAGCCGCGGACTGATGCACTGCCTGTGGGAGATCATCGACAACTCCGTCGACGAGGCGCTGGGCGGACACGGGGACCGGATCGAGGTCGTGCTGCACGCCGACTCCTCGGTGGAGGTGCGCGACCAGGGCCGCGGCATCCCGGTCGATGTCGAGCCGCGGACCGGGCTGACCGGTGTCGAGGTCGTGCTGACCAAGCTGCACGCGGGCGGCAAGTTCGGTGGCGGGTCCTACGCGGCGTCCGGTGGTCTGCACGGTGTCGGCGCGTCGGTGGTGAACGCCCTGTCGTCGCGGCTGGACGTCGAGGTCGACCGCGGGGGCAAGACGCACCGGATGACCTTCCGTCGTGGTGAGCCCGGCGTGTTCGACGACCGCGGTGGCGTGTCGCCCGAGTCGCCGTTCGAGCCGTTCACCTCCGGCTCGGAGCTGGCAGTCGTCGGCAAGGTCGCCAAGGCCCGCACCGGCACCCGGACCCGCTACTGGGCCGATCGCAGCATCTTCCCCAGCACGGCGGTGTTCAGCTACGACGAGCTGGTCACCCGTGCCCGGCAGACCAGCTTCCTGGTGCCGGGTCTGACCATCGTGGTGCGGGACGAGCGCGGACTGCCCGGCACCCCCGGCGCCGACGGCCCGCACGAGGAGGTCTTCCGGCACGACGGCGGGACGGTGGACTTCGCGGACTTCCTGGCGCCCGACGCGCCGGTCACCGACACCTGGCAGCTCACCGGCTCCGGGACCTTCACCGAGACGGTTCCGGTGCTGGACAACCGTGGGCACATGACCTCGCAGGAGGTGCAGCGCGAGTGCGAGGTGGACGTGGCGCTGCGCTGGGGCACCGGCTACGACACCGAGCTGCGCAGCTTCGTGAACATCATCGCCACTCCCAAGGGCGGCACCCATCTGGCGGGATTCGAGGCGTCGTTGCTCAAGACGCTGCGCAAGCAGATCGAGCTGAACGCCCGCAAGCTGAAGATCTCGGCCAAGGACGGCAGCGACAAGATCGAGAAGGACGACGCGCTGGCCGGGCTGACGGCCGTGGTCACCGTCCGTCTGGCCGAGCCGCAGTTCGAGGGCCAGACCAAGGAGGTGCTCGGCACCGGACCGGTGCGCGGCATCGTGGCCAAGGTGGTCGAGCAGCGCCTGACCGAGCTGCTCACCTCCGCCAAGCGCGAGCACAAGGCACAGGCGGCGGCGCTGCTGGAGAAGGTGGTCGGGGAGATGCGCGCGCGGGTCTCGGCGCGCAAGCAGAAGGAGATCTCCCGGCGCAAGACGGCGCTGGAGAGCTCCTCGCTGCCGGCCAAGCTCGCCGACTGCCGCAGCAACGAGGTCGGCCGCACCGAGCTGTTCATCGTCGAGGGCGACTCCGCGCTCGGCACCGCCAAGCTGGCCCGGTCCAGCGACTTCCAGGCGCTGCTGCCGATCCGGGGGAAGATCCTCAACGTGCAGAAGGCGTCGGTGGCGGACATGCTGCGCAACGCCGAGTGCGCGGCGATCATCCAGGTGCTCGGCGCCGGATCCGGGCGGACCTTCGACCTGGACGCCGCCCGGTACGGGAAGATCGTGCTGATGACCGACGCCGACGTGGACGGCGCGCACATCCGCACCCTGCTGCTGACCCTGTTCTTCCGGTACATGCGGCCGATGGTCGAGGCGGGCCGGGTGTTCGCCGCGGTGCCGCCGCTGCACCGGATCGAGGTGATCGGTGCCGGGTCCAAGAAGAACGAGTACCTGTACACCTACTCCGAGGCCGAGCTCGCCGCCACGCTGAAGAAGCTGGACAGGGCGGGCAAGCGCTACAAGGAGGACATCCAGCGCTACAAGGGGCTGGGGGAGATGGACGCCGACCAGCTGTCCGAGACCACGATGGACCCCCGGCACCGCACCCTGCGCCGGGTGACCCTGCCGGCCGCTGCCGCCGCCGACGAGCAGATGCGCCGGGTCGAGGAGGTCTTCGAGCTGCTGATGGGCTCGGAGGTCGCCCCGCGCAAGGACTTCATCATCGACAACGCCTCGACCCTGGACGCCTCCAAGATCGACGCGTGAGATTGCAGGTGACAACCGCGGTGTCGGCCCGGCACGGTGGTCGGCATGAGCACCCTCGCCGAGCGCGCCGCCGCACCCGCTGACCTGCCCCCGCTGCCCGACATCGGGCTGACCTGGCGACCGGTCGACCCGGCGGATGCCGCGGCACTGGTCGGCGTGGCCGCCCGGATCGAGGAGGCGGACGGCTCCCCGGTGCGCACCGTGGAGTCGGAGATCGTCGAGCGCTTCGAGGGCAGCTGGTGGGATCTGGCGCGGGACACCCGGGTGGGCTGGGACGCCGACGGGGTGCCGCGCGCCTGGGTGGAGTCGCAGTGCAATCCCGCCGACGCCCGGGTGCTGCGCGCGCACGTGCACGGCGGGGTCGATCCGCAGTGGCGCGGACGGGGGATCGGCACCGCACTGGCGGCGTGGGGCACCGCCCGTGGCCGCCAGCAGTTGGCCGCCGATCCGCGGGAGATCCCGGGGCGGCTCGGGGTGTGGTTGCTGGAGAACCAGAACGGCGCGGCCGATCTGTTCACCCGGATCGGTTACCGCCCGCTGCGCTACTTCCGTGACATGCGGCGACCGCTGGACCAGCCGCTGCCCACCCCGCCGACGATCCCGGGGGTGCGGATCGAGCAGTGGTCGCCGCAGCGGGACGAGCAGGTGCGTCTGGCCCACAACGAGGCATTCCTCGATCACTGGGGGAGCGAGCCGCGCAGCGCCGAGCAGTGGCAGGGCAGCCGGTCGATGTTCGCCCCGGAGTGGAGCTTCGTCGCGGTGGAGGAGACCACCGGCGAGGTCGCCGGCTACGCGATGTCCGGTCGCTACGAGCAGGACTGGCCGGTGAAGGGTTACCGCTCGGGTTACACCGATGTGCTCGGTGTGCGGCGGGCCTGGCGTGGCCGCGGTGTGGCGGTGGCGTTGCTGACCGCCGCGATGACCGCGTACCGGGCCGACGGGATGGACTACGCGGAGCTCGATGTGGACAGCGCGAACCCCTCGGGGGCGCACGGCCTGTACTCCTCGCTCGGGTACGAAGTGACCCACGGATCGGTGATCGTGGGCATCGAGCTCTGAGCGGTCGTACCCTGTGCCCCATGACGGCGGTGCAGGGGCGGACGGTCGCGGACGAGGACGCCGCGTGGCGGGTGTTCCTCGGCATGTCGCGGGACTGGTTCATCGTGATGGAACGAGCTCTGGGTCAGGACGCCGATGCGTCGGTGGCCGACCTGGAGCTGCTCGAACCGTTGTTGGACGCCGGTGACTTCGGGCTGCGGGCCAAGGACCTGGCCGCGGCGGCCGAGTGGCAGGACTCTCGGGTCTCGCACCAGCTGCGCCGGATGGAGCAGCGCGGCCTGGTCGCCCGGGCGCGGGACCGGGAGGACGCGCGCGGCACGGTGGTCCGCCTCACCGAGGCCGGGATCCGCAGCGCCGAGCTGGCCCGCGCCACCCGTCGTCGGGTGGTGCGACAGATCATCCTGGACGTGCTGGCACCCGAGCAGCTCGACGCCCTGATCGGCTCTGCCGCGCTGATCCGCACCGCGGTCGCCGACGCCCAGCACTGAGCAGGTCACGCGCGCGTCGACGGGTCACGGCGGGTGAGCTGCCAGGCGGGTGCGGCAGGCGGGCGGCGCATCGGCGCCGCGGGGCCTCAGGGCACGAGCGCGGCGGGGTCGGTGGTCGGGATCCGGACGGCCTCGGCGGCCGCGAGCACGGCAGGATCGGCGGTGACCAGCACGTCCGCCTGTAGCCGGGCGACCGCGAGATATTCGGCGGGGCGGGGATCAGACCAGCCGAGTTCCCGGGCCAGGCGCCACGCGGTCGCCCGGGATACCCGGTCACCCAGCAGCCGGATCCGCAACGCCGCGAGGGGGTCCAGCAGGGCGCGGCCCTGGTCCTCGGGCAGCGCGTACAGCGCCGCGAGGACGTCGGAGCGCAGCACCGCCGGGCCGACGAGGGTGTCGTCCGCGGACGACGGCGCGCGGAGTCCGGCGCGGATCAGCCGCACGGCTACCTGCGCGTCGATGGCGTAACGGGTCACCGCCCCAGTGTGCGCCCGACTGGGCCGCCCGCGACCGATTCAGCCGATGGCGACCGGCGGCGCGCTGAGCGGTGCCCCCGACCCGTCCCGGCGCTCGTCGATCTCCGGCAGCTCCACCGGCTGCCCGGCGGAGCCGGTGGCCCGTGCCGGCGCGCGGCCCACCCAGGCGAGGAACAGGCCGTCCTCGCCCTTGAGGAACCGGTGCGACCGGACGCCACCGGTGGCGCGGCCCTTGCCCGGGTACTGGGCGAACGGGGTCACCTTGGCGGAGCCGTTCTGGGTGCCGGGCAGGGCGTCGGAGGAGCCGGAGACGGTCACCACCAGCGCGTCGTCGGTGTCGGCGGGCAGCGCACCGAAGAAGACCACGCTCGCCCCGGTACCGAGCTTGATCCCGGCCATGCCACCGGCGGGACGACCCTGGGGCCGCACCGCGCTGGCGGGGTAGTGCAGCAGGTTCGAGTCGGAGGACACGAACACCAGCTCGTCGTCGTCGGTGACCGGGGCGACGCCGACCACCCGGTCGCCGTCGCGCAGGCCGATGATCTCCCAGGAGTCCCGGTTGGCGGGCGGCTCACCGGAGACGACCCGCTTGACCACGCCCTGGGCGGTGCCGATCGCCAGGGTGGGGGCGTCGGGCGTGATCGCACACAGGCCGACCACCTGCTCGCCCTTGTCCAGCTCGATCAGCTCACCCAGCGGCAGGCCACCGCCGAGCGAGGGCACGCCGTCCGTGGGCGGCAGGCCGGGCAGGTCCAGCACCGAGATCTTGCGGACCAGACCGCTGCTGGTGACCACGCCGATGTCGCCGCGTGCGGTGGTGGCCACGGCTCCGGCCAGCACGTCGTGCTTGGCCCGGGGGGTGTCGTCGGTGGGGTGCAGCTGGACGTCGATCCCGGCGGTGCGGGCGACCAGGCCGGTGGCGGAGAGCAGCGCCACGCAGGGGGTGTCCTCGATCTCGAGCGAGAGGGTCTGCACGGTGCGCTTGGCCACCGGCGCGCCGGGGGCGGCGGTCGCGACCCCGCCCGCGGACTCCAGCAGGATCGTGCGGCGGGGGGTGCCGTAGGTGGCGGCGACCTCGGCCATCTCGTCCGAGACGGCGCCGCGGAGCAACAGCTCGTCGCCGAGCAACGCCTCCAGTTCGGCGATGTCCTCGCGCAGCTCGTCGCGCTCCTTCTCCAGCTCGATCCGGCTGAACTTGGTCAGGCGGCGCAGGCGGAGTTCCAGGATGTACTCGGCCTGCGGCTCGGACAGGTCGAAGACGGTGCGCAGTCTGGCGCGGGCCGCCTCGGAGTCGTCGGAGCTGCGGATGACCTGGATGACCTCGTCGATGTCCAGGATCGCGATCAGCAGCCCCTCGACCAGGTGCAGGCGCTCACGCTTGCGGTCCAGCCGGAACTGGCTGCGGCGGCGGACCACGCTGAGCCGGTGGTCGACCCAGACCTGCAGCAGCTCCCGCAGGCCGAGGGTGCGTGGCTGACCGTCGACCAGCGCGACGTTGTTGATCGAGAACGAGTCCTCGAGCGGGGTGTAGCGGAACAGCTGTTCCAGCACCGCATCCGGGTTGAAGCCGGTCTTGACCTCGATGATGAGACGCAGGCCGTGCTCGCGGTCGGTGAGGTCGAGGACGTCGGCGATGCCGGAGAGCTTCTTGTTCTGCACGCCCTCCTTGATCTTCTCGATCACCTTCTCCGGGCCGACGCCGTAGGGCAGCTCGGTGACGACGATGCCCTTGCGGCGCGGGGTGACGTTCTCGATCCGGGTGGTGGCACGGGTCCTGAACGCGCCCCGGCCGGTGCGGTAGGCGTCGCGGACGCCGTCCAGGCCGACGATCTTGCCGCCGGAGGGCAGGTCGGGGCCGGGCACGAACCGCATCAGCTCGTCCAGGTCGGCCGTCGGGTGGGCGACCAGGTGCCGGGCGGCGGCGATCACCTCGACCAGGTTGTGCGGGGCCATGTTGGTCGCCATGCCGACCGCGATGCCGGCCGCGCCGTTGACCAGCAGGTTCGGGATCGCGGCTGGCAGCACCGAGGGCTGGGTGAGCTTGTTGTCGTAGTTCGGGACGAAGTCGACGGTGTCCTCGTCCAGCCCGGCGTTCATCGCCATCGCCGCCGGCGCCATCCGGGCCTCGGTGTACCGCGAGGCGGCCGGGCCGTCGTCCAGCGAGCCGAAGTTGCCGTGCCCGTCGACCAGCGGCAGCCGCAGGGAGAAGGGCTGCGCGAGGCGGACCATCGCGTCGTAGATGGCGCTGTCGCCGTGCGGGTGCAGCTTGCCCATCACGTCGCCGACCACGCGGGCCGACTTCACGTACGGCCGGTCGGGCCGCAGGCCCATCTGGGACATCTGGAACACGATCCGGCGCTGCACCGGCTTGAGCCCGTCCCGGGCGTCGGGGAGTGCCCGCGAGTAGATGACCGAGTACGCGTACTCGAGGAAGGAGCCCTCCATCTCGGAGGCGACGTCGATGTCGACGATCCGCTCGACGAAGTCCTCGGGCGGCGTGCTGGGGGCGGTGCGGCGCGCCATGTGCGGTGCTGGCTCCTGAACTCGGGGCGGACGAACGACAGGTCATTGTCCTCCCTGGCGCTGACACGACCTACCGCGACGCGCCACCAGTACCCTGCTGGGTATGGCGGGGACGGAGTATCCGGAGGCGTGGGAGGCGGATGTCGTCCTGCGGGACGGCAGCACCACGCACATCCGGCCGATCCGACCCGAGGACGCCGACGCGCTGCAGGCCTTCCACGTCGCGCAGTCCGAGCGCTCGATCTTCCTGCGGTTCTTCGCCGCGCTGGAGCGGCTGCCGGACCGTGATCTGGCCCGGTTCACGCAGGTGGACCACCGCGACCGGGTGGCGTTGGTGGCGGTCACCCAGGACGACGCGATCATCGGCGTGGCCCGCTACGACAAGGTCGGCCCGGACGAGGCCGAGGTGGCCTTCAACATCGCCGACGCCCACCACGGTCGCGGCCTCGGCTCGGTGCTGCTGGAACATCTGGCCGCCGCTGCCCGGGAGCGCGGGATCCGCCGGTTCGTCGCCGAGGTGCTGCCGCAGAATGGCCGGATGATCGCGGTGTTCCGGGAGGCCGGGTTCACCCTGCGGCAACAGCTCGAGGACGGCGTCGTCCAGGTCGGCTTCGACATCGACCCCACCGAGCGCTCCCAGGCGGTGATGCTCGGCCGGGAGCGGTCGGCGGAGGCGCGCAGCGTGCAGGGTCTGCTGACCGCGCGCCGGGTGCTGCTGGTCGCCGCCGCGGATGCCGACCCGGAGTCGCTGGACGCGCGCCGGGTGGGCCGGGTGCTGCGTTCGCTGCTGGACGGCGAGCGCCGACCGCCGATCGGGGCGCTGACCGGTGCCGTCCAGGCGCCGATCCTGGGCGAGTCGGTGGAGTTGCACGTCGTGGGTGCCGTGCCGGGGGCCGACGACCCGGCGGTGCGCCGCTGGGACCGGTTGGAGGACGTGCCGAACGAGGTCGACCTCGCGGTGGTGGCGCTGCCCGCCGAGTACACCGTGCTCGGGGTGCGGGCGCTGGGCCGGATCGGGGTGCGCGCGGTGGTGGTGCTCTCCGGCGGCTACGCCGAGGAGGGCGAGGCCGGACTGGCCCTGCACCGGGCTTTGCTGCGCACCGCGCACGCGGCCGGGATGCGGGTGATCGGCCCGGTGTCCTACGGGCTGATCAGCCACACCCCGGCGGGTCTGGTGAATGCCTCCCTGGCCGAGGAGCCGCCGCCGCCCGGTCGGATCGGGCTGTTCTGCCAGTCGGCCGCCACCGCGGTGTCCATCCTGGCGTCGGTGCGGCGTCGCGGGCTGGGTCTGGCGCACCTGGTGTCCGCGGGCAATCGGGCGGATGTCTCCGGCAACGACCTGATGCAGTTCTGGCAGGAGGACGAGTCCACCGACGTGGTGGCGCTGTACCTGGAGTCGATCGGCAACCCGCGCAAGTTCGCCCGGGTGGCGCGCCGGCTCGCCCGTCGCAAGCCGGTGGTGGTGGTCACCGCCGGCAGCACCGGTCACGTGGTCCCGCCCGGCCACGCGGTGCGGACCACGGTCGCCTCCCGGCGCACGTTGGAGGAGGTCGTCCAGCGCTCCGGGGTGGTGCTGGTCGAGAACACCCATCAGATGCTGGAGGCCGCGCAGCTGTTCGCCATGCAGCCGCTGCCGCCGGGTGACCGGGCCGCCGTGATCGCGTCCTCGGGGTCGATGGCCGCCCTGGTCGCCGAGGCCGCCACCTCGCAGGGGCTGCGGGTGGAGACCGCGCCGGTGATCGTGCCGGAGGAGGCGCCGCAGGAGGCCATCGACGCCGCGTTCGCCCGGGTCTACGCCGACCCGCAGGTCGACGTGGTGGTGACGGTGCACGTCCCGACGGTCGGCCCGCGCGACGACCGGGTGGCGACGGCGATGGCCCGGGCGGCGGCGGGCAGCGGCCGCACCTCGGTCGCCTGCCTGCCCGGCCTGCACGGGGCTGCCGAGGTGCTCACCGCGCCGGATGCGGAGGGCGTGCTGCGCACCGTCCCGGCGTACACCACCCCGGAGGACGCGGTGCTGGCGCTGGGGCAGGCCACCCGGTATGCCGACTGGCGGTCGGGGGAGCGCGGCACCGTGGTGCACCCCGAACCGATGCGCACACGCCAGGCTCGACGGCTGGTGCAGCAGTGGATCGTCGAGGCGGGCCGACCCGAACGGCTGGAGTTGGACCGGGAGCAGATCGGCGAGCTGCTGTCCTGCGCCGGGATCGCGCTGATCCCGGCGATGCCGGTGCGCACCGCGGAGGAGGCGGTGGCGGCCGCCGAGCGGATGGGCTTCCCGGTGGCGCTGAAGACCACGGTGCCCTCGCTGCGCCACCGTGCCGAGCTGGGCGGCGTGCGGCTGGACATCCACGACGCCGCCGAACTGCGGGCCGACGTCCAGCAGGTGCTCGAGCTCGCCGCCGGGCACCCCTCGGTCGGTGACCGCGCCCCGCTGGAGGTGCAGCCGATGGCACCGCACGGAGTGGCCTGCGTCATCCGCACCGCCGAGGACCCGCTGTACGGCCCGGTGGTCGGCTTCGGCCTGGCCGGGGACACCACCGACCTGCTGGGCGACTACTCCTTCGCAGTGCCGCCGCTGACCGATGTGGACGTGGCGGCCGTGGTCCGGGCACCCCGGTCGGCGCCCCGGCTGTTCGGCTACCGCGGCCTGCCGCTGCTGGACGTGGCGGCGGTGGAGGACGTGCTGGCCCGGATCGGCGTGCTTGCCGACGACCTGCCCGAACTGCTGTCGGTGGAGCTGAACCCGGTGGTGGTGGCCGAACGCGGGGCGTACGTCCTGGGCGCGGCGGTGACCGTCGGACCGGCGGCCGCCCGCACCGACGGGGTGCGCCGTGCCCTCACGAGCTGACCAGCCGACCACCTGACCGGCCGAGCCGGTGTGACGCCGGGCGGCTCGCAGTGGGAGGATGCGCGGGTGCCTGCCCTCTCCACCGATCTCCGCCGGGACCTGGACCGAGCGGGGTACTACCCGGAACTGGTCGCCGACGTCCTGGACGTGGCGCTCGCCGATGAGCCCGCCGTCGCCCACCTGGTGCACCCCGAGACCACGTTCGACGCCGCCGAGGTCCGTCGGCACGTCACCGTGCTGGTGCTCACCGCTACCCGGTTGATCGTGGCCCATGTCGACGACCACCCGGCCGACTCCGAGCACCCCTCGGCCAGCGCCGCCGCGACCACCGAGTCGGTGCCACTGGCCGAGCTGCGCTCGGTGGCCCTCACCCACGTGATCGGCACCCCGGAGCAGCACAAGGGGGGCGACGGCCCGGCTGAGCTGACCCTGGCCATCGGCTGGGGTGCGGTCTCCCGGGTGGACCTGGAACCCGCGCACTGCGCCGACCCGAACTGCGAGGCCGATCACGGCATGACCGGCTCGATCACCCCGGACGACGTGGTGGTCCGGGTCAGCGCGGTCGCCGAGGGCGCCGACGCGGTCCGGGAGGCGGTCGCCTTCGCCCGTGCGCTGTCGGCCGCCTCCGCCCACCGATGAGCGACCTGCGCGCGGAGGTCAGGTCCCGCCTGGAACGCTCCGGCCTGATGCTGCCGGACTACCGGGGGCGCTCGCTGTCCGGGGTGCTGCCCGCCGCCGCGGCGGCGCTCGGGGTGGACGTGCCGGATGGTGCGCGACGTCGGGACCAGCTGGGTCTGCCCCGCGCCGAGCGGGTGTGCGTGGTGCTGGTGGACGGGCTGGGGCAGGAGAACCTGGCCGAGCGTTCCGGGCACGCGCCCTTCCTGCGCTCGCTGCTCGCCGGGAGCAAGGCACTGCACGCCGGTTACCCCTCCACCACGGCCGCGTCGATGGGGTCCTTCGGCACCGGCACCTCACCCGGCCGCACCGGGATGCTCGGCTACACCGTGCGCAACCCGGAGACCGGCGCGCTGGGGAACCTGGTCTCCTGGACCGGTCTGCCCGCCTCCGAGCGGTGGCAGCGCGAGCCCACCGTGTTGCAGGCGCTGGTCGATGCCGGGGTGACGGTGACCTCCGTCGGGCCGCAGAAGTTCCACGGCTCGGGACTGACCGAGGCGGCGCTGCGCGGTGGCGACCACCACACCGCCGAGCTGCTCCCGGAGCGGGTGGACGCGGCCGTGCGGCTGCTGCGCCGCCCGGGGTTGGTCTACCTGTACTGGGGCGATGTGGACAAGACCGGTCACCACCACGGCTGGGGGTCGTGGCAGTGGGGTGACGCGCTGTCCGCCGTGGACGGTGAGCTGGCGCGGCTGAGCCGTCTGCTGCCGCCGGGCACCACCCTGGTCGTCACGGCCGATCACGGCATGGTGGATGTGGACCGGGACCTGCGCTGGGACGTGGCCGCCGACCCGGCGCTGTGCACCGACGTCCCGCTCACCTCCGGCGAGCCCCGCGCGCTGCACCTGCACCTGGCCGAGGGCGCCGACCCCACCGCGGTCCGCGATCGCTGGCAGGAGACCCTGGGCCGACACGCGGTGGTGCTCACCCGGGACGAGGCGGTCGGTGCGGGGCTGTTCGGCCCGGTGGCCGAGCACGTCCTGCCGGTGATCGGCGACCTGGTGGTGGCGACCGCCGGTCGGGCCACCGTGGTCGACTCGCGCAGTCAGACCCCGGCGTCGCTGGACCTGGTCGGCGTGCACGGCTCGTTGACCCCGACCGAGCTGCGGGTGCCGCTGCTGGTCTGGCAGGGCTGAGCGATGGCCGAACTCGTCTTCTTCTGCGGCACGATGGACTGCGGCAAGTCCACCCTGGCCCTGCAGATGCACCACAACCACGAGGCCCGCGGTCGGGACGGCGTGCTCTGGGTGCGCAACGACCGCGCGGGGGAAGCACGTCTGTCCTCCCGGCTCGGTCTGTCGGTCCCGGCGAACGAGGTCCGGGACGACACCGACTTCTGGGCCGAGGTGATCGACCGCCGGACCCGGGGTCGGCAGGTCGACTTCCTGATCTGCGACGAGGCCCAGTTCTACTCCGCGGCCCAGGTCGACCAGCTCGCCGAGGTGGTGGACGAACTGCACGTGGACGTCTACGCCTTCGGGATCACCACCGACTTCCGAGCGCAGCTGTTCCCCGGGTCCGCCCGGATGCTGGAGCTGGCCGACCGGGTGGAGTCGTTGCAGGTCCAGGCGCTGTGCTGGTGCGGTGCCCGGGCCACGCACAACGCGCGGACCGTGCACGGGGTGATGGTGGTCGAGGGGGAGCAGGTGGTGATCGGTGACATCACCGACGCACAGGCCCCCGACCCGGACGCTGTCAGCTACGAGGTGCTGTGCCGTCGCCACCACCGTTCGCGGACCACCGCCGCCGTCTCCGGTGCCGGGTCGGTCTCACCCCAGACGCTGGGCGTGCTGAACGAGGACTGAGGACTGCTCGGGCGCGGTGCCGGAGGCGCGTTACTCGGGCTTCGCGCCGAAGACGATCTCGTCCCAGCTCGGCACCTTGGCCCGACCCCGACGGGGCTTGGCCTTCGCCTCCTCCTTCGCCGACGGCTCCGGGGTCGACTTCTCCGGCGCGGTGTCATCGGCGGGGACCACGGTCGGCCGGTACGACGGCACCGGGTACACCCGGGCCTGAGCCAGCGGGTCGGCGTCCACCGGGTGCGCACCGGGGGCGTCGTCGTCGCTGTCGGCCGGTTCCGGGGCGGGGGTGTCCAGCAGGCCGAAGTCGAAGGCGCTCTGCGGGCCGAAGCCGTCGAAGCCCTCGAAGTCGTCCTCGTCCTCCTGCTCCACGTCCAGGGTCTGGCGCTGGCCCCGGCGGGCGCGCAGGTCGTCCAGCAGGTCCTGGGTCGGGTCGGTGGGCTCCGGCTCCGGCTCGGGCTGCGGGGTCTCGCGGTCCACCGATGCCAGCACCGGGCGCAGCGACTCGTCCACCGCGAACTCGACGTCGCGCACCGCCGACAGGTGGCGGCGACGGCTCAGCGGCCCGTCGGCGATCTCGGTCTCGGACAGCCAGCGGGCCTCGTCCTCCTCGGCGTGCACCGAGCGGGCCGACGGGTCGAAGCTCCACCGGGCCTCGCGCTGCTCCTCCTCGACGGTGAACCGGACCAGCACCGTCCAGTCCTGCCCCGGCAGCCGGTAGGCGTCCCAGACGATGCTCTCCGCGTCGACCCCCCGGGATGCCAGGCGGTCCACGACCAGGTCACCGAGTTCGGGGGCGCCGACGTCGCGGCCGACCCGGGTGGCCCGGGCCTGCTGCGCCAGGTACTCGCGCTCGGCGACCACCGGCCCCTCGAACCGCCGCACGTGCTCCACCGACAGGCCCGCGTCCTCGGCGATCTGCTCCGCCGACTGTCCGGCCCGCACCCGGGCCTGGATCTCCCGGGGGCTGGGCGCCCCCGACCGCTCGGCCCGCAGCTGCTCCAACTGCGGACGATCCCGGCGCACCGCGGCGCGCAGCGGGTCGTCGATGGGCAGGAGGTAGCGCTGTCCGTCGGCGGCCGCCAGGACCAGGTGCTCCCCGTCCTCGTGCAGCCCGACCAGCTCCAGCTCAGCCATCACATCTCCCATCCTCGCCGACGAGGGTGCCACCGTCGCGGGGCAAACCGGCGCAGACACGCCCGGGTGGAAGGATGGGTGTCGTGGACCTCGAACTGCCCGGCCAGTTGCCGTTGGAACTGCTGGGCGTGTTCCTGTGTGGCCTGTCCGGGGGCCTGGCGGCGGTGCGCAAGGGATTCGACATCTTCGGGATCATCGTGCTGGCCTGGGTCGCCGGGCTCGGCGGCGGGCTGATCCGTGACGTGCTGATCGGTGCGATCCCGCCGGTGGGCATCTCCTCCTGGCCGTTCGTCGCGACGGCGTGCGGGGCCGGGGTGGTGACCTGGGCGCTGCACTTCGGCCTGGGCCGGGTGCGTCGACTGATCCTGGTGCTGGACGCCGCCGCGCTGGGCCTGTTCACCGCCGTCGGTGCCGTCAAGGCGCTGGAGTACGGCGTGGGGCCGATGGCGTCGGTCTTCGCCGGGGTGATCACCGGGGTGGGCGGCGGGATCCTGCGCGACCTGTTCTCCGGCGAGGTGCCGATCGTGTTCAGTCACCGCGAGCTGTACGCCGTCCCCTCGGTGGCGGGTGCGGTGGCGCTGACCCTGGCGTCGGTGAACGGGGTGCTGAGCGTGCCGGTGGAGATCGCCGTCGCGGTGGCGATCGCCGTGCTGCGGCTGGTGTCGCTGCGGCTGCGGTTGGAGGCGCCGACGGCGCTGGCGGGTCCGGCCCGGGACAACACGCCGGGGTCGAGCCGGCAGCCCTCGCTGTTCCGGTCCCGGTCGTTGCGGCAGCAGCGGGGGGAGGGGACGCCGCGGCGGCGGATCGCCGGTCAGCGCCGTCCTGAGTCCCCCTCGGCGGAGTCGGCGGAGTCGACAGAGGACAGCGTTTCCGGTCCGTTCCGTCGCTGGCTGCTCGCCGTGCGGGGCCGCTCGGGCAGGATGAACCCATGACCGAGCCGAGCCCCGACCAGATCCGTGAGCTGCGCGCCCTCGCCGAGCACCTGGCCCGCTCCGCCGGGTCACTGGTGCGCGAAGGCCGACCGGACCGGGTGGACGTCGCGGCGACCAAGACCAGCGACGTGGACCCGGTCACCGCGATGGACCTGGCGGCGGAGGCCCACCTGCGCGCCCTGCTGGCCGAGCACCGCCCGCAGGACGGCGTGCTGGGCGAGGAGGAGGGCCTCGTGCCGGGCAGCACCGGGATCACCTGGGTGCTCGACCCGATCGACGGCACGGTGAACTACCTCTACGGCCTGCCCGCCTACGCGATCTCGGTGGGTGTGGTGGTCGGCGATCCCGACCCGGCGACCTGGACGCCGGTGGCCGGTGCGGTGCACGCGGTGCCGCTGGACATCACCTACACGGCGGGCCGGGGTCAGGGTGCGACCAAGGACGGGCTGCCGCTGCGGGTGAACGACCCCCGGCCGTTGGCGACCAGTCTGGTCGGCACCGGCTTCGGCTACACCGTCGAGCGCCGGGTCGTGCAGGCCCGGGTGCTGGCCGAGCTGCTGCCCCGGGTGCGGGACATCCGACGGATCGGATCCGCGGCGCTGGACCTGTGCCGGATCGCCGAGGGGTCGTTGGACGTGTACTTCGAGCGCGGGCTGAACCCGTGGGACATCGCGGCAGGTCAGCTGATCGTGCGGGAGGCCGGTGGTGTGGTCACCGGGCTGCGCGGCGCCCCGGCCGGGGTGGAGATGACCGTCGCCGGCCCGGCGGACTCGGTGAGCGCGCTGGCCGAGTTGCTGCGACAGTGGGGCGCCGACCGGGACGCGTGACTCCGCTGAGAGCGGACACCCGATCGGGTGGCGTGCACCGCTTCGCCAAATGAGGCACAATCCGGGGCCGTCGGGAACAAACGGAACCCTCGGTTGCTTGATCCCGCATCACCCCAGACACCTCGACCACACGGAGCGTGACTCACCCCATGGCAACCGACTACGACGCCCCGCGCAAGACCGAGGAGGACCTCAGCGAGGACTCGCTGCAGGAGCTCCAGGCCCGGCGCACCGACAAGAACTCGGGCGTGGTGGACGAGGACGAGACCGAAGCGGCGGAGGGATTCGAACTTCCCGGCGCCGACCTGTCCGGCGAGGAGCTCTCGGTGCGGGTGCTCCCGCGTCAGGCCGACGAGTTCACCTGCTCGAAGTGCTTCCTGGTCCACCACCGCAGCCAGCTGGCCTACGAGAAGGACGGTCAGCCGGTCTGCACCGAGTGCGCCGCCTGATCCTCAGCTCGCGCGATGCCGGTCGTTCCCCTCGGGGGCGGCCGGCATCGTCGTGTCCAGGGCCGTAACCAGTGCCGCCGGCCGCCGGGTGCTGACCACCCAGTACGGCGTCGGGTCCGCGGGGTCGTCGACCCGCACCCGGATCGCGGTCTTCACCCAGCCGCGCTGACACAGGTGGGCGCGGGCGTCCAGCTCCGGGCCGAGCGCCCGCCGGGTGGCGTCGGCGTCCAGCGCCTCCGCGTCGCGCAACAGGGTCAGCGGGATGTGCGCCGATCCCGCGTGCAGCTCACCGTTGACCACCGCGACGCGGCTCGCCGAGGCGGCCAGCATCGCCAGCGCCGCGACCAGCACCACGCCGAAGGCGATCAGTCCCACCAGCGGGGACACCGGCCAGAACGCGACCGCGAACATCGCGGCGATCCCGACGGTGACCAGCCAGCCGACGGGGCCGGGCCAGAGTCGTTCGGTGAAGGTCGTCATGCCCCCAGGGTAGGGTCGCTCGCCGTGACTGAAGCCACCGTGGACATCCTGCTGCGTCGACTGGACGAGGACGTGCCGCTGCCGTCCTACGCGAAGCCGGGTGACGCCGGCGCCGATCTGGTCACCCGGGTGGACCTGATCCTGGAGCCGGGGGAGCGGGCGACGGTGCCGACCGGTATCGCGATCGCCCTGCCCGAGGGGTACGCCGCCTTCGTGCACCCCCGGTCCGGGATGGCCGCCAAGCACGGGCTGACCATCGTGAACGCGCCGGGCACCGTGGACGCCGGGTACCGGGGCGAGATCCAGGTGACCCTGCTCAACACCGACAGCCGCACCTCGATCGTGCTGCACCGCGGCGATCGGATCGCCCAGCTGGTGATCCAGCGGGTGGAGCTGGCGGCGTTCCACGAGGTGGACGAGCTGCCGGAGTCGGTGCGCGGCACCGGGGGCTTCGGTTCCTCCGGCGGGCACCGGGCGAGCGAGATCGCCGGAGCCGAGGCACCCGCGGACGCGGCCGCCGGAACGATCGGTTCCGACGACCCGGTGACGGACTAGGCCCCGAGGTCCGACCGGACTACTGTGGGTCGTGACCGTGCCGTGATCGACGGCGTGGTCGACGGACATGGCGGACAGCCCCCAGGGCGCCGCCGGGAAAGGTACGCACAGGTGGCGCTATTCCGGCGCGGTGCGAAGGATCGCACCGCCGAGCAGGAGACCGAGTCGACCGAGGTCGAGGACGTGGTGGAGGAACTGCCCTCCGCCGACGTGGCCGAGAACCCCGAGGTGCCCGAGAACCCTGCGGCATCCGACGACGGGGCCAGCGTCCCGGTGGACCGTTCGGCAGGGCCCTGGGACTCGACCGAGGACATCCCGGCCGGACCGCGGATCGACCTGGGCGCGCTGAAGCTGCCCGGCATCCCCGGGATGCAGCTGCGGATGGAGATCGACAAGAAGTCGGGCACCGTCACCGGTGTCGCCGTCACCCTGGGCGAGTCCACCCTGCAGATGCAGGCGTTCGCCGCACCGCGCACCGAGGGCATCTGGGACGAGATCCGGGAGGAGATCGGCGCGTCGGTCACCAAGCAGGGCGGCGCCGTCGACGACCTGCCCGGCCCGTTCGGCCGTGAGCTGCTGGCCCGGCTGCCCGTGCGCACCCCGGAGGGCCGTACCGGCCACCGTCCGGCCCGGTTCGTCGGGGTGGACGGCCCGCGCTGGTTCCTGCGTGGTGTCATCACCGGCCGCGCCGCGGTGGACCCCGAGGCCGCGACCGCGATCGAGGACCTGTACCGGCACACCGTGGTGGTCCGGGACGGCCAGGCGCGCCCGCCGCGCGACCTGCTCGCCCTCACCCTGCCGAACGCCGACGCCAACGTGAAGAAGGCCGAGGCCGCACCCGAGGACAACACCCCGTCGTTCGACCCGCTCACCCGGGGTCCGGAGATCACGGAGATCCGCTGACATGACGCTGCGGGACACCCTGCGCAAGGCCGTCGCCTCGCAGGAGGAGATCGAAGCCGACGAGGAACGCGCCGACGCGGTCCGCGCCGCCGGGTGCACCCCGGTCGGTGCCGCCCCCGAGCGCACCCGGGTCAAGATGGCCGGTGTGCTGCGCTCGGTGGTGCTGCGGCCCCGGGAGGGCGTCCCGGCGCTGGAGGCCGAGCTCTACGACGGCTCCGGCACCGTCCAGCTGGTCTGGCTGGGCCGCCGGGAGATCGCCGGCGTCGAGCCGGGTCGTCGGCTCAAGGTCGAGGGCCTGGTCTGCACCCGCGAGGGGCGCCGGTCGATGTTCAACCCCCGGTACGAGCTGCGACCCCGGCCGGGCGAGTGAGCGGCGGCGCAGGGATCCGCTCGATCTCCGGCGAGACCTTCTCCTGGCAGGAGGCGGTCGGCGGGTGGCGCGGGGCGGTCGAATCGGTGCTGCCCGGGCTGCTGTTCGTGGTGGTGTTCGTCGCCACCGGCCAGCAGCTGCAGCCCGCGCTGATCGCCGCCGCTGCCTGCGCCCTGGTCGCGGTGCTGCTCCGGCTGATCCAGCGCAGCCCGCTCACCCAGGCGTTCTCCGGGGTGCTGGGCGTCGGGATCGGCGTGTTCTGGGCCTGGCGGACCGGCGACGCGGGCGACTACTTCGCCTGGGGTCTGCTGGTGAACGCCGGGTACCTGCTGGCCTTCGTGGTGTCCGCGCTGATCGGCTGGCCGCTGGTCGGGCTGGTGTTGGGCATGTTCCGCCCCGAGGGCCCGCTCAGCGAGGGCGGGTCGTGGGCCGGGGCGATGGCCTGGCGGCGGGACCGGATGCTTCGGCGTCGGTTCGCCGCGGTCACGTGGCTGTGGGCCGGGATGTTCGGGCTGCGCCTGGCGGTGCAGGGTCCGCTCTACCTCGCCGATCAGGTCGGCTGGCTCGGCACGGCGAAGCTGGTGATGGGCCTGCCGCTGACCGCCCTGGTGCTCTGGCTCAGTTGGATCCTGGTGCGCGGGACGACAGCAGCGACGCCAGCTCCTGTTCCGAGCCGTCAGGACCCGTGACGAACAGCAGCTCGTCCCGTCCCTCCAGGGTGTCGTCGGCGGTCGGCGTGAACGGCCGCGCGTCCCGGACGATGCAGGACAGCACGGTGTCGGTCGGCCAGTCGATCTGACCGACCAGCGACCCGACCAGCGGGGAGTCCTCCGGCAGGGTCAGCTCCAGGATGTCGGCACCCGACTGGTGGAAGGTGAAGATCCGCACCAGATCGCCGACCGAGACGGCCTCCTCGATCATCGCCGTCATGATCCGCGGGGTGGAGACGGCCACGTCCACACCCCAGGCCTCGTCGAACATCCACTCGTTCTTCGGGTTGTTCACCCGGGCGACGGTGCGCGGCACGCCGTACTCGGTCTTGGCCAGCAGCGAGATCACCAGGTTGGCCTTGTCGTCACCGGTGGCGGCCACCACCACGTCGCACTCGTCCAGCCGCGCCTCGGTCAGCGTCGGCAGCTCGCAGGCGTCGGCCAGGATCCAGTCGGCGTCCGCGACCTGGGCCACCCGCATCGCGGCGGGCTGCCGGTCGATCAGGGTGACCTCGTTGCCGTTGGCGAGCAGTTCCTTGGCGATCGACCGGCCCACCGAGCCGGCACCCGCGATCACGACCCTCACGCCGACACCTCCGGCGCCGCGGTGATGGTCCGCTCCACGGCGGCCTGGTCGTCGGTCCGCATCAGCAGATGCACGATGTCGTTCTCCTGGAGCACGGTCTGGGCGTCCGGCAGCAGGCCGTCGCCGTAGCGGGTCAGATAGGCCACCCGGGCGCCGGTGGCGTCCTCCAGCGACCGCAGCGGCTTGCCCTGCCAGTCGGGGTGCACGTCGACCTCGGCCAGCACGATCCGGCCGGAGGCGTCGGCGAACTGATTGGTCGCGCCCATCGGCAGCAGGCGGCGCAGCACCTGGTCGGCGGTCCAGCGCACGGTGGCCACGGTCGGGATGCCGAGCCGCTGGTAGATCTCCGCGCGATGCGGGTCGTAGATCCGCGCCACCACGTTGTCGACCCCGAAGGTCTCCCGGGCGACCCGGGCCGCCAGGATGTTCGAGTTGTCCCCGTCGGCGACGGCCGCGAAGCCGAAGGCGTCGTCGATCCCCGCCTGCCGGAGCACGTCCCGGTCGAAGCCCAGCCCGGTCACCTTCGACCCGGCGAAGTCGGCGTCCAGACGGCGGAACGAATCCGGGTTCTGGTCGATCACCGCGACGGAGTGCCCCTGGCTCTCCAACGACTGCGCGAGGGTGGCGCCGGCGCGGCCACAGCCCATGATGACGAAGTGCACGAGGCAGGACGCTATACCGTCCGGAACCGTCCTGTATCGCACCCCTCGGCGCGGGCCTATCATCGACCCTCGTGCCGGACCTCGCGGATGCCGCCAAACGTTTGTTGCTGGGCCGACCGGTCCGCAGCGAGCAATTGGGGCACACCCTTTTGCCCAAGCGGATCGCGCTGCCGATCTTCGCCTCGGACGCGCTCTCCTCGGTGGCCTACGCCCCGGACGAGGTGCTGCTGACCCTGGCGCTGGCCGGGCTGACCGCCACGGTGATCTCGCCGTGGGTCGGTCTGGCGGTGGTCGTGGTCATGGTGACCGTGATCGCGTCCTACCGACAGAACGTGCACGCCTACCCCAGCGGCGGCGGCGACTACGAGGTCGCCACGGTGAACCTCGGGCCGAAGGCGGGGGTCACGGTGGCCAGCGCGCTGCTGGTGGACTACGTGCTGACGGTCGCGGTGTCGGTGTCCTCCGGCACGCAGTACGCGGCGGCGGCGATCCCGGCGCTGCGCGGACACGAGGCGATGTTCGCGGTCGGGCTCGTGGTGCTGCTGACCATCGCGAACCTGCGCGGCGTGCGCGAGTCGGGCCGGGCGTTCGCGATCCCGGTGTATCTCTACATGGTCGCGGTCGGCGGCACGGCGATCTTCGGCTTCGTCCAGTACCTGACCGGCAACCTGCAGCAGGCGGTGAGCTCCGAGCTGAGCATCGTGCCGGCGCACGGGATGGAGCAGGGGCTGGTCGGGGTGGCCGGGGCGTTCCTGGTGCTGCGCGCCTTCGCGTCCGGGTCGGCGGCGTTGACCGGTGTCGAGGCGATCAGCAACGGCGTGCCCTCGTTCCGCAAGCCGAAGTCGAAGAACGCGGCGACCACGCTGCTACTGCTCGGTGGCTTGTCGGTCTTCCTGATCATGTCGATCCTGACCCTGGCCCGGGTGACCGGCGTGCACTACGTCGAGGACCCGGCGACCCAGCTGATGCGCCCGGACGGCCAGCTGGTGGGCGAGGGCTACGTGCAGGACCCGGTGATCGGGCAGCTCGCGCAGACGATCTTCCACAGCTTCCCGCCGGCGTTCTACCTGGTCGCCATCGTCACCGGCCTGATCCTGGTGCTGGCCGCGAACACCGCCTTCAACGGCTTCCCGGTGCTCGGCTCGATCCTGGCCAAGGACGGCTTCCTGCCCCGCCAGCTGCACACCCGTGGCGACCGGCTGGCGTTCAGCAACGGCATCATCACGCTGGCTGCGGGCGCGATCGCGCTGATCATCGCCTTCGACGCGCAGGTGACCCGGCTGATCCAGCTGTACATCGTCGGGGTGTTCGTCTCCTTCACGCTGTCCCAGCTCGGCATGGTCAAGCACTGGACCCGCGAGCTGCGCACCGAGCCGGACCCGAAGAAGCGTTCCCAGATGACCCGCTCGCGGGTGATCAACGCGATCGGCTTCGGGATGACCGCGACCGTGCTGCTGATCGTGCTGCTGACCAAGTTCACCCACGGCGCGTGGATCGCCATCCTGGCGATGATCATCGTGTTCATCGTGATGCGGGCGATCCGCAAGCACTACGACACGGTGCGCGACGAGCTGGCCCTGGACGACGAGGCGGCGGCCAAGGCGCTGCCCAGCCGGGTGCACGCGATCGTCCTGGTCTCGCACCTGCACCGCCCGACGATGCGCGCCATCGCCTACGCCCGGGCTTCGCGGCCGCAGGTGCTGGAGGCGGTCACCGTGGCGGTCGACGGCGACGACGCGAACGACCTGCGCGCGGCGTGGGAGAAGATGGACCTGCCGGTGCCGCTTCGGGTGCTGGACTCGCCGTTCCGGGAGATCACCCGGCCGGTGATCACCTATGTGCGATCGGTGCGCCGGGAGAGCCCGCGCGACCTGGTCGTCGTGTACATCCCCGAGTACGTGGTCGGGCACTGGTGGGAGCAGATCCTGCACAACCAGAGCGCGCTGCGGCTGAAGGGTCGCCTGCTGTTCACCCCCGGTGTGGTGGTGGCGTCGGTGCCCTGGCAGCTGTCGTCCACGCAGGGGCAGACCGGGATGGAGGAGCATGTCCGCAGGACGACGAGCCGAGGGCTCTGATCGACGACGCAAGGTGGCCACCGAGCCGGTGCCCCGCGAGCTGATCGAGCTGGAGGTCGGCCCGGTCGCGCACGGCGGGCACTGCGTCGCGCGGATGGCGGACGGCCGGGTGGTCTTCGTCCGGCACGCGCTGCCCGGCGAGCGGGTCATGGTCCGGGTGACCGAGACCGGCCCGAAGTTCTGGCGCGCCGACGCCGTCGAGGTGCTGGACGCCTCCGCCGACCGGGTGGAGTCGGTCTGGCCCGAGGCGGGTCCCGGCGGCGTGGGCGGCGGCGAGCTGGCGCACGTGCGACTGGACGCGCAGCGCGCCTGGAAGTCGTCGGTGCTGACCGAGCAGCTGTCCCGGCTGGCCAGGATCGACCGCGAGGTGCCGGTGGCGGGGGTGCCCGAAGACAACGGTCTGGGCTGGCGCACCCGGGTGTCCTTCGTCGCCGATGCCGAGGGTCGACTGGGGATGCGGAAGTTCCGCTCACACGACCTGGTGCCGCTGACCTCGATGCCGCTGATGAGCGACGCCCTCGCCGACCTGGGCCTGCTGGACCGGCGCTGGACCGCGGGGGTGACCGTGGACGCGGTGGCCCCGGCCGGTGGCGATCAGCCGATCGTGCTGGTGGACGGTCAGCCCTTCGACCTGCGGCGGGGCAAGGTCGATCCGCGTCCGCACGCCCGGTCGACCGTCCGCGAGGTGGTGGGGGACTGGCAGTACCGGGTCGCCGCCGCCGGGTTCTGGCAGGTGCACCGGCAGGCGCCGAGCACGCTGGTGGACGCGGTGCTGGCCGGGATCGGGGACACGGGCGCGGGTGCCGTGGTGCTGGACCTGTTCGCGGGCGCCGGGCTGTTCACCCTGCCGTTGGCGGACCGGGTCGGGGACAGCGGCCGGGTGGTCGCCGTCGAGGGGGATGCCCGCGCGGTGAAGGACGCCCGCCGCAACGCCCACGACCGGCCGCAGATCGAGCTGCACCAGGGCGACGTGTCGGCGGTGCTCGGGACGCTGGGTGAGTGGGACGCGGTGGACGCCATCGTGCTGGACCCGCCGCGGGTGGGCGCCGGACGCGAGGTGGTGCGGTCGATGGCCGCCCTGGACCCGGCGCGGATCGTCTACGTCGCCTGCGACCCGGCCGCGCTGGCCCGGGATGTGGCCTACCTGGTCGAGGAGGGCTACGAGCTGCGCGACGTGCAGGGCTTCGATCTGTTCCCGATGACCCATCACGTGGAGGCGGTGGCGGTTCTCGAGCGGTGAGTCGGACCGCGGGCTAGCGTGGGCGGACCGGGTCAGGGTCGATCCTGGCCGTTCGTGAGAGGAGTGTCGCCATGACGTCGTCGCAGGAATCCCACGAGTCGCGCGAGTCCGCTGCCGAGGCCGCCCGCCGCGTCGCGGAGGCCAGTCGCCGCGCCACCGAGGAACTCCACAAGCAGGGCACCCCGGAGTACGACCCCCGCCAGCACGCCAAGTCCGTCGAACGCGCCCACCGCGCCGCCGACGCGCGCGACGCGTAGCCCCCGTCGAGAGCCCCCGTCGAGGTGACAGGAACTGACGCTCTGAGCCGGCGGATGCGTCGGTTTCTGTCACCTCGGCGCGGTGTGCCGGCAGTCGGGTGGGGTGTCCCGGGGACTCGGGGCGGTGTCCCGGGGTAGGATGTATCTTGACGTCAAGATACTTTGCTGCAATGTGCAGCACGGGTCGCCCCCAACGGCCCACTCGCCATGTGAGGAGTCACAGTGACCAGCGTTGACAGTTTCGGGTCGAAGGCGCAGCTTCGGGTCGCCGACACCGAGTACGAGATCTTCCGGCTCGACGCCGTCGAGGGGGTCGAGCGGCTGCCGTACAGCCTGAAGATCCTTGCCGAGAACCTGCTGCGCACCGAGGACGGTGCGAACATCACCGCGGACCACATCCGCGCGATCGCCGCCTGGGACCCGCAGGCCGACCCGGACACCGAGATCCAGTTCACCCCGGCGCGGGTGATCATGCAGGACTTCACCGGCGTGCCGTGTGTCGTCGACCTGGCCACCATGCGTGAGGCGATGGCCGACCTCGGCGGCGACCCGACCCGGATCAACCCGCTGGCCCCCGCCGAGCTGGTGATCGACCACTCGGTGCAGATCGACGTCTTCGGTCGGCAGGACGCCTTCCAGCGCAACGTCGAGATCGAGTACCAGCGCAACCACGAGCGCTACCAGTTCCTCCGCTGGGGCCAGACCGCCTTCGACGACTTCAAGGTCGTCCCGCCCGGCACCGGCATCGTGCACCAGGTCAACATCGAGTACCTCGCGCGCGGCATCATGACCCGCGAGTTCGATGGTGTGCTCCGCGCCTACCCGGACACCTGCGTCGGCACCGACTCGCACACCACGATGGTCAACGGCCTGGGCGTGCTCGGCTGGGGCGTCGGCGGCATCGAGGCCGAGGCGGCGATGCTCGGCCAGCCGGTGTCGATGCTGATCCCGCGGGTGGTCGGCTTCAAGCTGACCGGCCAGATCCCCTCCGGCGTGACCGCCACCGACGTGGTGCTCACCATCACCGAGCAGCTGCGGGCGCACGGGGTGGTCGGCAAGTTCGTCGAGTTCTACGGCGACGGGGTGGCGGCGGTGCCGCTGGCCAACCGCGCCACCATCGGCAACATGTCCCCGGAGTTCGGCTCCACTTGCGCGATCTTCCCGATCGACGACGTCACGATCGACTACCTGCGCCTGACCGGCCGCTCCGAGCAGCAGCTCGCCCTGGTCGAGTCCTACGCCAAGGAGCAGGGCCTGTGGCACGACCCCTCCCGTGAGCCGGTGTACTCCGAGTACCTGGAGCTGGACCTGTCCACCGTCGTCCCGTCCATCGCCGGGCCGAAGCGCCCGCAGGACCGGATCGAGCTGTCGGAGGCCAAGGAGTCCTTCGCCGGGACGATCCTGGACTACGTGTCGGACTCGGAGGCGGCGCCGTTCAAGCAGCTGACCGGGCTGGACGAGTCGGTGGACGAGACCTTCCCGGCCTCCGACCCGATCGCCGCCGGTGAGCACCACGACGCGTCGGACGCCCCGGTGCACGTGCACGGCGACTCCGCCAGCCGCCCGCACAAGCGCGTCCCGGTCACCCTGGAGTCGGGGACCCAGACCGAGCTGGATCACGGTGCCGTCGTGATCGCCTCGATCACCTCCTGCACCAACACCTCGAACCCGTCGGTGATGCTGGCCGCCGCGCTGCTGGCCAAGAAGGCCGTCGAGCGGGGGCTGTCGTCCCAGCCGTGGGTCAAGACCTCGATGGCCCCCGGGTCGCAGGTCGTCACCAACTACTACGAGAAGGCCGGGCTCTGGCCGTACCTGGAGAAGCTCGGCTTCCACCTGGTCGGCTACGGCTGCGCCACCTGCATCGGCAACTCCGGTCCGCTGCCGCAGGAGGTCTCCGACGTCGTCAACGAGCACGACCTGTCGGTGGTCTCGGTGCTGTCCGGCAACCGGAACTTCGAGGGCCGGATCAACCCGGACGTGAAGATGAACTACCTCGCCTCGCCGCCGCTGGTGATCGCCTACGCGCTGGCCGGGACGATGGACTTCGACTTCGAGAACCAGCCGCTGGGCACCGACGACGCCGGCACCGAGGTCTACCTGCGCGACATCTGGCCGACGCCGGAGGAGGTGCAGGCCACCATCGACGCCAGCATCGACCGCTCGATGTTCGAGGCCGACTACGCCGACGTCTTCGCCGGTGACGACCGCTGGCGTGCCCTGGACACCCCGGAGGGCGACACCTTCGCGTGGGACGGCGAGTCGACCTACGTCCGCAAGCCGCCGTACTTCGACGGCATGTCCGCCGAGCCGGCACCGGTGTCCGACGTGACCGGTGCCCGGGTGCTGGCCAAGCTCGGCGACTCGGTCACCACCGACCACATCAGCCCCGCCGGGTCGATCAAGGCCGACAGCCCCGCCGGTGTCTACCTGGCCGAGCACGGGGTCGAGCGCCGGGACTTCAACTCCTACGGTTCCCGTCGTGGCAACCACGAGGTGATGATCCGCGGCACCTTCGCCAACATCCGGCTGCGCAACCAGCTGGTGCCGGGCGTCGAGGGCGGCTACACCGTCAACCACCTGACCGGCGAGCAGACGTCGATCTACGACGCCGCGCAGTCCTACGCCGAGGCCGGGGTCCCGCTGGTGATCCTCGGTGGCAAGGAGTACGGCT
Organism: Cellulomonas taurus; assembly: GCF_012931845.1. Lineage (NCBI taxonomy): Bacteria > Bacillati > Actinomycetota > Actinomycetes > Micrococcales > Cellulomonadaceae > Cellulomonas > Cellulomonas taurus. The sequence goes on from NZ_CP051884.1 coordinate 1,475,241, forward strand.
CCGGCTCGTCCCGCGACTGGGCGGCCAAGGGCACCGCGCTGCTGGGCGTGAAGGCGGTGATCACCGAGTCCTTCGAGCGGATCCACCGGTCCAACCTGATCGGCATGGGGGTGCTCCCGCTGCAGTTCCCGGCCGGGGAGTCCGCCGACTCGCTCGGCCTGGACGGCACCGAGACCTTCGACATCACCGGCATCGAGGCGCTGAACGGCGGGGACACCCCGCGCACGGTGCGCGTCACGGCCGTGAAGGCGGACGGCTCGGCGGTCGAGTTCGACGCGGTGGTCCGGATCGACACCCCGGGTGAGGCCGACTACTACCGCAACGGCGGCATCCTGCAGTACGTGCTGCGGTCGCTGGTCGCTGCCTGACCTCACCGACGCCCCGGTCCCCGCAGGTGGGGGCCGGGGCGTCGTGCCGTCTAGTGCCAGACGGTGCGGTGCGGCACGTCGAGGGCGGTCAGGGTGGTCACCTCGGGCAGGTGGTGCACGCCCGGGTCCAGGTCGGTGACCAGCTCGACCGCGCGGGCCGCGACATCCGCCGTCGCCGCCGACTGTCCGTTGCCGGTCATCGTCACCCGGGGTCCGGTCTGGTCCCGGACCTGGAGCAGCCAGCCGTCACCGCCGGGGAACCGCGGATTGCCGGGCATCAGCCGGGTGAGTCCCGGGGCCCGCGCGAGCAGTGCCAGCGCGGTCGTGGCCCAGGCGGTGTCCATCCCGAACCAGCTGCGCACCGGGCGCCCGAGCAGCCGGGTCGTGGTGTGCTGGTCGGAGAAGTCGGCGCGATAGAGCGTCCGTCGGTCGCCGTCCAGGTCGAACCGGTCGCCGACCGTCAGATTGCGCACGGTGCTGCCGTCCGGGTCGGTGAACTCGCGGCCGAGCAGACCGTAGGTCCACGCCGACGCCGCGGCGCCGTGTGCCTCGCCGGTGCCGAGCACGATCGCGATGTCGAGCGGGCCGTCGCCGGGGTGCCGGGCGTCGATCGCATGGGCCAGGAGGTTGGTCAGTCCCGGTGCGATGCCGACGCTGAGCAGCACCGGGGCGGCGGGGGAGAGGTGTTCGAGGGCGGCGAGATACCCGGTGTCGGCGCTGACATCGAGCACCGGGGTCCCGGTCGCGGCGATGGTGGCGATCAGGTCGGGATCCTCCCGCCCGGTGCCGTTGACCACCACGTCGACCTGGTCGGCCGCGGCGCGCAGTGCCGTGCTGTCGTTGATGTCCAGCGGGACATCCGCCCGGTTGCTGTCGCGCCCGGCTGTGAGGGCGCGGTGGCCTCGGGTGCGCAGGGCCGCGGTCAGATGCGCGCCGACCGCGCCGTATCCGCCGAGAACCAGGACGGTGCTCATGATTGCCTCCGATAAGTCGAACATGAGTGTTCAAGATAACCTGAACACTGTTGTTCGAGATAGCATCGGCGGGTGACGACCACCACGCCTCGGGCCGACGCTCGCCGCAACCGTCAAGCAGTGCTCGACGCGGCACTGCGGCTGTTCCGCAGCGACCCCGCGGCCACGGTCACCCAGATCGCCGCCGCCGCCGGGGTCGGCCGGGTCACTTTGCACGGACACTTCCCGACCCGGACCGATCTGGTGCTGGCAGTGGTCGACGACGCCCTGGCTCGGGCCGACCTGGCGGTGCAGGCGGTGGACCTGGACGCGGCACCAGCGCAGGCCCTGGATCGGCTGGTCGCGGCGACCTGGGCGGTGCTCGCCGACGGCCACGCGGCCGTCGAGGCGGCGTGCCGGGTCCTCCCGGCCGAACGGGTCGAGGCCTTGCATCAGCCGGTCACCGAACGGTTGGCGGCGGCGGTGCACCGCTGTGTGGCCGGGCAGGTCGGCGGCGGCGACGAGGCGTGGCTGGTGGTCGCGGTGTCGGCGCTGATGCACGCGGCGGCGGCGGAGGTCGCGGCGGGACGGGCCGACTCGGCGGCGGCGGAGGAGCGGTTGCGAGCGAGTGTGGCGGCGGTGGTCGGCGGGCGCTGACCGGACCGCTCTCGGCCGTGCCCGCCCTGCTCAGCGGATGAGCTCCTCGAGCGCGTGCCGTCCGATCCCGCCGATCACCGGGTCGTCGGCGGAGTGCACCAGCATCGCGGTGGTCATCACCAGCGCCCACCCCGCGGCCCGGGTCCAGAGCGCCGGGTCGCCGTGGTCACCGACCCGTTCCTGGAACGCACCCCGCCCCGCCGCGTCGAAGGTCAGCCAGGCGGTCGCGAGGTCGCAGGCCGGGTCACCGGCGGACATGTCGCCGAAGTCCAGCAGGGCGGACAGTCGCCCGTCGGTGACCAGGAGGTTCGCCGGGTGCGGGTCCCCGTGCAGCCAGCGGGGAGCGTGCGGCCAGGGCGACGCGGTGACAGCCCGCTGCCAGAGCGCGTGCGCCACGTCACCCAGGTCCAGGACGGCGAGCCGCTCGACCAGCACCGACTCCCGGGTGCTCAACGGTCCGCCCCGCACCGGATTGCGGGGTGCGTCGGCCGGGGCGTCGGTGCTGTGCAGCCCGGTCAGGGCGTCGGCCAGGACGGTGGCCCACACGGCGCGGTCGGCCACCGGTTGTGCGGCGGCGGTCGATCCGTCGAACCAGGGCACGACGCTCCACGCCCAGGGGTAGTCGACGGTGGGGATCCCGGTGCGCACGGGGACGGGTACCGGGAGGGGGCAGTGCGCCGCCAGGATGGGCAGCCAGCGCTGTTCGTTGCGCACCAGGTCGGCGCCCATCGCCCGGCGGGGGAGTCGGACGGCGAGGGTGTCGCCCAGGCGGATGCTCACGTTGTCCCAGCCCTCGACCGTTGCCCCGAGGGGCAGGTCCGCCAGGTCGGGGTGCTGGGCGGACAGCAGGTCGTGGACCAGTGCGGGGGTGATCGGCACCTCGGCCTCGGGCCTGACAGCCACTACGGGTCTCCTCGTCGTCTTCACGGGTCGGGTCGTCGGGTCGTCGGGGCACCGATCGGTCCCGGGGCGCTGAGCGCTCGGCGTCTCAGCGCGGCGCCGGGATCGTCCGGTCGTGGTCCCACGGGACCGCCCAGCCCGCCGCGTCCAGGATCCGGTCGAGCACGAATGCGGTGAAACCCCAGACCACGATCCCGCGTTCCACCTGGAACGCCGGACCACGGTACTCGTGCCCGCCGTGGTGCAGGACAGCGGTGACCCGGTGCGCCGGGTCGATCAGGTCGGCGACCGGTGCGCGGAACACCTCGACGGTCTCGGCCGGATCGCTGGCCGCGACCCGGTGCGGACGGTCCCACCAGCCGAGCACCGGGGTGACCAGGTTGTGCGAGGCGGTGACGGGCAGATCGGGCAGCGTGCCGAGCACCCGAACCCCGGTCGGGTCGACGCCGGCCTCCTCGCAGCTCTCCCGCAGAGCGGCTGCCTCGGGCCCGGCGTCCTCCGGGTCGATGCCGCCGCCGGGGAACGCGACCTGACCGGGATGGTGGCTGACGGTGCGCGATCGTCGGGTGAGCAGCACGTCCAGGTCGGCGGCGACTGCGGGGGCGGCGGTGTCGGCGAGGCGGGCATCGAGGACGCCGAACAGCACCAGCACGGCGGAGCGCCGGATCGAGGTCCCAGCGGCGAAGGCACCGGTCGGATCGGCGGACCAGATCGGTCGGCGGGAGCAGAGCGCGAGCAGATCGTCCAGCGCGGCGCTGCCCGTCACGCCCGCTCCCGTGCCCGGTCGGCGAACGCGCCCAGAGCGACATCCCTCGCGAACGCGGCGAAGCCCAGGTCGGCGGCCGGACGCAGCGCTGCCAGGTGCTGGCGCGACCCGAGCCGGACCGCCGCCACCTCCTCCGGCTCCAGGTCGGCGACCATCACCGGAGTCTCCAACCACAGGTCCAGCAGCGTGGGCTCGACCTCCAGGTGGAACTGCAGGCCCACCGCCGACCCGGCCCGGAACGCCTGCACCGGCGTCACCTCGTCCCGGGCCAGCAGGGTGGCGCCCTCCGGCAGGTCGACGGCATCGGTGTGCCAGTGCAGCACCGTGGGTCGCGGCCCGGCGGCGGCCAGCACCGGGTCGGCGCCGACCACCTCGATCTCCCCGAAGCCGATCTGGGTGCCGTGCCGCCGGTGCAGCGGCGCACCCAGCGCCATCGCGAGCAGCTGCATGCCCAGGCACACCCCGAGCACCGGGACATCCGCGTCCACCGCCTCGGCCAGCAGGCGTCGTTCAGTGGCGAGCCCGGGATGGCCGAGGTCGTCGTCGGCGTCCTGTGGACCGCCCATCACGACCAGTCCGGCCAGGTCGGCGACCCGGGGCAGACTGGGCGACGGGTCGTCCACCACGGTGCGGGTGGTCAACACCAGACCGTCGAGGGCCCGGGCGATCAGACCCGGACCCTCGTGCGCGGCGTGCGTGAGGACGAGGACAGGGCGCGGCTGAGACACACCGTGACCCTAGCCCGGTCCCTCACCACCCGTCGGGCAGCGGCCGTCCCTCGTCGTACCCGGCGGCGGACTGGATGCCGACCACCGCGCGGTCGTGGAATTCCTCCAGGGAGGTCGCCCCGACGTAGGTGCAGGAGGACCGCACCCCGGAGGTGATCCGGTCCAGCAGGTCCTCCACACCGGGCAGCTTCGGGTCCAGGTACATCCGGGAGGAGCTGATGCCCTCCTCGTACAGGGACTTGCGCGCCCGGTCGAAGGCGGAACCACCGCGGGTGCGGGCGGCGACCGCGCGGGCCGACGCCATGCCGAACGACTCCTTGTAGAGCCGCCCCGACCCGTCCTCGTGCAGGTCGCCCGGCGATTCGTGGGTCCCGGCGAACCAGGAGCCGACCATCACCTGCGAGGCACCGGCCGCCAGTGCCAGCGCCACGTCGCGGGGGTGTCGCACCCCGCCGTCGGCCCAGACGTGCTTGCCCAGGCGACGGGCCTCGGCGGCGCACTCCAGCACGGCGGAGAACTGCGGTCGGCCCACGGCGGTCATCATCCGGGTGGTGCACATCGCGCCCGGTCCGACACCGACCTTGACGATGTCGGCACCGGCCTCGATCAGGTCCCGGGTGCCCTCGGCGGTGACCACGTTCCCGGCGACGATCGGCACCTGCGGGTCCAGCGACTTCACCGCGGCCAGGGCGTCCAGCATCTTGCGCTGGTGACCGTGGGCGGTGTCGACCACCAGCACGTCCACCCCGGCGTCCAGCAGCGCGGCGGCCTTGGCCCGCACGTCACCGTTGATCCCGACCGCGGCAGCCACCCGCAGGCGGCCCTGGTCGTCGAGGGCGGGGCGGTAGATCGACGACCGCAGGGCACCGACCTGGGTGAGCACGCCGACCAGCTCGCCGTCGCTCACCACCGGGGAGAACTTGCGGCGGGCGGCGTGCAGCCGCTCGAAAGCGCCCTGCAGGTCACCGGACTCGATCACCGACAGCTCGACGGTGGTCGGGTCCGGGGTCATCACCTCGGCGACCTGGGTGAACTGGTCCACGTTCTGGCAGTCGGCGGGGGTGACCACACCGACCGGGCGGTTGCCGTCCACGACGACCGCCGCCCCGTGCGACCGCTTGCCGATCAGCGTCAGCGCGGTGTGCACGGTGTCCTGCGGGGAGACCGTCACCGGCGACTCGATCACCGTGTGCTTGGCCTTCACCGAGGCGATCACATCCGCGACCACCTCCACCGGGACGTCCTGCGGGATGACGGCGATGCCACCCCGCCGGGCCACGGTCTCGGCCATCCGGCGTCCGGCGACGGCGGTCATGTTCGCGACCACGATCGGGATGGTGGTGCCGGTGCCGTCGGCGGCCGACAGGTCCACGTCGAAGCGGGAGGCGACCTCGGACCGGGACGGGACCATGAAGACGTCGCCGTAGGTGAGGTCGGAGCTGGGCTGGTGCCCGGGCAGGAAGCGCATAGGTGTGTTCCCCTTTCCGCCGAAGTCTACCCGGGGTGCTGCGCGTCGGCAGGCGATGCCGGGGTCGGACGCCTACCGTGCAGCCATGACTCTGCTGGACGGGATCGACGGCCCCGCCGACCTGCGCGCGCTGCGCGGGGCGGAGCTCGACGTCCTGGCCGGTGAGATCCGGGAGTTCCTGGTCGACCGGGTCTCCCGCACCGGCGGCCACCTGGGGCCGAACCTCGGGGTGGTCGAGCTGACCCTCGCCCTGCACCGGGTGTTCGACTCGCCCCGGGACACCCTGGTCTTCGACACCGGGCATCAGGCCTACGTGCACAAGCTGCTCACCGGACGGCGGGACTTCGACCGGCTGCGCCAGCGCGACGGACTGTCCGGCTACCCGTCCCGTGCCGAGTCCCCGCACGACGTGGTGGAGAACTCGCACGCCTCGACCGCACTGTCCTGGGCGGACGGGATCGCGCACGCCCGTGCGCTTGCGGGGGAGGGCGACCGCACGGTGGTCGCGGTGATCGGCGACGGCGCGCTGACCGGCGGGATGGCCTGGGAGGCGCTGAACAACATCGCCGACGGCACCCCGCGACGCCTGGTCGTGGTGGTCAACGACAACGGCCGCTCGTACGCACCCACGGTCGGCGGGATGATGCGCCGCGGCGTCGAGGGGATCATCAAGGAACTCGGTCTGAGCTACATCGGACCGGTGGACGGACACGACCTCGCCGAGCTGGAGGTCGCGTTCCGCGGCGCCCGGGCGGCCGGGGGCCCGGTGGTGGTGCACGCCCTGACGGAGAAGGGTCGCGGCTACGCGCCCGCCGAACAGGACGCGGCCGACCGATTCCACGCCGTCGGCCGGATCCACCCGGAGACCGGACTGCCGGTGGTGCCGTCCCGATTCGGCTGGACCGGGGTGTTCGCCGAGGAGATCGTCGCCCTGGGTCACCGGCGACCGGACCTGGTCGCCATCACCGCCGCGATGCGGCAACCCGTCGGCCTGGCGCCGTTCGGCGACGCGTTCCCCGACCGGATCGTCGACGTCGGGATCGCCGAGCAGCACGCACTCACCACCGCGGCCGGGATGGCCTTCGCCGGACTCCACCCGGTGGTCGCCCTCTACGCCACCTTCCTCAACCGGGCCTTCGACCAACTGTTGATGGACGCCGCCCTGCACCGGGCGGGGGTCACGATCGTGCTGGACCGCGCGGGCGTCACCGGCGACGACGGAGCCACTCACCACGGCATGTGGGACCTGGCGATGCTGAGCCTGGTCCCCGGACTGCGACTGGCAGCGCCCCGGGACGGGGACACCCTGCGCCGCGCCCTGCGCGAAGCGGTCGAGGTCGCCGACGCGCCCACGGTGCTGCGCTACCCCAAGGGCGCGCTGCCCGAGCCGCTGCCCGCCGTGACGGTCCGTGACGGTCTGGACATCCTGCTGCACCGCGACGGCCCGGACCCGGTGCTGATCGTCGCGGTCGGGGCGATGGCACCGATGGCCCTGGAGGTCGCGGCGTCGCTGGACCGGGGCGTCACGGTGGTGGACCCCCGCTGGGTGCTGCCGGTCCCGGACGCCCTGGCGCGGCTGGCGGGGGAGTACGCCGAGGTCGCGGTGATCGAGGACGGGCTGCGTGCGGGTGGGATCGGCGCGGGCGTGGCGCTCGCGGTCGACGGGGTGCCGGTGCGCAGCTTCGGGCTGCCCCGCGAGTTCCTGGCCCACGGCACCCGGGCCCAGGTGCTCGACGCCGCCGGCCTGACCGCATCACGGATCGCGGCGACCCTGCGCCGCTGACCCGGACGCGACCGCCCGGTCGCGCCCCCGCGCCCCCAGCCACCCCGGCCCCCGCGCCATCCGCCTCCCGGCCCCACGCGCCATCCGCCTCCCTCTGCCCCCGGCCCTGCCCCTGCTCCTGCTCCCGCCCCTGGTTCGAGGTCGTGCGTTTCGACCATGACGGACCCGGCGAACTGCCGACCTCGGCGCGGACTGCCGACCTCGGGCGCGGACTGCCGACCTCGTGGCGGTGGCCGACCGCGGGCGCGAACTGCCGACCTCGTGGCGGCGGCCGACCGGGGAGGTGGAGGTCCGAGCGGGGTGTGGGGCGGCCTCGGGGAGGGGGCGCGACGGGTGCGCCGTGAGCGCCCTCACAGTCCGATCCAGGCGGTTCGGGACAGAGGTCCCAAGACATCCCATGACCTCGTGAATAGCGTCACTAATACCCAGAACCAAGCGAGGGAGCTCCTCATGGCCACCACCGCAGTACCCCAGACCGGCGCCGACGCCACCGCGGGCGCCTGGGACGGGTTCGTCACCGGCCCCTGGTGCGACGGCATCGACGTCCGTGACTTCATCCAGCGCAACTACACCCCGTACAACGGTGACTCCTCGTTCCTCGCCGGACCGACCGAGCGCACCACCGAGGTGTGGCAGACGCTGACCGCGATGTTCCCCGAGGAGCGCGCGAAGGGTGTCTACGACATCGACAACCACGTCCCCGGCACGATCACGTCGCACGGCCCCGGCTACATCGCCGAGGGCAAGGACCTGATCGTCGGCCTGCAGACCGATGCCCCGCTCAAGCGCGCCATGATCCCCAACGGCGGCTGGCGGATGGTCGTCAAGTCGCTGCAGACCTACGGCTACGACGTGGACCCGCAGGTCGACAAGATCTTCAGCGAGTACCGCAAGACGCACAACGACGGCGTCTTCGACGTGTACCCCCCGAACGTCCGCGCCGCCCGCTCGTCGCACATCATCACCGGCCTGCCGGACGCCTACGGCCGTGGCCGGATCATCGGTGACTACCGCCGGGTCGCCCTGTACGGGGTGGACGCCCTGATCGAGGGCAAGCGGATGGAGCGCCACGAGCTGGACATGGAGCGCTCGGTCGAGGACGTCATCCGCGACCGCGAGGAGAACTCCGAGCAGATCAAGGCGCTCAACGAGCTGAAGCAGATGGCGGCCTCCTACGGCTACGACATCTCCGGCCCGGCGACCACCGCCCGCGAGGCGATCCAGTGGCTGTACTTCGGTTACCTGGCAGCGGTGAAGGAGCAGAACGGCGCGGCGATGTCGCTGGGCCGGACCTCGACCTTCCTGGACATCTACCTGCAGCGCGACCTCGACAACGGCACCATCACCGAGGAGTTCGCCCAGGAGCTGATCGACGACTTCGTCATCAAGCTGCGCATCGTGCGCTTCCTGCGGACCCCGGAGTACGACGAGCTGTTCTCCGGCGACCCGACCTGGGTCACCGAGTCGATCGCCGGTATCGGTGAGGACGGTCGGCCGCTGGTCACCAAGTCCTCGTTCCGCTTCCTGCAGACCCTCTACAACATCGGCCCGGCCCCGGAGCCGAACCTGACCGTGCTGTGGAGCAACCGGCTGCCGGACGGCTTCAAGCGGTTCTGCGCCCAGGTGTCGATCGACACCTCGGCGATCCAGTACGAGTCCGACGAGCTGATCCGCACCTCCTGGGGCGACGACGCGGCGATCGCCTGCTGCGTGTCCCCGATGCGGGTGGGCAAGCAGATGCAGTTCTTCGGTGCCCGGGTGAACATCGCCAAGGCCCTGCTCTACGCGATCAACGGCGGCCGCGACGAGGTCTCCGGCAAGCAGGTCGCCCCGGTCTCCGCACCGGTCACCGGTGACGTGCTGGACTTCGACGACGTGTCGGCCAAGTACGACAAGCTGCTCGACTGGCTGGCCGAGACCTACGTCGACGCGCTGAACTGCGTGCACTACATGCACGACAAGTACGCCTACGAGCGCATCGAGATGGCCCTGCACGACAAGGAGATCCTGCGGACCATGGCCTGCGGCATCGCCGGTCTGTCGGTCGTGGCGGACTCGCTGTCGGCGATCAAGTACGCGAAGGTCACCCCGGTCCGGGACGAGGACGGTCTGGTCACCGACTACGTGATCGAGGGCGACTTCCCGAAGTACGGCAACGACGACGACCGCGCGGACGAGATCGCGGTGGCCATCGTGCGGTCCTTCATGGAGAAGATCCGGGCACAGAAGACCTACCGGAACGCGCTGCACACCCAGTCGGTGCTGACGATCACCTCGAACGTGGTCTACGGCAAGGCCACCGGGAACACCCCGGACGGTCGCCGCGGCGGTGAGCCCTTCGCCCCGGGTGCCAACCCGATGAACGGGCGCGACACGCACGGCATGCTCGCCTCCGCGATGTCGGTGGCCAAGCTGCCCTACTCCGAGGCGATGGACGGCATCTCGCTGACCAGCACCGTGGTGCCCTCGGGTCTGGGCCGGGAGCGCGAGGAGCAGATCACGAACCTGGTCGGCCTGATGGACGCCTACAACGTCCAGTCCGGGTACCACCTGAACGTGAACGTGCTGAACCGGGACACCCTCGAGGACGCCATGGAGCACCCCGAGAAGTACCCGCAGCTCACCATCCGGGTCTCCGGTTACGCGGTGAACTTCGTCCGGCTGACCCGCGAGCAGCAGCTCGACGTGCTCTCCCGGACGTTCCACGGCGGTCTGTGATCCACCAGGCATGACGGCCGGGCCCGCCGCAGGACCGATCCGGTCCTCGGCGGGCCCGGCCCACATCAGGGAGTTGGAGCAATGAGCAGCCAGACGACAGGCGCCCCGGTGATCGACCTGGGCGTGCCGGTGATCGGCGGATCGCACACCCGGTCCAGCGCCGGCACCGCGGGGATGACCACCACCGACGCCGACCGGTCGGAGAAGCTGTCGGCGATGCGAGCCGGTGAGCTCGGCTCGCTGCACAGCTGGGAGCTGGTGACCGCGGTCGACGGTCCCGGCACCCGGATGACCACCTTCCTGTCCGGCTGCCCGCTGCGCTGCCTCTACTGCCACAACCCCGACACGATGGAGATGCGCCGGGGTGAGCCGATCAGCGCCACCGAGCTGCTGAACCGGATCGGTCGGTACACCAAGGTCTTCGAGGTGACCGGCGGCGGACTCACCATCTCCGGCGGCGAGCCGCTGATGCAGCCCGCCTTCGTCGCCAACATCCTGCGCGGGGCCAAGGAACTGGGCATCCACACCGCCATCGACACCTCGGGCTACCTGGGGGCGCACTGCACGGACGCGATGCTGGCGGACATCGACCTGGTGCTGCTGGACGTGAAGTCTGGCATCCCGGAGACCTACAAGAAGACCACCGGCCGCGAGCTGCAGCCCACCCTCGACTTCGGCCGCCGGGTCGCCGACAGCGGCACCGAGATCTGGATCCGGTTCGTGCTGGTGCCCGGGCTGACCGACGCGGAGGAGAACGTCGAGGCGGTCGCCGACTACGTGTCCACCCTGTCGACGGTGAGCCGGGTGGAGGTGCTGCCGTTCCACCAGATGGGCCAGGACAAGTGGGCCACCCTCGGCATGACCTACGAGCTCGCCGACACCCGTGCCCCGTCCCCGGAGCTGGTGGAGCGGGTCCGCGGCCAGTTCCGTGCCCGCGGGCTGACCGTGTTCTGAGATCCCTACCGACAACGAGGACGGCCCCGGCGGACAGTGATCGCCGGGGCCGTCCTCGTGCGGCTGAACGCGTCGCGCGGGCGGAGCCGCCGCCGGACTCAGTGGTGCCGGAGCCTCACAGCGCGAGGTGCCCGGTGCGGATCAGGTACGGGGTGATCCCGCCGAGGTGGGCCGGCCAGCCCGCACCGAGGATCATCGCCAGGTCGACCTGCTCGGGCCCGGCTACGACCCGGTCGGCCAGCAGCAGGCGGATCTCCTCACCCAACCCCGCCAGCACCCGCTCCCGCACCGCTGCCTCGTCCAGGTCGCCCGGAGTGCCGAAGACCTCCTGGATCGCCGGGTCGACCACCCGGGTGCCGACCGGTCCGGGCATGGACACCGCGCGACCCTGCTCGGTGAGCGTGTCCAGGCCGGGGGAGAGTCGGTAGCGGTCGCCCAGATCGCGGTGCAGGCTGGCGAGCACGTGGCCGCCGACTCCGAGTCCGACCAGGTCCAGCAGCGCGAAGGGGCTCATCGGCAGGCCCAGCGGGTCCAGCGCACGGTCGGCGACCTCCACGCTCGCCCCGTCCTGCACCGACGCCAGCACGTCGGACAGCATCCGCAGCAGGACCCGGTTCACCACGAAGCCCGGCGCGTCCGCGGTGCGCACCACGGTCTTGCCGCACCGGCGGGCCAGATCCGCGGCGGTGGTCACCGCCACCGGGTCGGCGGTCGCGGTCGCCACCACCTCCACCAGCGGCATCCGGTCCACCGGATTGAAGAAGTGCAGCCCGACCACCCGGCGCGGATGGTCCAGGCCGCTGGCCATCGCCGTGACCGACAGGGCGGAGGTGTTCGTGGCCAGGATCGTGGTCGGCGGCACCACCCGCTCCAGCTCGGCGAAGACCTGGCGCTTGACCTCCAGGACCTCGGTGACCGCCTCGATCACCAGGTCGGCCTCCGCCAGCGCCGCCAGGTCGGTGCCCACGGTGAGCAGGTCGGCCACCGCCGGGTCGATCCGGCCCTTGTCCGCGAGCTGGGACACCAGACCGGTGATCCGCTCCCGACCCGCCGCCGCCCGCTCCTCGTCCACCTCGCGCAGGGCCACCGGCACACCGAGTCGACCACCGATCAGCACCGCGAGCTGGGCGGCCATCAGTCCGGCGCCCACGATCCCCACCCGGCGGATCTCCCGGGGCAGCGCGTCGGTCGGTCCACCGGCCCGGGTGGCCCGGCCGATCAGGTCGGAGGCGTACATCGACGCCCGTGCCTGGTCGGAGACCAGCAGCTCGGCCAGCGCCTCGTCCTCGGCGACGAAGTGGGCGTCCCGGTCGTCGGTGGCGGTGAGCAGGTCCAGCACGCGCGGGTAGGCGGGTGCCGCATCGTGCAGCCGGGCCGCCAACGATCCGCGCACCGCCTGTGCCGTCGCCTCGTCGTCGGCCTCCGGGGTGCGGGGGGAGTGGTCGCGGTCCGGCGCACCGGTGTGGCTCAGCGTCCACTCGATCGCACGCATCGCGAAGTCGTCGGCGGGCAGCAAGGCATCCACCAGCCCGATCGCGGCGGCGGTTCCCGCGTCGGTGAGCCGGCTCTGCGCCGGGCGCTGGATGGTGAGGTCGATCGCGGCGGGCAGCCCGACCAGGCGGGGCAGCAACCAGGTGCCGCCCCAGCCCGGCACGATGCCCAGCGACGCCTCCGGCAGCCCGAGCGACCGGACGCCCTCGACGACCACCCGGTGGTCGCAGTGCAGTGCCAGTTCCAGGCCGCCGCCGATGGCGTGCCCGGTGATCCAGGCCACGGTCGGCACCGGCAGCTCGCCGAACGGACGCAGGGCGGCATGTCCCAGCTCGGCCAGCGCCCGGGCATCCGCGGTGTCCCGCAGCCGACGCGCCACGGTCAGGTCGGCGCCCGCCACGAAGCAGCCGGGCCGCCCGGTCACCGCCACCGCGACCAGCTGCTCCGCCCGGGCCGCGACCTGCTGGACCGCGTCGTACAGCGCCAGCAGGCCGCGCGGGCCGAGGGTGGTCGGACGCTTGCCGTCCGGGGAGTCCAGCGTGATCACCGCGACCCGTCCGGCCGGGGTGGCCGCCTCCTCCACCGACACCTGTGCGACCTGGTGGTCGGGCTCGGCGGGCAGGTCGGCCGGGCAACCACTGGGCAGCAGTTCGGCCAGTCGGGCGGTGTCGGCCGATCCCAGCACCTCGGGCGGCTGCGGGGCCGCATCGTGGGTCACGGGGTCGGCTGAGGTACGGAGGTGGCGCATGCGGTCTCCCTGGACGACGGTGTCCGGTCGTCGGTGACCCTAACCCGCTGGTGGCGGGCTGTCAGGCGGTGGCGGCGAACGCGGCCGCCAGTGGCTCGGCGATCAACCCGACCTGCCACTCCCGCGCCCCACCCTCTCGCAGCCGCTCGGCGAGCGACTCCGCGTCGGCGGGGGCCGGCGGGGACCAGCAGACCCGGCGCAGCAGGTCGGGCTGCAGCAGGTTCTCCACCGGCACGTGGTGCTGCTCCGAGAGACCGGCCACCAGCTCTCGGGCGGCGGCCAGCCGGGCGGCGGCGGCCGGGTCGCGGTCCGGCCAGCTGCGCGGCGGCGGGGGACCGTCCGAGCGCGGGCCGCGGGCTGGGGGCAGCTGGTCCTCGGGCAGGGCGAGGGCGGCGTCGATCGCGCGCTGCCACAGCGTCGCGCGGCGGCGGGTGCCCTTCCCGGCGAACTGCGGCAGTGAGGTCAGCTGCGGCAGCGTGCGCGGCAGCGCCTGAGCGGCGGCGAGGATCGCGGCGTCCGGCAGCACCCGGCCGGGGGAGATGTCCCGCTGCCGGGCGTTGTCGTCGCGCGCCTGCCAGAGCGAGCGCACCACGGCCAGTCGGCGCGGGTCGCGGATCGCGTGCACCCCGGACACCCGGCGCCACGGATCGATGCGGGGTTCCGGCGGCGGGGTGAGCCGGACCGCCTCGAACTCCTCGGCCGCCCACTGTGCCTTCCCGGCGACGGCCAGACGTTCGGCCATCACCTCCCGCAGCTCGACCAGCACCTCGACGTCCAGGGCGGCGTAGCGCAGCCACTGCTCGGGCAGCGGCCGGGTGGACCAGTCGACGGCCGAGTGCTCCTTGGCCAGTCCGAGGCCCAGCAGTTCGGCGACCACCGCGGCCAGACCGACCCGCTCCAGGCCGAGCAGCCGGGCACCGAGCTCGGTGTCGAAGATCCGGCTCGGCTTCATGCCCTGCTCCGCCAGCGGGTGCAGGTCCTGGGAAGCGGCGTGGAACACCCACTCGACGCCGATCAGCGCGTCGGAGAGCGCCGACAGGTCCGGCAGCGCCGCCGGGTCGATCAGCGCGGTGCCCGCGCCCTCCCGGCGCAGCTGCACCAGGTAGTTGTGCTGGCCGTAGCGGTACCCGGAGGCACGCTCGGCGTCCACCGCGACCGGACCGGTCCCGGCACCGAAAGCCGCGACCACCTCGGCCAGCGCCTCCGGCGTCGCGATCACCGGGGGGATGCCGTCGGCCGGCTCGGTGAGAGGAACGACCGGGACGGACTCGTCGGTCGTGTCGCCGTCCCCGGCGACCGGTGTCTCGTCGGCCGGGGTACCGGCCGGAATCGTCTGCATCGTCCCACCGTAGGGCGTGCTGGACCTCGGGTCCTATTCGCCGCGCGTGCGGCGCAGCAGCAGGATCCCGCACGCCAGGCACCAGAGCAGGATCGGGTACGCCGCGAACCGTTCGACCAGTCCGAAGGGGGCCGCGGGCACCGCGATCATCACCACCACCGCCAGCAGCCCGAGCACGCCGAGTCCGACCCCGACGCCGCCGATCACGCGCCACCCCGGGTCTCGGCGCACCGACCACCCGAGCAGCAGGATGCCGGGCAGCCCGCAGCCGATCGCGACCACCGCGGAGGGGACGTGCCAGGGCCCGGCGTCCTCCGGGTGCAGACCGACCGACAGCTCGCCCAGGCCGGAGGCGACCAGCAGCAGCGTGCCCACCAGGGCGGTGCGTGTCCGGGGGAAGACCGGGCGCAGCAGCAGGGCGCCGGCGGCCATCGTGACGCCGGTGAGCACCCAGGAGATGTTCGCCGCGGCATGCCAGGGCGAGCACACCTGACGGCCGGAGAACGCGCCGCAGCCGACCGCGCCGAGGTCGCTGATCGCGTTCCTCACCGGGTCGTAGGGCAGGGTCCAGGCCGACCGGACGACCAGCAGGAGCACGAAGTACTGCACGATCGACGCCCAGGCCCATGCGCCGAGCCGGGTGCGACCACTCATGCGGTGGACGTTAGCTGAACAGCCCGGTCCGGATCGAGATCGCCACCAGTGCCGCCCGGTCGCCGGTGCCCAGCTTCCGGGAGATCCGCGCCAGGTGGCTCTTGACGGTCAGGGCCGACAGGCCCAGCTCCTCGCCGATCGACCGGTTGGAGTAGCCGTCGGCGACCAGCCGCAGCACGCTCAGCTCGCGGGAGGTCAGCTCCGGACGGGTGGGCGCGGTCCGGTTGCCCGATGCGCCCGCGGCGGCGGTGAACGGGGCGGCGGCCTCGGCCGGGTCCGGCGCGTTGGGGTCGGTGGCGACCGCGCCGCGCAGTCCACCGGTGAGCAGTGTGACCAGCTCCTGGCGACCGGCACGCCGGGCCAGCAGGATCACCCGACCGGAGCCGCGGCGACGCAGGTTGCGCACCAGGATCTGGGAGTCGCCCGGCTTGAGCTCGGTGACCACGACGCACATCTGGCCGAGACCGCGGCGTTGCGGTGCGCTGGCTGGGCGGCGGGTCTGCACCGCTGCGGCGGATCGACCGCCTGGGTGCATCGGGTCGTAGCTCACTGCACTGTCCCCCTGATGTTCGGTTACCCACCTATCGGCGGATTTCACCCGGAACTTAAGGCGTTCAGCGCAATGTCTCGGCGGATTTCCGGCTCAGTGACGGGGGCCGAGCGCCACGACGCCCTCCGGCAACGGGGGCAGACCGGCGACCGTGCAGAGCAGTTCGCCCCAGGCTCGCAGGTGGGGGGCGAGATCCTCGTCGGCGGCGGTCCAGGACGCCCGCATCTCCAGCTCGCACAGTTCCGGGCGCTCGTCCAGCGCGCCGAAGCTCTGGGACAGCACGCGGGTGACGGTGCCGCCGGCCGCGCGCATGTCGACGTCGGCGCTCGCCAGGGCCTCGGACAGCCAGCTCCACGCCACCTCGGCCAGCAGCGGGTCGGCGCCGACCTCCGGCTCGAGCACCGCACGGACCAGCGTCACCAGACGGAAGGAGCCATCCCACGCCTCCTGGCCGGCGGGGTCGTGCAGGATCACGAACCGGCCGGACGCCAGCTCGTCCGCCTCCGGGTCGTGCCGGGCGGTGCGCACCTCGGCGTTCAGCGCGGCGGTGTACGGCGCGATCCGGGCCGGGCCCGGCACCTCGTCCAGGCTGACCTCGGGCCGCAGGGTCACCGCGCGCAGGGAGCGCAGCGCACGGATGAACTCCTGCGGCGCGGTGCGGGGGCCGGTGGACATGGCATGGAGGTTAGGGGTGGGTCCGGTGATGGCAGGTCAGGCGCGCCGGGATGGACAGCGCCGACCGGCGCCGAGGCCGGGCGACTAGGCTGAACGCCGCACGACAGCCGCCTCGTTTTCAGGTTTCCCCCGAAGGAGCAACTCGATGTCCGCTGCACAGATCGGCGTCACCGGCCTGGCCGTGATGGGCCGCAACCTGGCGCGCAACCTCGCCCGGCACGGCTACACCGTCGCGGTGCACAACCGCACGAACGCCAAGACCGCCTCGCTGATCGCGGACCACGGCGACGAGGGCACCTTCGTGCCGTCCGAGTCGGTGGAGGAGTTCGTCGCCAGCCTGGAGCGGCCGCGCAAGATCATCGTGATGGTCAAGGCGGGTGCGCCGACGGACGCGGTGATCGACGAGCTGGTCCCGCTGCTGGACTCCGGTGACATCGTGATCGACGCCGGGAACGCGCACTTCCCGGACACCATCCGGCGCGAGGCGGCGCTGAAGGCCAAGGGCCTGCACTTCGTCGGCTCCGGGGTGTCCGGCGGCGAGGAGGGCGCGCTGAACGGGCCGTCGATCATGCCGGGTGGCTCGCGCGAGTCCTACCAGGTGCTGGGCCCGATCCTGGAGGACATCTCCGCCAAGGTCGACGGCGTGCCCTGCTGCACCTACGTCGGGCCGGACGGCGCGGGGCACTTCGTCAAGATGGTGCACAACGGCATCGAGTACGCCGACATGCAGCTGATCGCCGAGGCCTACGACCTGCTCAAGCAGGGACTCGGTGCCTCCGCCGCCGAGATCGCCGAGATCTTCAAGTCCTGGAACGAGGGTGACCTGGAGTCGTTCCTGATCGAGATCACCGCCGACGTGCTGGCCCACGTCGACGCCGAGACCGGTCAGGCGTTCGTGGACATCGTGCTGGACCGGGCCGAGCAGAAGGGCACCGGCCGCTGGACCGTGCAGAACGGTCTGGACCTGGGGGTGCCGATCACCGGCATCGCCGAGGCCACCTTCGCCCGGGCGCTGTCCGGCTCGGTGCCGCAGCGCGCCGCCGCCGTGACCACGCTCCCGGCGCTGGCCGAGGACTTCCGGATCACCGACCGGGACGCCTTCATCGAGGACGTGCGCCTGGCGCTGTACGCCTCCAAGGTGGTCGCGTACTCGCAGGGCTTCGACCAGATCGCCGCCGCCTCCGCGGAGAACGGCTGGGACATCGACCGGGGCGCGATGGCCCGGATCTGGCGCGGCGGCTGCATCATCCGCGCCCGGTTCCTGAACCGGATCACCGAGGCCTACGAGCGCGCCGCCGACCTGCCGCTGCTGCTGTCCGACGAGTACTTCACCGGTGCCGTCGCCAACGGTGTCCCGGCCTGGCGTCGGGTGGTGTCGCAGGCGGCGCTGGCCGGTGTGCCCACCCCGGCGTTCAGCTCCTCGCTGGCCTATTACGACGGCGTGCGCGCCGAGCGGCTGCCCGCGGCGCTGATCCAGGCGCAGCGCGACTTCTTCGGGGCGCACACCTACCACCGCACCGACAAGGACGGCGTCTTCCACACCGAGTGGTCCGGCGACCGGAGCGAGCAGTCCGCGTGAGCAGCAGCATCGTCCGCCCGGTCATCCTGGGCGCCGACATCGGCGTCTACGCATTGGCCCGGGCGTTCCACGAGGAGTACGCGGTCCGCAGCACGGTGGTCGCCGGGGCGGCCCTCGGCCCGATCGCCGACTCGGCCATCCTGGACGTCCGGCTGGTCCCCGACGGGCACGACCCGCGGCAGCTGGTGGACGAGCTGCTGGTCGTCGCCCGGGAGCACACGGCGGCGCAACGCCCGGAGCGGCTGGTCCTGCTGGCGAACTCCGACTGGCTGGTCCGGGTCGTCGTGCAGCACCGCGCCGAGCTGGAACCGTTCTACGTGGTGCCGTTCCTGTCCGAGGACCTGCTGGAGCGGCTGTCGGACAAGGCGTCCTTCGCCGATGCCGCGGTGGCCGCCGGTCTGGCGGTGCCGCGGACCATCGTCCAGGACTTCGCCCGCGCCGCCGACGCCGACTGGGCGCCCGCACCGGTGGACATCGCCTACCCGCTGATCGCCAAGGCCGCCAGCAGCGCCGACTACCAGGAGGTCGAGTTCCCGGGGAAGGCGAAGGTCTTCGAGATCGCCGACGCCGACGAGCTCGCCGCCCTGTGGGTGTCGCTGCGCGACGCCGGGTTCCGGGGCCGGTTCGTGGTCCAGGAGCTGATCGGCGGCGACGACACCCAGATGCGGTCGATCACCGCCTACGTCGACTCCCGGGGTGCGATCACCCTGCTGTGCTCGGCGCACGTCCTGCTGGAGGAGCACACGCCGTCCGGCCTGGGGAACCCGGCCGCCATGGTGGTGACCCGCGAGCAGGAGATGCTGGACCAGGCGGCCCGGTTCCTGCGCGAGGTCGGCTATGTGGGCTTCGCCAACTTCGACGTGAAGGTCGACCCGCGCGACGGCAGCTTCCGGTTCTTCGAGGTCAACCCGCGGATCGGCCGGAACAACTACTACGTCACGGCGGCCGGGGCGAATGTGGCCCGGTTCCTGGTCGAGGACCGGGTGCTCGACCACGCGCTGGAGCCGGTGGTGGTCGACAGCGAGGTCCTGTACTCGATCCTGCCGCACCGGCTGCTGCTGCGGTACGTGCTCGACCCGGCGCTGGCCGGTCGGGTACGTGGCCTGATCCGCGCCGGGCGGGTCGCCCACCCGCTGCGCTACCGGGGTGATGCGGGGATCAAGCGGCGCTGGTATGCCCTTCTCGCCGGGATCAACCAGGTGCGCAAGTTCCGCCGGTACTACCCGAAGGTCACCGGCACCGGGTTCTGACCCCCGCGCCCGCGCCGACGCCCGCCCGACGCCCGCCTCACGCCCCGTCCGCCTCTCACGCCCGCGTCCGCCTCGCCTCCGCGCCGAGGTCGGCACTTCGCGCCGGATCAGACCCGGCGAAGTGCCGACCTCGGGCGCTGAGTGCCGATTCCGGGCGCTGAATGCCGACCTCGGGCGGTCAATGCCGACCTCGGGCGGTGAATGCCGACCTCGCCGCGCGTGAGTGCCGAGGTCGGCAGTTCGGGCCCGATCAGGGTCGGCGAAGTGCCGACCTGGGGCGCGGAGTGCCGCCCTGGGGCGCGGAGTGCCGACCTGGGGCGCGGTCGGGCTGGGGCTGGGGACGGCAGCGGGCGTGGCGTCAGCCGAGTTCGGAGGTGCCGAGGTAGAGGTGCAGGACCGGGACGTGCAGGTCGTCGCGGGCCTTGGACGCCCAGTCCTGGTGGAAGGTGTCCTCCAGCGCGTGCGGGTAGGTCGCCACCACCACCTCGCGGGCACCGGTCTCGGTCAGGGCGGCGTGCAGCGCGGGCAGCGGGTCGTCGTCGACCACGGTGCCGGTGGCGTGTGCCCCGGCGTCGGTCAGCGCCTCCAGCGACCGCGCCAGCTGCTCGGCGGCGTCGGCGGTGGCCCGGTCGGCGGCGGGCTCGCGGCCCAGCACGGTGTCCAGCGCCTCGCGCAGCTCGCCCAGGCTCAGCTGGTCGACCAGCGAGACCAGCACGTTGCGCTCGGTGTCCGCCGGGATCAGCACCCGGTAGTCCAGCCGCTCGCCGTCGTGCAGGGAGAGGATGTGCGCGACATCCGCCGAGGTCAGGGTGTCCTCCGTGAGGACCAGGATCGTGTCGGTCACGGTGCCGAGCCTAGCCCGCCGACCGCAGCAGCCACCTGCCGAGCAGCATCCCCTCGCAGTGGAAGAGGTGCGCCGGGGCGGCGGTGACCGCGGGGGACAGCCATTCCTGGGTGTGCACCGGCCGGACCCCGGGGCCACCGGTCAGCAGCGGGCTGGTGCTCAGGCACAGTTCGTCGACCAGGCCGGCCGCCGTCAGATCGCCGAGCAGGCGCGGACCGCCCTCGGCCAGCACCCGGGTCAGACCCCGGTCGGCCAGTGCGTCCAGCGCCGCCGCCAGATCCACCGTGGTGTCACCGGCGATGATCACCCGGTCGGGGTCCAGCTCGTCCAACCGCGGATTGGTCGCCACCGTCACCACGAACGGCCGGTCCGCCGCCGGGACGTCCCGCAGCTTCTCCGGCAGCACACCGGTCCGGGTCACCAGGGCCAGCGGCAGCCGCTCGTCCTGACCGCGCTGGGCCCGCGCGGCGCGCAGGTCGGCCGGCACCCGCAGCGGGCCGTAGCCCTCGTCCCGGGCGGTCCCGCCACCGACCAGCACCACGTCGGCCACCGCGCGCTGCACCCGGAACGCCCGCCAGTCCGCGGGCCCGTTGATGCTGCGGGACCGCCCGTCGGCTCCCTGCGCCGACCCGTCCAGGGTGGCGATCATGTTCGCCCGCACGGCGGTCCGTCGGCCCGGCCGGGGGGCCGGGTGGGCGTAGAACGCGTGCAGCACCGGTTCCCCGGGGGCGGGGTCCAGGCGCTCTCCGGCGCGCTCGGTGGGCAGCAGGATGTCCAGGGTCGGCAGCTCCGGGGGCATGGCACCAGGCTAGGGCCGACGTTCGTGGGTCCGCAGGTCGGCGGCGGTGCCGGGGACCGGTGTGCGGGGATGCGGGGCGGCACCTAGGCTGTCCGCCCGTGACCAGCACCACGCCGACGACGGCCTCGCTGACCGACCGGAACCCCCAGGTGGCACCGGAGCGGCTGCTGGCCGAGCGGGTCCCGCCGCCGCACTTCGCCGGGGAGTCCTTCGACACCTACCGGCCCGACCCCGGCCACCCGTCGCAGGCCGCCGCGCTGGCCCGCCTGCGCGAGGTCGCCGAGACGCTGGCCGCCAAGCGCGGCGGCCTGTTCCGCCGCAAGCCGGTGGTGCCCGCCGTGTACCTCGACGGCGGCTTCGGCGTCGGCAAGACCCACCTGCTGACCTCCCTGGCGTCGGCGGTGGACGGTGCCGCCTACGGCACGTTCGTGGAGTGGACGAACCTGGTCGGCGCGCTCGGCTTCCGGCCCACGGTCGACGCCCTGGCCGACCGGCGGCTGGTCTGCATCGACGAGTTCGAGCTGGACGACCCGGGCGACACCGTGCTGATGTCGCGGCTGCTGCGCGAGCTGACCGACCGGGGAGTGGCGCTGGCCGCCACCTCCAACACCCTGCCGGAGTCGCTGGGCGAGGGCCGGTTCGCCGCCGACGACTTCCTGCGCGAGATCCAGGACCTGTCCGGGCGGTTCGAGGTGCTGCGGATCGACGGACCCGACTACCGCGCCCGGGCCACCGTCACCGACACCGTGCCGCTCACCGACGACCAGGTGCGCGCGGCGGTGTCCGGGGTCTCCGGCTCCACCTGTGACGACTGGGCGACCCTGCTGCGGCACCTGTCCCGGGTGCACCCGTCCCGGTACGGCGCGCTGGTCGAGGGGATCAGCCTCGTCGGCCTCACCGCAGCGGGTCCGGTGCCGGACCAGGACGTGGCGCTGCGGCTGGTGGTGCTGGTCGACCGGCTGTACGACCGGGACGTGCCGGTGCTGCTCGGCTCGGCGGGTGCGGGCGAGCTGTTCAGCGCGGAGATGCTGGCCGGTGGCTACCGGAAGAAGTACTTCCGCGCGCTGTCCCGCCTGGGCGCCCTCGTCGACCGCGGGCGCACGGAGTTCGTCCAGCCCTGACGGTGCGCACTCGGCGGCGCGGGCGGCGTGCCCGGCCGGGAGAACACCCGGCCGGGCGACATGTCGCCCCGGAGGGGCGGCGGGTCAGCGCAGGACGACCACGGTGCGCGCCGGGACCGTCACGCGGGTCCCGGGCACCGCCGAGGCGGCGTCGCGTGGGGCGGCGTCGGCCCTCGCGTCGTCGGCGGTCAGCACGCGGACCGTGCCCGCCGCCCAGCTCGCCAGCACCTCCGGCTCGCCGGCGCGGCCCAGCGGTACGGTCTGCTCGGTGTCGGACAGGTTGATCACCACCCGGGCGTCGCCGCGGTGCAGCACCAGCCAGCTGCGCCACGACCGGGCACGGGCACCCTCGGGGGAGTGGTCGTCGGACTCCGGCACCGTGAAGGACTCGTCCCAGGTCACCCGGGTCGCCGACCGGTCGCCGTCACCGAGCACACCGACCTCCCGGCGCAGGGCGATCAGGCGTCGGTACCAGTCCAGCAGTCGCCCGTGGCCGGGCAGCGTGGGCTCGTCCCAGTCGAGACGGCTGCGGTCCAGCGACTCGGTGGCCTGCGGGTCCGGCACGGTGAAGTCGTCGTCGCTGCGGCCGTACATGGTCGCCCACCCGTGGGACCCGAACTCGGCGGCCCGGCCCTGGCGCACCGCCTCGGCGAGCTCCGGCTCCGGGTGGTCGGTGAGGAACAGCCACGGGGTGCGGGCGCCCCACTCCTCGCCCATGAACAGCATCGGGGTGAAGGGCGACAGCAGGATCAGCGCCGCCTCGGCCGCCAGCGCCGCGTCGTCCAGTCGTTCGGCGGGACGGTCACCGAGGGCGCGGTTGCCCACCTGGTCGTGATCGGAGCCGAAGACGACGAACCGGTGACCGTCCACGTCGTCGGGCACCGGGACGCCCCAGTCCTGGTCGCGGAAGGTCGAATGCCCGCCGTCGTGCACGAAGACCCGGGTCATCGCGTGCGCCAGGGTGCGCGGTGACCCGAAGTCGACGTAGTAGCCCTGCCGTTCGCCGGTGAGCAGCGCGTGCACCGCGTGGTGCACGTCATCCGCCCACTGCGCGGTCATGCCCCAGCCGCCCGCGTCAGTCGGGGTGATCGACACCGGGTCGTTGAGGTCGGTCTCCGCGATCAGGGACAGCGGTCGGCCCAGGTCCAGGGCGGCGACCGCGTCGGACAGTTCGCTCAGGATGTGCCGGGGGGTGTCGTCGATCAGCGCGTGCACCGCGTCCAGCCGCAGGGCGTCGATGTGGAAGTCGGTGAACCAGCGCAGCGCCGAGTCCAGGATCCAGCGCCGCACCTCGACCTCGGACAGGTCGATCGCCGCGCCCCAGGGCGTCTGGTGGGCGTCGGTGAAGTACGGCCCGAACTCGCCGAGGTAGTTGCCGGACGGCCCGAGGTGGTTGTGCACCACGTCCAGGCACACCGCCAGCCCGGCCCGGTGCGCGGCGTCCACGAAGCGTTGCAGTGCCGCCGGTCCGCCGTAGGGCTGGTGCACCCCGTACAGCGAGACGCCGTCGTAACCCCAGCCGTGCCGACCGTTGAACGGTGCGACCGGCAGCAGCTCGACCACCTCGACACCCAGGTCGACCAGGTGGCCGAGCCGGGGGATCGCGGCGTCCAGGGTGCCCTCGGGGGTGAACGTGCCGGTGTGCAGCTCGTAGATCACCGCACCGCGCATGTCTCGCCCCGCCCACGCGCCGTCCGCCCACTCGAACCGGTGGGCGTCGAACACCCGGGACGGCCCGTGCACACCCTCGGGCTGCCAGGGTGAGCGCGGATCGGGTCGGGGGTCGCCGCCGTCCAGGCTGATCGCGTAGTCGGTGCCGTGCGGCAGGTCGTCGCCGGTCCACCAGCCGCCCTCGGCACGGACCATCGCCACCCGCTCCGGCCCGCCGTCGTCGGCGACCGGCAGCACCAGATCCACCGACGACGCCTTGGGTGCCCATACCCGCATGTTCAGTCCTCCCGCACGAGCAGCGCGACCGGCATCCGGTCCAGCAGCTCGGCCAGTCGTCGCACCCCACCGGCCACTGCACGACCGGTCAGCACGTCCTGCCAGTCACCCTCGGGCAGCGCGACGGTGTGCTCCGCCCAGCCGCCCATCCGCTCCACCGACGCCGCGAGCCGAGTGGCGACCACCGCGATCCGCGGGTCACCGGCCACCGTGCGGGCGTAGGTGATCGCGTGACCGGAGGAGTGTGCCAGCGGTACGAAGCCGGCCTCCGGCCCGATGATCGCCTCGCGCAGCTCCCGGCGGACCCGGAGCGTGGCGGAGGTGAGCAGCAGCTTCTCGTCCGCCAGGTCGCGGGCACCCGCCCCCTCGTCCAACCGGGCCAGTCGGGCAGCGATCGCCGCATGGTCCACCGGTCGCCGGTTGTCCGGGTCGACCAGCGCGATCGACGGCACCTCGGTGCCCTGGTAGACATCCGCGACCCCGGGCAGGGTCAGGTGCAGCAGGGCGGTGCCCAGGGTGGCAGCCCGGACCGCCTCCCGGGTGCGCTGCTCCCATCGGCCGAACAGCTCGTCGATGGCCGGGTCGGTCACCGCCTGCCGGGCAGCGCCGAGCACCGCCGCCTCGTAGGCCTCGTCCGGTGCTGTCCAGGTGGTGTGCTGCTTGGCCTCCCGGATCGCCTTGGTCAGGTACTCGGTCAGCCGCTCGGCCGACAGCGGGCCGTCGGCCGTCCAGGTGCCGGCCAGGGTCTGCCACAACAGGTTCTCGGTCCGACCGTCCAGCAGGGCCGGACGCCAGGACGCGGAGGCCGCGCGCAGTTCGCCGACCAGCTCGGCCCACTCCACCGGCAGCTCGGACAGCACCCCGATCCGCGCCCGGACGTCCGCCGACCGCTTGGTGTCGTGGGTGGACATCGTGGTCATGCCGAGCGGGGAGGTCACCTGCATCCGACCGGCCCAGGTGAGCAGCTCGGTGGGGGACAGCGCGAAGCGGTCCGGCTCGCCGCCCACCTCGCACAGCGACACCAACTGGGTCCAGCGGTAGAAGGCGGTGTCCTCCACGCCCTTGGCCATCACCGCGCCGCAGGTCTGCTGGAAGCGCACGATCAGCTCGTCGCGCCGCGGGTCCCGGGTGCGACCGGCGGAGCCGACCTCGCGGCCGAGCAGCAGGTCGACCAGGACATCCATCGTCGCCGCCCGTTCCGGCGACAGGCGGGTGCGGGCCAGCGCGGCGGCGGTGGACAGCACCTCGATGTCCTCGGGCTGCGGCGTCTCGCCCGGCACCACGTAGGCGCGGTACCGGTCCATCGCGACCAGCAGTTCGACCAGGCAGTCCTGCAACGACCGCCAGGTGTGGTCGCGCAGCCGCAGGTCGTCCCGGCACACCTCGGCGGCCAGCTCGGTGAGCCGGTGCACCTCGGCGTACAGCGCCCGGTCGACGATCTCCCGCTTGGCCTGGTCGACCAGCTCCGGCAGCGCGTCGCTGGTGTCGCCGGTCAGCCGGTGCATCAGGGCGCCGAGCCGTCCGGAACCACCCGGGTCGACGAATGCCTGCTGGATCCGCCACGCGGTGTCGTAGCCGGTGCTGCCGGCGGTGTCCCAGTCGGTGGGCAGCTGCTCGTCGTTCTGCAGGATCTTCTCCACCACGACCCATGCGCCGCCGGTCGCCTCGCGCAGCCGCGCCAGATAACCGCCGGGGTCGGCCAGACCGTCCGGGTGATCGATCCGCAGCCCGTCCAGCACACCCTCGTCGATCAGTCGCAGCACCAGGGCGTGGGTGGCGTCGAAGACCTCCGGGTCCTCGACCCGGATCGCCGCCAGGGTGCCGACGTCGAAGAACCGCCGGTAGTTCAGCTCCTCGTCGGCCACCCGCCAGTAGGCGAGCCGGTAGTGCTGGCGCTCCACCAGCTCGGCCAGCGGCAGCGCCTCGGTGCCGGGGCGGACCGGGAACACGTGGTCGTAGTAGCGCAGCACGGGGCCGCGCTCAGGGTCGGTGTCCAGGGTGAGTTCGCCACTGGCGAGCACCTCGCCGATCCGGGCGCCCAGCACCGGCATCAGCACCGCACCGTCACCGGCGGACCAGTCCACGTCGAACCAGCTGGCGTACGGCGACTCGGGTCCTTCGGTCAGCACCGACCACAGGGCGCGGTTGTGCCAGGCAGGGGTGGGCACGGCCATGTGGTTCGGCACGATGTCCAGCACCAGGCCGAGCCCGGCGGCGTGCGCGACCTCGGCCAGCCGGCGCAGTGCCGCCTCGCCGCCCAGCTCCGGCGCGATCTCGTCGTGGTCGACCACGTCGTACCCGTGGGTCGACCCGGGCGCGGCACGCAGGATCGGCGACAGGTAGAGGTGGGTGACGCCGAGCGAGTCCAGGTAGGGCACTAGGTCGGCGGCGTCGTCCAGGGACAGGTCGGGGCCCAGCTGCAGCCGGTAGGTGGACACCGGCACCGGCCGACCCGGCGCGGGCAGGCGCCGGGTCGGGGTGGTCGGGTCGCTCACTCGGCGTCCTCGGTGGACATCGGCGGACGGGTGAGCACGACCAGCGAACGCGGGGCGAGACCCAGCTCGGCTCGGGCGTCCTTGACCTCACCGGCCTCGAACTGGCTGTCGGTGTCCAGCACCACCGTCCACTGCGTGCCGTAGTCCTCGGTCGGCAGGGTGAAGGTGACCGACTCTGGTGCCCCGTTGAACAGCACCAGGAACGAGTCGTCGACCACGTCCTCACCGCGCAGGTCCGGCTCGGCGATGGCGTCGCCGTTCAGGAACACCGCCACCGACCGGGCGAAGGCCTCCTGCCACTGCTCGTCGGACATGTGGCTGCCGGAAGGGTCGAGCCAGGCGATGTCCCGCAGGTCGGACTCACCGCCGCGCTCGGGTGCCCCGGCGAAGAACCGGCGGCGACGGAACACCGGGTGGTCGCGGCGCAGCGCCACCACCGTCCGGGTGTACTTCAGCAGCGCCTCCCGGGTCTCATCCAGGTCCCAGTCGACCCAGGACAGCTCGTTGTCCTGGCAGTACACGTTGTTGTTGCCCTGCTGGGTCCTGCCCAGCTCGTCGCCGTGCGCCAGCATCGGCACGCCCTGGGACAGCAGCAGTGTGGCGAGGAAGTTCCGGGACTGGCGGGCCCGGATCGCGATGATCTCCGGGTCGTCCGTGGGGCCCTCCACGCCGCAGTTCCAGGACCGGTTGAACGACTCGCCGTCGTTGTTGTCCTCGCCGTTCGCCTCGTTGTGCTTCTCGTTGTAGGACACCAGGTCCCGCAGGGTGAAGCCGTCGTGGGCGGTGATGAAGTTGACGCTGGCGATCGGGCGGCGGCCGGAGTGCTCGTACAGGTCCGAGGACCCGGACAGGCGGCTGGCGAACTCGGCCAGCGTCGACGGCTCACCGCGCCAGAAGTCGCGCACGGTGTCCCGGTAGCGGCCGTTCCACTCCGACCACAGCGGCGGGAAGCCGCCCACCTGGTAGCCGCCGTCGCCCAGGTCCCAGGGCTCGGCGATCAGCTTGACCTGGGAGATGATCGGGTCCTGCTGCACGATGTCGAAGAACGCGCTCAGCCGGTCGACCTCGTGGAACTGCCGGGCCAGGGTGGCCGCCAGGTCGAAGCGGAAGCCGTCGACGTGCATGTCCCGCACCCAGTAGCGCAGCGAGTCCATGATCAGCTGCAGCACGTGCGGCGAGCGCATCAGCAGCGAGTTGCCGGTGCCGGTGGTGTCGAAGTAGTGCGCGCGGTCGTCGTCCACCAGCCGGTAGTACGAGGCGTTGTCGATGCCCCGGAAGCTGAGCGTCGGGCCCATGTGGTTGCCCTCGGCGGTGTGGTTGTACACCACGTCCAGGATGACCTCGATGTCGGCGGCGTGCAGCGCCTTCACCATGGTCTTGAACTCCTGCACCTGCTGGCCGGTGGTCCCGTAGGCTGCGTAGCCGTTGTGCGGGGCGAAGAACCCGATGGTGTTGTAGCCCCAGTAGTTGGTCAGGCCCTTGTCCGCGAGCGAGTGGTCGTGCACGAACTGGTGCACCGGCATCAGCTCGACTGCGGTGACGCCCAGCTCGACCAGGTGCTCGATGATCGCCGGGTGCGCCATCGCCGAGTAGGTGCCGCGGATCTCCTCCGGGACCGCCGGGTGCAGCTTGGTCAGGCCCCGCACGTGCGCCTCGTAGATCACCGACTCGTGGTACTCGCGCTGCGGCGGCCGGTCGTGGCCCCAGTCGAAGTACGGGTTGACCACGACGGAGGTCATGGTGTGCCCGGCGGAGTCGTCGGTGTTCCGCTTCTCCGGCTCGCCGAAGGTGTAGCTGTACAGCGAGGGGTCGCCGTCGGTCTGCCCGTCGATCGCCTTGGCGTACGGGTCGAGCAGCAGCTTGCTCGGGTCGCAGCGGTGACCGGCCTCCGGGTCGTAGGGGCCGTGCACCCGGTAGCCGTAGCGCTGACCCGGCTGGACGGCCGGCAGGTACCCGTGCCAGACGTACGCGTCGACCTCGGGGAGGTCGACCCGGCGTTCGGTGCCGTCCTCCTCCACCAGGCACAGCTCGACCCGCTCCGCGACGGCGGAGAACAGAGCGAAGTTGGTTCCACTACCGTCGTAGGTGGCGCCCAGGGGGTAGGGGCGGCCCGGCCAGATGTTCATGCGTTCGTCCTCACTGGGTCAGAGTGCCAGGGGTAGTGGTGTTTCCGCAGCGCGAGCGGGCCTGCGGTTTCACCCCGCCGGACTCTCGCAAAACGGACAAAGTGGACGCATCCTGCTGCGCATGGAGGAGGACGAGCGGGTCGTGATCACCAACGCCGACATCGCCGCTGCCAAGCGGGACTGGCAACTGGCGCGTCATCGCGGTGATCTTCCCGACCGGATCGACGGCGCCTACGACACCTATCGACGACTGATCTCGGCCCAGGCGCAGCAGATCGCCGACGAGTTCCGGGCGACCGGGAGGCTGCGCGCCGACCAGGGCTGACCTGCCCGCACGGGCGACTGCCGCGCGCTGCCTCGCGCGAATCCGCGCTACCCCGCGAGGGCCAGCTCGACTCCTGCGCGGCTGAGCCGGGTGAGGGCCGCGATGCTCGTCGCGGTGGACACCCCGGCGGTCAGGTCGGTCAGCACCCGCACGGCGAAGCCCGCGTCCTGCGCGTCCAGGGCGGTCGCGGTGACGCAGTGGTCGGTGGCCAGACCGACCACGTCCACCGCCGTGACACCCGCGCTGCGCAGCGCATCGGCGAGATCGCCGTCCCGGCCGACAAGTTCACCCGCGAAACCGGAGTAGTCCTGACGGCCCTGGCCCTTGTGCACCAGCACCACGTCGGCGGGCAGCCGCAGCTCGGGGTGGAAGGCGGCGCCCGTGGTGTCCCGGACGCAGTGCTCCGGCCAGGTCGTCACGTAGTCCGGCGCCCCATCGATCGCGAAGTGCCCGTCGTTGCTGTCCGGCAGCGGCTCGTGCCAGTCGCCCGTCGCGGCCACCAGCGCGTAGTCGGCCGGGTGGGCTGCCAGGTACGCGGTCACCGCCCGGGCGACCTCGGCACCGCCGGTCACGGCGAGTGCGCCGCCCTCACAGAAGTCGTTCTGCACGTCCACCACGACCAGTGCCCGGGTCATCTCGTCCTCCACCGTTGCCGAATCGCGCCGTGGGCCGGCCGCGATGCCTCCATCGTGCCTGGTGTCGCCCCCGGTGCGCTCCGTCAGCCGCGCTCCGCCACGAAGCCCCAGCCGCGCTCCGCCACGATGTCTCAGTCGCGCTCCGCCACCACGGCCGTCGCGCCCAGGTCGTCCGCCGTCACCACCCGGGGTCGCAACCCCGCCGTCGCGCATGCCGCCGCCGTTCGCTCCGCCTGCCGCGCCGAGGTCTCGATCAGCAGCACACCGCCCGGCCGCAACCAACGCGGTGCCAGCTCGGCCACCCGTCGGTGCAGGGCGAGTCCGTCGACGCCGCCATCCAGCGCCAGCGTCGGTTCGTGCGCCCGGGCCTCGCTCGGCAGCAGCGCGATCTCGTCGGTGGGGACGTACGGGGTGTTGGCGGTCAGCAGATCCACCCGGCCGCTCAGCTCCGGCGGGAGCGGGGCGTCCAGGTCACCGACCAGCGCGGTCCCGGACACCCCGGCCTCGGCGATGTTCCGCTCCGCACAGGCCACCGCGGCCGGGTCGAGGTCGCAGCACCACAACCGACTGCCCGGCAGTGCCAGGGCCACCGACACCCCGATCGCGCCGACCCCGCAGCACAGGTCCACCACGGTGAGCGGACGGGCGCTCGCGGGCGACTCGGCGACCGCCGCCACCGCCGCACGCACCAGCAGCTCACTGCGCCGGCGTGGCACGAACACGCCGGGTGCCACCCGCACCCTGCGCCCGGCGAACGCCACCCAGCCGAGCAAGGGCTCCAGCGGCTCACCCGCCACCCGTCGCGCGGTCAGGGTCTCCAGCGCCGACCCGTCCCGCGCCGCCTCGACCAGCAGCGCCGCCTCGTCCTCGGCGAAGACGCACCCGGCGGCGCGCAGGCGTGCGATCAGCGCGGCGAGGTCGGGCGGGGAGAGCGTCACGGGCACGGGGGCACGCTACGCGCCGCTAGGATGGGTGGCGCACACGGCCCCGATAGCCCAACCGGCAGAGGCGTTCGGCTCAAACCCGATCCAGTGTGGGTTCGAATCCCACTCGGGGCACCCGTGCACGAGGCCCTGATCGCCACCTCGGCGGTCGGGGCCTCTGTCGTACCCACGGGCGGGCGCGCCTCGCCGGGCGTTTACCACCTACCGCGGCGCTGGTTCCACTCAAATCGCCGGGCGGCACCACGCATTCACCGGCAATGCTCTGGCATCCACCGGAAGTCTCCCGGCAATCTCCACCTCAGGTCGGACTCGCGCGGGCGTCCGCGTCGCTAGGGTCACAGTCAGCCCATAGCCCGACTTGTCGTCCTGCGCCAGTCGTACGTCCCCACGAACGGAGTCCTCCATGTCGACACCCCGCCCGCGCCGGGTCCTCGTCCTCGCCGCAGCAACGACAGGCCTGGTCGTCGCGCTGACCGGCTGCTCCGGCGGCGGCAACGGTGGTGGCGGTGGCAGCACCGAATGGACCCCCGGGGCGCTGGACGAGTTCACCGCGAAGATCTACGGCTACAGCCTGGAGGAGGACGAGCGCTCCCAGGAGGAGATGCAGGCGGAATCCGACCGGCAGAACGCCAAGGTGGAGGAACTGGTCGCCACCTGCATGCAGGAACAGGGATTCGACTACACCCCGCAGGAGAACAGCGGCGGTTCCGTCATCCTCGGGGACGACCTCGACGTCGAATGGGGAACCCTGGAATTCGCGCAGAAGTACGGCTACGGAATCAGCACCGATCCGTGGAACTCCGCGGGGCAGCCGGTCGAGACGGAGGAGTACGTCGACGCCAACCAGGAGTACCGGGACTCGATGTCCGAGTCCGAGCAGGCGGCCTACGACGAGGCGCTGTACGGCCCGCCGGTGGAGTACGTCGAGGGTGAGGACACGACCGAGTACGACTGGACCACCGCCGGTTGCTACGGCTCCGCCCAGCACGAGGTCTACAACAGCGGCGACGGCGGTGCCGACTACGCCGACCTCGAGGACGAGATCAACCGCTTCTACGAGACCGTCGAGGCCGATTCCCGGGTCACCGCACTGAACAACGCCTGGGCCTCCTGCATGGCGGACGAGGGCTTCGACGGCCTGACCAACGTCAACGAGGGGAACAACGCCCTCTACGACGAGTACAACGCACTGCAGGGCTGGGACGACCCGGAGTACACCGCGCAGGCCGAGAGCTGGGACTGGGACGCCAACCCGGACGGCCCGCCGGCGCCGGAGGTCGACGAGGCGAAGCTGAAGGCGTTCACCGACAAGGAGATCGCCCAGGCGGTCGCCGACTTCACCTGCCAGAAGAACGTCGACTACATCGCCAAGCGCCAGGAGGTGGACCACGAGCTGCAGCAGGAGTTCGTGGACCAGCACCGCACCGAGCTGCAGGCCTGGGCCGACGCCGCGGAGGCGAAGCGCAAGTGAGCGGGCACAACACCGGCGACGAGCCGACCGAGATCATCGCGTTGGACGCCGCACCGGCCGAGCCGCGACCGACCGAGCCGCGGCCGTCGTGGCGCACCGGCAACCGCACCCTGCTGGTCCTGGCCGGGGTCGCGGTGGTGAGTCTGATCGCCGGACTGGGACTGTCCCGTCTGATCGTGAACCCGGCCGAGGCCGCCGCGCGCACCGCGGCGCCGGAGGCGGGTCCGATCACGGTGCCGGTGGAGAACCGGGAACTGAGCAACGACGTGACGATCCGCGGTGACGTGGTCTTCGACGACGCGGTGGACCTGCGGGTGGAGACCGCCGAGCTCGGGGAGCGTGCCGTCATCACGGGACAGGTGCCGGAGGTCGGCGCGACGCTCGACGCCGGTTCGGTGGCGCTGGAGATCGCGGGCCGTCCGGTGCTGGTCCTGCCGGGCACCCTGCCCACCTACCGCACGCTGCGGATCGGGGTCTCCGGCCCGGACGTGCTGCAGCTCAAGGCGGCGCTGGGGGCGCTGGGGATCGGCGCGGGCGACGCGACCGCTGACACCTACGACCAGGCGACCGCCGACGGGGTCGCCGAGCTCTACCGCCGCGCGGGCTACCCGGTGCCGTCGGCCTCCGACGAGGAGCAGCAGGCGGTGACCGACGCCGAGCGGATGGTGCGCTCGGCGCAGGCCGACCTCACCTCCGCCGAGGGCGCGCTGGCATCGGCCCGCACCGGGTCGACCACCACCGCCGAGGTCGCCGCCGCGGATGCCGCGGTGCGGTCCGCCCAGCGAGCGGTGACGGTGGCGGAGGCCGAGCTGGCCGCCTGCCCGGCCAACGGCTGCACGGCCGGGGAACAGGCGGCGGCGTCGAAGGCGGTGGACGACGCCCGGGATGCCGTCGGCGTGGCCCAGGCCGAGCGCGCCCAACTGGACGCGGCGCCGAACACCAGCGCCGAGTCGGCCAGCGTGCAGGCGGCCAAGGACAACCTGGCCGATGCCAAAACCGCCCTGGCCGAGGCGCGGGAGGCCACCGTCGTCGCCCTGCCCGCCAGCGAGATCGTGTACCTGGAGACCCTGCCGCGCCGGGTCGACGAGGTGACCGTCAAGCGTGGCGGCACCGTCGACGGCTCGGTGATGAAGGTGTCCGGGGCGACCCTGCAGGTGGTGGGCACCGCGGCCAACGCCGATGCCGCCCTGTTGGCGGTCGGCACCACCGGCAGCATCGATGTGGACGGCACCGCGGTCCCGGTCACCGTGACCGAGATCGCCGAGCCGGAGTCCGGCGGCAAGGAGGACAAGTCCACCGCCGGTCGCAAGAAGGTCACCATGCAACCCGGTGAGCTGACCCCGGAGCAGACCGCCGCGTTGCAGGGGTCGAACGTCCGGGTGTCGATCCCGGTCTCGTCCACCGGGGGTGCGGTGCTCGCCGTGCCGTTGGCGGCGTTGACCGCCGGACCCGGTGGTGAGTCGCGGGTGGAGCTGATGGCCGACGACGGCACTACCTCCCTGGTCGAGGTGGAGACCGGCCTGGCGGCGGGCGGGTACGTCCAGGTCACCGGTGACGGGCTGGCCGAGGGCGACCTGGTGGTCGTGGGCCAGAACGGCTCCGAGGCATCGGACGACGCGACCGCGAACGAGGACGCGTGACCGCCCTCGACCCGGTGTTCGCCGAGCTGGAGGGCTCGGCGGCGCCGGTCCCGCCGGTGGTGGAGCTGCGGGAGG
This sequence comes from Cellulomonas taurus, assembly GCF_012931845.1. Taxonomy (NCBI): domain Bacteria; kingdom Bacillati; phylum Actinomycetota; class Actinomycetes; order Micrococcales; family Cellulomonadaceae; genus Cellulomonas; species Cellulomonas taurus. The sequence goes on from NZ_CP051884.1 coordinate 1,509,244, forward strand.
TGGCCCGGGTGTTCCCCGGTGACCCGCCGGTCCACGCGCTGCATCCGAGCGATCTGGTGGTGGCGGCGGGAGACTACCTGTCCATCGTCGGCCCGTCCGGCTCCGGCAAGTCGACCCTGTTGCACCTGCTCGGACTGCTGGACCGTCCGTCGTCGGGGGAGTACCTGCTGGACGGGGAGCCGACGAAGGACATCTCCGAGGCGCGGCGCAGCGCGCTGCGCGGTGGCCGGATCGGCTTCGTGTTCCAGCAGTTCCACCTGTTGCCGCACCGCACGGTGCTGGACAACGTCCTGCTGGCCACGCTCTACAGCGGGGTACCGCGCGCCGAACGCCGGGAACGGGCCCTGGCGGCGCTGGACCGGGTGCATCTGAGCCACCGGCTGAACTTCCTGCCGACCACCCTGTCCGGCGGTGAACGTCAGCGGGTCGCCGTCGCCCGGGCCGTGGTCGCCTCGCCCCGGGTCCTGCTGGCCGACGAGCCGACCGGCAACCTGGACACGAAGAACTCGGCCGGGGTGCTGGAACTCTTCGACGAGCTGCACGACGACGGCCTGACCCTGGTGGTCATCACGCACGACGACGTGGTCTCCGCCCGTGCCGACCGCCGGGTGCGGATCGCCGACGGCCGACTGACCGAGGTGGCGTGATGAGCGATCGCTTCGGCGCCCGGGACCTGTTCCGGGAGGCGTCGGCCGGGATCGACGCGCGCCCCGGTCGCCTGTTCCTGACCATCCTCGGCACGGTGCTGGGCATCGCGTCGGTGGTGGTGACGGTCGGACTGGCGCAGACCGCCGCCGGTCAGATCGCCCGACGCTTCGACGCGGTGGCCGCCACGCAGGCGCTGGCCAGCCCGGCGACCACCCGGACCGCCGACGGCAGCCAGCGAGCGACCCAGTCCCTGCCCTGGGACGCCGACTCGCGTGCCGCCCGGCTGAACGGGATCGAGGCCGCCGGTCTGATCGCCACCGTCGACATCGGCGAGGCGACGGTGACGGCGGTGCCGGTGAACGACCCGTCGGCGCCGGAGACCTCCGCCCCCGTGGTGCTGGCCGGATCGGCCGGGCTGCTGGACGCGGTCCGTGGTCACCTGGTCACCGGCAGGTTCTTCGACACCGGGCACGACCAGCGTGGCGACCGGGTGGTGGTGCTCGGTGCCCGCGCCGCCGAACGTCTGGGGGTGAGCCGGGTCGATCGCCAGCCGTCGGTGTTCATCGGCGACCGGGCGTACACCGTGATCGGGATCATCGACGGGATGCAGCGCCGCACCGACCTGCTGGACGCCCTCCTGCTGCCGGACGGCACCGCGCGACAGGACTTCGCCCTGGCGGCGCCGGAGGAACTGCACCTGCGGATCGCGGTGGGTGCCGGACCGCTGGTCGCCGATCAGGTGCCGATCGCCCTGGCGCCCAACAACCCGGAGGTGGTCAGCATGCAGGTGCCGGCCGGTGGCTCCGCGGTGGGCAGCGAGGTGCAGGCCGACATCAGCACGATCTTCCTGGCGCTCGGCGGGGTGGCCCTGCTGATCGGTGGCCTCGGGATCGCGAACGTCACCCTGCTCTCGGTGATGGAGCGGGTGGGGGAGATCGGTCTGCGGCGAGCGCTCGGCGCCCGGCGCCGGGACATCGCCAGCCAGTTCATGATCGAGTCGGCGACGGTGGGGCTGCTCGGCGGCATGGTCGGTGCCGCCCTCGGGGTGGCCTCGGTGGTCGCGGTGTCGGCCGCCCAGTCCTGGACGCCGATCCTGGACATCTGGGTGGTGCTCGGCGCGGCGGCCGGTGGCGGTGTGATCGGCCTCCTGGCCGGGATCTACCCGGCGCTCAAGGCGGCCTCGGTGGAGCCGATCGCGGCCCTGCGCGGCGGGGTGTGACGGGTCGGCCGTCCGGCGCGGCGGGACCGGTCTCAGACCGCCCGCACCGTCGGCCGTCGGCCCAGCACCGCCACCAGCAGCACCGCCAGCACCATCAGCCCCGCCGCCGCACCGCCCAGCCACCGGTAGCCCGCCCCGGCGATCACCCAGCCCCCGGCCAGCGCCCCGACCGCGGTGCCGAGGGAGATCAGCGAGGAGTTGAGCGCCACCACCAGCTGTCCGTGCCGTCCGGACAGCGCGAGCAGGACGTTCTGCAGCGGGGAGTTCATCGCCCAGGCGGCGAAGCCCCAGAGCGCGAACACGGCGGACGCGGCGATCGGTGAGCCGGTGGCCGGTGTGAGCAGGGCCAGTGCCACCGCCGAGGTCCCGAGCGCGAGCACGATGCTCCGGGCGGCGCCGAACCGGTCGGCGAGTCGTCCGCCCACCACGTTGCCCGCGACCCCGGCCAGCCCGTAGGCCAGCAGCACCGCGGACAGCACGACGCCGGTGATGCCGGCCAGGTCCGTCAGCATCGGTGCGGCGTAGGTCTGCACCATCAGCGCCGAGGCGGTCTCCAGCATCGAGACCAGCAGCATCGCGGCGATCAGCACCGGCAGCGCGGGTCCGATCCCCGGTGTCGCACCGCCCGGTACCGGCTCGCTCCCCGCGACGTCCCCGGCGGGAGCGCCGAACCGCCCGGCCGGGGGCCCGGCAGCCGGCGCCGACCCGGGTGGGCGGACCAGCCACAGCACCGAGCCGAGCGCGATCAGGGCCAGCGCCGCGACCAGTGCGTACACCCCGCGGTACCCGAGCACCGGTCCGAGCAGGTTGCCCGCCGGAGCGCCGAGCACGGTGGCGGTGGTCAGGCCGCCGAACACCGTCGCCACCGCGCGGCCACGACCACCCGGTGGGGCCAGGCGGGCGGCGAGCACGGTGGCGGTCGGGGTGAACCCGCCGGCGGCGACCGCCGACAGCCCGCGCAGCACCGCCACCGCCGTGTAGGTCGTGACCAGCGCGGTCGCGACGGCGGTCAGGGCGAACCCGGCCAGCGCCAGGCACATCAGCAGCCGTCTGGGGAGTCGATGCAGCGCGAGAGCGAGCAGCGGCGTCGAGATCGCGTAGGTGAAGCCGTACACGCTGACCAGACCGCCGACCTGGGTGACCGGCACCCCCAGGTCGGCGGAGACGGTCGGCACCAGTCCGGCCATCACGTAGGAGCCGAAGCCGATGGAGAAGGTGCCGGTGGCCAGCGGCCAGAGCCGGGCGCGGGCCACCAGCGGGGGAGCCTGGACGGTCACCTGGTCACCGACCGGGCCGGTGGATGCCGCCGCCGGTCACCGCGGGTCCTCGATGATCATCCGCACCGGGGTCGGGTCGAAGCCGTTGCACGGGTTGTTGATCTGCGGGCAGTTGGACACCAGCACCAGCACATCCCGTTCCGCCAGCAGGGTGAGGGTCAGCCCGGGGGAGGACAACCCGTCCACGATGCCCAGCGCGCCGTCCGCCTCCACCGGCACGTTCATGTACCAGTTGATGTTGCTCACCAGATCGCGCTTGTCCAAGCCCCAGCGGGCCCCCTCGGCCAGGAAGTTCTCCACGCACGCGTGCTGGTGCACGGTGTGGTGGCCGTAGCGCAGGGAGTTCGACTCCTTGGAACAGGCGCCGCCGATGGTGTCGTGCCGCCCGACGTCGTCCCGGACCAGGGTCATCAACGGCTGGTCGTCCGACGCCCGCAGCACCGACCCGGTGGTCAGGTAGACGTTGCGGGCAGCGGCGATGGTGGCCGCCGCCGAGTACCGGATGGTGGTGTCGTGGGCGTCGTACAGCAGGCAGTCCACCGCCTGATTGCCCTCCAGGTCCACGATGGTGAGCTGGTGCCCGGCCGGGACCACCGCCGACCACGGGGCACGACGAGGCACTGTTTGGTCCAGAATCACGGTCATCGTCACAACCCCTTCGCGCGCAGGTAGTCGGTGGTGTTGGCATAGGCCCGGGCCGCCTCCGGGGTGGCGGTGGCCAGCGGGTCGGTCAGGGTGGTCGGCGTCCCCCGCCACGCCCGCAGCCGGAGCGGGGTGGACACGTACTCGGGCCGGGGATCGACCGGGTGCGGGACATTGGCCAGCAGCACCAGGCAGGGCAGCTCCAACCGCAGCCGGATCCGAGCGCCCGGCCCGGCGGACCCGATGAACTCCGTGCTGCCGTCGTCGGCGATCCGCACGCCCTGGAACAGGCTGATGCTCGGCGGCACGTCCCGGGGGCCCAGCCCCTGCTTCAGCGCCGCCAGGGTCAGGAGCTCGCGACCGGCCGGCGTCCCGCCCTGCGGCGAGCCGTCCCCGTACCGGCGTTCGTTCGCCGCCCGGGTGGAGGTGCCGCAGAAGGTGTCGTGCCGACCGGAGGTGTCGGAGAGCACCGTCGCCAGCACCCGGCCCCGGTCGGAGAGCAGCATCGACCCGGCCCCCAGGTACGCCTGCCACTGGATCTTGACCGTGTCCGCGACGTTCAGGCGCTCGTCCACCTGGGCCGCATTGGTCAGCACCAGATGGGCGCAGGCGTCACCGGCCAGGTCGGTCAGCTCCAGCACCGTCCCCGCAGTGAAGGCCAGGCTGGTGTAGTTGCCACCCGCGACCGTCTCGGCGTGCAGCCGTTCACCGGCGTCCTGCGGCCAGTCGCCGGCGCTCGCGGCCGGGACGGTGGGCATGGTCTCCACGACGGTGCCGCCCTGGGCGCGGGCGTGGTCCCGGGCGCCCGACGGATTCGCGGTGCCGCTCACAGCCCCACCACCGCACCGACCCGGTCCAGCGCCACGGCCCGAGCGACCTCGGGGTTCTCCGGTGCGGTGGTCAGCCAGTCCTGCACCTGCTCGGCGGTCACCAGGGCGTCGCGCTGCAGGTAGTGGATCGCGCGCAGTGCCGCGTCGTGCGCCTCCTGGGTGGAGCCGCCCACCCCGTCGGTCACCACCCGGACCCGATAGTCGTGCTGGTGCGCGTCGACGGCGGTGTAGTGGATGCAGACATCGGTCAGCCCGCCGACCAGGATCACCGTCTCCGCCCGGTACGCCTTGAGCACGATCTCCAGCTCGGTGCCGAAGAACGCCGAGTACCGGCGCTTGCGGATCAGGAACTCCTCCGGCCGCGGCTCCAGGCCCTGCGCCAGCTCGGTCTCCGGCCAGCCCTCCACGCAGTGCGGTCCCTCGGAGCCGTCCAGCTCCCGACCGATGTCGATCAGCGAGGGCTTGTGCACCTCCTGGATCCAGACCACCGGGATACCCCGCTCCCGGCACTCCGCGATCAGCGCGCGGACCCGGGGTGCCCGTTCGGTGCGGCCGGGCATGTACGGGATCTCGGTACGGGACTCGGCCCGCTCCACGTCTCCGCCCTGGATGTCGACGACGATCAGGACGGCGTTACCGGTGACGTTCATGGGGATTCCTTTCAGTCGCGCTCAGGCGAGCGCGATCCGACGGTCGGCGGCTGCCTGCAGGCAGTCGACGACGGTGTTGAGCAGGACGTAGACGATGCCGAGCACCAGGGCGACCCCGGCGATGGCCGGGAAGTCGGAGGCGGCGACGGATTTGTCGAGGTAGGAGCCGACCCCGGGCCAGTCGAAGATCTTCTCCACGACCACCAGCCCGGCCAGCAGCATCCCGGCCTGGATCCCGACCATCGACAGGGTCGGACCCAGGGAGTTGCGCACCGCGTGCCGGACGAGGATCTGCCGCTCGCTCATCCCGGCCGACCGGGCGGTGCGGGCGTGGTCGGCGGACATGTTGGCCTTCAACCCGTCCACCAGGACCCGACCGATGGCGACCGCGGGGGAGATCGCCGCGCACAGTGCGGGCAGCGCCAGATGCGCCACCGCGTCACCGAGGACGTCGATCCGCCCGGCCAGCAGCCCGTCCAGCACCAGGAACCCGGTCGGCCCGGCAGGGGCGTCGCGGATCCCGGACCGCCCACCCGAGGGCAACCAGCCGAGCTGGGCGTAGAACACCAGCAGCCCCACCATGCCGAGCAGGAAGGTCGGTGCCGCGGCCCCGGACAGCAGCACCACCCGCACGATCCCCGCGCCCCGCCAGGCCAGCGTGGTCAGCGCGGCGAACGCCACCCCGAGCACCAGCGCGATCCCCAGTACCCAGGCCGCCAGCTCCAGACTCGCGGGGAGCACCTGCGCCAGGTTCTCCGCCACCGGGGTCCGGCTGCGCAACGAGTTCTGCAGATCGCCGTGCAGCAATCCGTTCAGGTAGGTCAGGTACCGCGACACCAGGGGCTCGTCCAGCCCGAGGCGCTCGCGGGCGGCGGCCACGGCATCGGCGGAGGCATTCGCACCCACGTAGGCCTTGGCCGGGTCCACCCCGGACACCTCTTGCAGGCCGAACAGCGCCATGGTGAGCGCCAGCAGCACCCCCAGGGTGGCCCCGACCCGCTTGACCAGGAACATCACCATCTCGGCATCTCCTTCATCGGGGCGGCCATCAGCGGCCGCGCATCAGGTCGCGGACGCCGTCGCCGGCGAGGTTGGCGGCCAGGGCGATCACCAGCACCGCCAGGCCGGGGAAGATCGGCACCCACCACGCCTGGAGCAGGTAGGCCATGCCCTGCGCCGCCATCGCCCCGAGTTCGGGTGCCGGTGCCGGGGACGACAGGCCGATGAACGACAGCCCGGACAGGGCGACCACCAGCCCGCCGACGTCCAGGCTGGCGGCGACGACGATGGTCGACCGGACCCCGGGCAGCAGATGCCGGGTGACCCGGATGCCCCACGGGGTTCCGGCGAGCCGTGCCGCCTCCAGGTGGGGACGCGCCGCCCAGGCCCGCACCTCTCCGCGCACCAGCCGGGCGTACAACGGCCACCAGACCACGGCGACCCCGATCAGCGCGCTGGTGAAGCTGGCACCCAGGGCCGCCGCCACCGCCATCGCGATCACCAGACCGGGGAGTGCCAGGAACAGGTCGGTGCCGCGCATCAGCACGGTGTCCACCCAGCCGGGGAGGGCACCGGCCAGCAGGCCGACCAGACCGCCGATCAGCACACCGGAGACAATCACGATCACCGCCGCGATCAGGCTGGACCGCATGCCGTACAACAGCCGGGACAGGATGTCGTAGCCCAGGGCGTCGGTGCCGAACAGGTGACCCGGGCTCAACGGCGGCAGGAAGGCGTCCCCGCTGCGCAGGATCGGCGAGTGCGGGGCCAGCACCGGGGCCGCCACCGCGACCAGGACGATCAGCACCAGCGCGCCGATCGCGATCAGGTCCACCCCGACCGCCCGGTGCCGGACGGCGGTCAGCTTCGCCCAGCGGCGGGCTGCTCGCCCGGGGGCGACGGCGGTCATCGTGGTCATCGGCTGGCTCCGATCCGGTGCTGCGGGCCGGGGATCGCGGCCAGCAGGGTGCGGGTGTACTCGTGTGCGGGTGCCGCGCAAACCTGGTCGGTGGGCCCGACCTCGACGATCCGGCCCGCCCGCATCACCGCGATCCGGTCGGCGACGATCCGGGCCGCCGCCAGGTCGTGGGTCACGAACAGCACCGACATGCCCAGGTCGCGGCGCAGCCGACCGATCAGGTTCAGCACGGTGGCGGCCAGCGACACATCCAGTGCGCTGGTCGGCTCGTCGCAGAGCAGCACGGTCGGCGGCACGATCACCGCCCGGGCCAGCGCGACCCGCTGGCGCTGCCCGCCGGAGAGCTGGTCGCCGCGGGCCCGGGCGGTCTCCTCCGGCAGTCCGACGGTGCGCAGCGCGTCCAGCACCGCGGTCCGGCGCTGCTCACGGGACATCCCGGTGACGTGCGAGCGCAGCCGCTCGTCCAGCATCGTCCCGACCCGCAGCCACGGGGTGAGCGAGGCACCGGCGTCCTGGAACACCATCTGCGGGCGGGCGCCGTCGGCGACGGTCACCGACCCGGAGGTCAGGGTCTCCAATCCGGCGACCACCCGGAGCAGGGTGGACTTGCCACAGCCGCTCTCGCCGACCAGGGCCACCGACTCCCCGGCCCGCACCTTCAGGTCCACCCCGCGCAACGCCGCCAACGTCCGGCGCTGCCAGGGCGGTCCGGAGCGGAACTCGCGGTGCGCGTCGCTGACCGTGACGGCCGCCGTGGGCTTGATCGGCGGCGCGGGCCAGCGTGCGGGCAGGGTCGGGGTCGGTGCGCCGGGGGCCAGGTCCAGCACCCCGTCGGCGCCGATGGCCAGGTCGTCGTCCCCGGCAGGCGGGGCGGCGGTGACCGGCATCGCCGCCAGCGGCCGGTCACGTGGCGTGTCCAGGTCGATGCGGGACCGCAACAGGTTCTTGGTGTAGCCGTGCTGCGGATCGCCGAACACCTGGTCCACGGCCGCCGACTCGACGATCCGTCCGGTCTGCATCACCGCGATCCGGTCGCAGACCTGGGCCGCCACCCCGAGGTCGTGGGTGACGAAGACGATGGAGCAGTCGATCTCCGCGCGCAGCGCGAGCAGCAGGTCCAGGATCTGCGCCTGCACCGTGACGTCAAGGGCGGTGGTCGGCTCGTCGGCCAGGATCAGCGACGGTCGTCGGGCCACCGCCAGCGCGATCATCACGCGCTGGCGCAGACCGCCGGACAGCTGGTGCGGGTACGCCTTCAACCGGTCGGCCGGCTGCGGGATGCCCACGTCCGCCAGCAGCGACAGTGCCTGCGCCCGGTCCCGGGTCACCTCGGCCAGCTGGCGGCCGATGGTCATCGTCGGATCCAGCGAGGTCATCGGATCCTGGAACACCGCGCCGACGTGCCGGCGGCGGGTGGCCCGCCGCACCGGGTCCGGGGCGTGGATCATGTCGGTCCCGGCCAGGTCGATCGCACCGGAGACCTCCGGCCGGGCGGCGGCGGGCAGCAGCCCCATCACCGCCAGGCCGAGGATGCTCTTGCCCGATCCCGACCCGCCGACCAGGCCGAGCACCTCACCGGGGGCCACGCTCAGGTCCACGCCGCGCACCGCGTGCACGCTCTCCCCGTCGCGGCGGAGCCGGACCTCCAGCCCGGTCACGCTCAGGACGTCGGTCATCGGGTCAGCCCCGGCCCAGGGCGGCGAAGTGCAGCACGTTGTACTCCAGGACGTTCTGCGCCTCGGCGGCACCGGTGACATCCGGCGTGGTCAGCAGGGTGCTGTTCAGCGACCCGATGGAGAACCAGTAGCGGGTGGCGTTCACCGCGTCGGCGACCGGTGCGTAGGCGGTGACGTCCGCGCTGGCCCGGGCGGTGTCCAGCAGGTCGGTCAGTCCGGGCACCTCGGCGCCGAACAGGTCGAGGCCACCGGCCGGGGTGTAGATGATCGAGGCCCAGGCGTCGGGGTGTCCGGCGTCCGGGAACACGGAGAACACCGCCAGGTCCGGTCCGTCGGTACCCTCGTCGGCGATGCCGTAGATGGTGCCGGCCGAGTAGGCGACCGCCTCCGCCGGGATGCCCGCCGTGCTCAGCCGGGATCCGAGTTCCTCGGCGACCGCCTTGCCGTCGGCGCTAGACCCGGCGTACGCGATCCGCACCGTGCCGGAGGGCGGCGCACCGAGTGCCGACCAGGCGGCGCTGTCGTAGCTGATGCCCTGCTCGTCGATCCCGGCGTCCACCATGCCCTGCGGGAACAGCTGGTCGGTCGGCACCTCCAACGACCCCATCGCCTCGTCGATGATCGACTCCTTGTCGATCCCGGCGAACAGGGACTGGCGGGCCTCCACGCTGGACAGCCAGGCCGACGCCGGGTTCACGTAGATCATCTGCGTGGTGAAGTTGGCGAAGGTGCTGGTGCTGACCTCCTCGCTGTCGGCGAAGGACTCGAAGGAGGTCTTGTTCAGGTTGCCCAGGATCGCGTCGATCTCCCCGCGCTCGAGCTGCAACTGTGCGGCGGAGGCGTTCTCGGCCACCTGCAGTTCGATGTCGGTCAGCTCGGGTGCGTCACCCCAGTAGCCGTCGTAGGCGGTCAGCTCGTACCGCTCGCCGGTCTGGACCCCGGTCAGTTCGTACGGGCCGGTGCCAGCGTCGTGGCTGGTCAGGTAGGTCTGGGCGAAGTCGTCGCCCGCCTGCTCGTCCAGAACGGTGGGGCTGATCATCTTCACGCCGAACGGCGATGCCAGGTAGTCCAGGAACGCCTGGTTCGGTGCGCTGAGCGTGATCACCGCGGTCAGGTCGTCGGGGGTCTCGACGCTGACCACGTCCCCGACCATGTAGGCCGGACCGGCGTCCACCTGGGTGCGCCGCTCGAAGGACTTCTGCACCGCGGCGGAGGTGAAGGCGGTGCCGTCGTGGAAGGTGACGCCGTCGCGCAGGGTGAAGGTGTAGGTCAGTCCGTCGTCCGAGACGGTCCAGTCCTCGGCCAGCTCCGGCACGATCTCCGGGCTCTCGGTGCCGTCCTGGTAGGCGACCAGGCCCTCGTAGGTGTTCTCGATGATGTTCAGCCCCGGGCCGTCGTAGTTCACGTCCGGGTCCGGCGGGGTGGTGTATCCGGTGAGCATGACGGCGGTGAAGACGTCGTCGCCGCTGCCCGCGCCGGTCGATCCGAGGGTGCCGCTCTGGCCGCATGCGGTCAGGGCCAGCAGTCCGGTCAGGGCGGGCAGGGCGAGCAGGAGGGTGCGGGGGCGGCGGCGTGCGGGGCTGGGGGACATGGCATGCCTCTCGGTCGGGCGTCGCGGTGGGAAGGGGAGGGGAGGAGGGGACCCGGGACGCTTTCCTGTCAGTGACCGGAAAAGTAGGCGGCGGTCGTTGCGGGGGAGTGTCCGCGTGTTGCCCGGAGGTAAAATCTGTCGGCGACAGGTAATGCGCTAGCCTGCTCGCGTGACCGACCTCCTGCTGCGGGACACCCGCCTGATCGACGGCACCGGCTCCGCGCCGCGCGAGCACGTCGACGTGCTGATCGCCGACGGACTCATCGCCACCGTCGCCCCCACCGGGCAGCTGCCCACCGGCGAGCGGCTGCGGGTGATCGAGGGCAGGGGGCGCACCCTGCTGCCGGGCTTCCTCGACTGCCACGTGCACGTCAGCACGCTGCCCGGCAAGGACGCGATGGCCGAGGTCATGGCCCCGGAGTCGCTGCTCGTGCTCCGCTCGGTGCCGCACCTGTCCGCGACCCTGGACGCCGGGGTGACCACGGTGCGCGACCTGGCCGGCGCCGACTCCGGGTACCGATCGGCGGTCGATCAGCACCTGGTCCGCGGACCCCGCCTGCTGATCGCCATCCGGATCCTCTCCATCACCGGCGGGCACGGCGACTGGCGCACCGTCGAGGGGCTGGCGCTGGACACCGGACCCGGCGCCGGGGCGATCGCGGATTCACCCGCGGAGTTCGTCCGTGCGGTGCGCGAGGTGCTCCGTCAGGGGGCCGACTGGGTCAAGGTCGCCGCCACCGGAGGGATGGGCAGCCCCGGCAGCCACCCGGAGTCCGGCGGACTGAGCGAACCCGAACTGCGGGCGGTGGTCGCCGAGGCCGAGCGGCACGGCGGTGTCGGGGTGGCCGCGCACGCCCAGGGTGCCGCCGGGATCGCCGCCGCCGTCCGATCCGGGGTCCGCAGCATCGAGCACGGCTACCAGATCGACGACCCGACGATCGATCTGATGGGGGAGCGGGGCACCTGGCTGGTGCCCACCCTGTCCACCCTGACCCGCCCGCTGTCCGACGGTCTCGCCCCGTGGGTCGCGGTCAAGCGCCGCACCATGAAGGAGCAGGCGAGCGAGCGCCTGCACGCCGCGCTGAGCGCCGGGGTCCCGGTGGCGCTCGGCACCGACGCCGGGATCGCCCCGCACGGCACCAACCTCACGGAACTGGGGCTGCTCGTCGACCACGGGCTGTCCCCGATGGCAGCCCTGGTCGCCGGGACGTCCGGTGCCGCTCGGATGCTGGGGCTGGACGATCAGGTCGGCAGCATCGTCCCCGGCATGCGTGCGGATCTGGTGCTGACCGACGTCGACCCCGTGACCGAGATCACCGCCCTCGCCGACCCGGACCGGATCACCCTGGTCGTCCAGGACGGCCGCGTCGTCAAGGAGCTGCGATGACCACCACCCCCACGCCCCGTCGCCGGGGCCGCCCGCGTTCGGCCCCGCGACCCGACTCCGGTCTGTCTACCCGGGAGGAGATCCTCGCCGCCGCCGCCCGCCTGTTCGGCGAGCAGGGCTACACCGAGACCACCACCCGGCAGATCGCCGACGCGGTCGGGATCAAGCAGGCGTCGCTGTACTACCACTTCCCGGACAAGAGCCAGATCCTGCGCTCCCTGCTCAAGGGCACCGTCGCCCCGTCGGTGCAGTGCGCGCTCTGGCTGCAAGGGCGCACCGACGACCCGGCCGTCGCCCTGGCCGCGCTCACCCGCTACGACCTGGACGGCCTGCTGCGCGACCGGTGGAACCTGCACGTGGTCTACCGGCTGCTGGACATCGCCGAGACCGAGTTCGCTGAGACCCGGGAGAGCCAAGTCGCCCTGCGCGGGCACTACCGCGACCTGTCCGCCGCGACCCTGGCCCGGCACGGCACCGACCCCGCGGCGCTGTCGGACGCCGACCTCGAACTGCCCTTCGGCCTGGTGGAGGGGATCATCTCGCAGCGCCAGTGGGGGGACGACGGTACTCGGGGTGCCTACGCCGAGGCCGTGGTGCGCGGCTGCCTGCGCCTGGTGCACGTCCCCGAGGCCGCCATCGCCGCCACCGTCGCCGCGGGGGTCGCGCTGGCCGAGGAGTTCCGGGCCGAGACCGGCGAGGACTGACGCCGTGTCGGTGTCGGGCGGCACGATGGGGGCATGGCCGCCGACGACCCGTTGATCCTGCCCGACGTCGCCGCCTGGCGTGCCTGGCTGGACGTCCACGAGTCGGCGTCGGACGGCGTGTGGTTGCTGCTCGCCAAGAAGGGCACCACGGACCCGACCAGCATCTCCGCCGCGCAGGCCCTGGACGAGGCGCTGTGCTCGGGCTGGATCGACGGTCAGCGACTCGGCCGGGACGAGACCACCTTCCTGCAGCGCTATACCCCACGCCGGGCCCGCAGCCTGTGGTCGGCGCGGAACGTGCAGTACATCGCGCGGCTGACCGCGGCGGGCCGGATGCGCCCGCGCGGGCTGGCCGAGGTCGCCGCCGCCCAGGCCGACGGTCGCTGGGACCGTGCCTACGCCGGGCAGTCGACCATCGAGGTGCCGCCGGATCTGGTCGACGCACTCGCCGCGGCACCCGGTGCCGCCGAGGCGTTCGCCGCGCTGGCGAAGTCCGAGCGCTACTCCGTCCTGCACCAGGTGGTGACCGCGGCGACCCCGCGGACCCGGGCGGCTCGGATCGCCCGCTGGGTCGCCCGGCTCACGCCATGACCTGCCGTGCGCGTTCTCACAGCGGCAGAATCCGGCACCCGGGCGGCCCGAGGACCTAGAATCCTCAGCGTGAGCACCCAGGACGCAACCCCGAACGAGGTCGCGGAGTCGGCAGACGCCGCTCCGCTCGACCTCGACATCCCCACCAAGACCGAGCAGAAGGCCGCCGAGCCGGAGGCCCGCCCGGCCCGTCGTGCCGTCGTCGCCGAGGACGAGGCCCTGATCCGGATGGACGTCGTCGAGACGCTCCGCGAAGCCGGGTTCGACGTGGTCGGCGAGGCCGGCGACGGCGAGCAGGCGGTCGCCCTGGCCACCGAGCTGAAGCCGGACGTCGTCGTGATGGACGTCAAGATGCCGGTCCTGGACGGGATCTCCGCCGCCGAGCGGATCGCCAAGGCCCACCTGGCGCCGGTGGTCCTGCTGACCGCCTTCTCCCAGACCGAGCTGGTCGAGCGCGCCCGCGACGCCGGTGCGATGGCCTACGTCGTCAAGCCGTTCAGCCCGGCCGACCTGCTGCCCGCGGTGGAGATCGCCATCTCCCGCTACGCGCAGATCACCGCGCTGGAGTCCGAGGTGGCCGACCTGGCCGAGCGCTTCGAGACCCGCAAGCGCGTGGACCGGGCCAAGGGCCTGCTGATGACCAAGATGGGTCTGTCCGAGCCGGAGTCCTTCCGGTGGATCCAGAAGACCTCGATGGACCGTCGGCTCACCATGCGCGAGGTCGCCGACGCCGTGATCGACCAGGTAGGCGGCGCTTCCTGACCCTGACCTGACCCTCGGAGCTCACCGCGGAGCCCGGCCCGTCCACACCGGACGGGTCGGGCTTCGTGCGTTCCGGGCCGCGAACATCACGAATCCGCAACAACTCTGGTTGAGACACAGCCGACACACGGGTGACACACGTCACCCCTAGCGTCGCCGCCATCGTCACTCTCCCAGAGGGGTTCTCCGCATGATCCGTACGACACATGCCCTGCAGGTGGCCGGGCTGGCCGGTGCCGTGGCCCTCGTGCTCACCGCGTGCAGCAGCAGCTCCGACGACGCCGGGTCCGGCTCCACCAGCACCGGCGGCGGCTCCGGTGACGGCAGCCCGCTGATCGTCGGCACCCTGCTGCCGCAGACCGGCACCCTGGCCTACCTCGGCCCGCCCGAGGTGGCCGGCGTCAACCTCGCCGTGCAGGAGATCAACGAGGCCGGCGGTGTGCTCGGCTCCGACGTCGAGGTGGTGCACGCCGACTCCTCGGACGCCGACCACGGCGAGGTCGCCACCCAGTCGGTGACCGACCTGCTGTCCCAGGACGTCCAGGTGATCATCGGCGCCGCGTCCTCCTCGGTGACCTTTAATGTCGTGGACGACATCACCGGCTCCGAGGTCGTCCAGATCTCCCCGGCGAACACGGCCACCGGGCTGTCCGGCTACTCGGACTACTACTTCCGCACCGCCCCGCCGGACACCGTCCAGGGCGCGGCGCTGGGCAACCTGATTACCGGCGACGGCAAGGCGAACGTCGGCATCCTGGTGTTCAACGACGACTACGGCACCTCGCTGCGCGACGTGGTGAAGACCACCGTCGAGGACGCCGGCGCCACGGTGGTCTACGGCAACCCGGGCGAGGAGTTCGACCCGGCCGCCTCGTCCTTCGCCACCGACGTCACCGCGCTGATGGCCACCAACCCGGACGCGATCGTGATCCTGGCCTTCGAGCAGACCAAGCAGATCATCCCCGAGCTGGTCGCCGCCGGGGTGGACCCGTCCACCATCTACATGGTCGACGGCAACACCGCCGACTACTCGGCGGACTTCGAGCCGGGCACGCTCGAGGGCGCCCAGGGCACCATCCCGGGTGCGTTCCCCAGCGACGACTTCCAGGCCCGGTTGAAGGAGGTCGACCCCAACCTGACCGACTACGCCTACGGCCCCGAGTCCTACGACGCCACGATCCTGGCGGCGCTGGCAGCGGTGAAGGGTGGCGGCACCGACGGTCCGACCATCCAGGCGAACCTGGCGGCGGTGTCCGGAGCGGACGGCGGCGAGGAGTGCACGACGTTCGCCGATTGCGTCACGATGATCGACGACGGTGACGACATCCACTACGTCGGCCAGGCGGGCATCGGCCCGTTCAACGAGGACAACGACCCGTCCAGCGCCTTCATCGGGGTCTACCAGTACGGCGCCGACAACAAGAACGTCTGGGTCAAGGCGGTCGAAGGCTCCGTCGACTGACCCGATCCCCACCCGCCGAGTGCGGACGAAAGCACCCTTCCCAGCCCGGGAACCGTGCATTCGTCCGCACTCGGCGCTTGTGTGGCCGGAGGCATCGGGCGGGCCTAGCGTGTGCCGCATGTGCCGGAACATCACCACGCTGCGCGGGTTGGAACCGGCCGCGACCGACGAGGAGATCGAGGCCGCGGCGCGTCAGTTCGTCCGGAAGGTCAGCGGCGTGCAGTCGGTGAGCGCGAGCACCGCCGAGCCGATCGAGCGGGCGGTCGAGGAGATCGCCGCGATCGTGACCCGGCTGCTGGACGAGTTGCCGGACCGGCGCCGACCACCGGCGACCGTGCCGCCGCTGCGTCGGCCGCAGGTGCGGGCGCGGCTGGGCCTGGGGGAGTTCCCGGACCCGCAGCACGACCACGTGCACGACCACGACCACGACCATGCGCACGACCGCGACCACCAGCACGAGCCGCACGATCGCGCCCACGCGCGCAGGTGACCCCCGGACACGCGACGACGCCGAGTGCGCGGCACCACGGGTGTCTCGGGCGAGACCTCCCCGCGTCCTGCGCACTCGGCGTCGGTGACGCCCGGCACTCAGTCCTCCGTGCGCGCCTTCCGGGCCGCGTCCACATCGGTGGCCAGCGTGCCGAGGTACAGCTCGATCACCTTCGGGTCGTGCATCAGCTCGCGCCCCGGCCCGGAGTAGGCGTTCGACCCCTGGTCCAGCACGTACGCGCGGTCGCAGATCTGCAGGCAGCGGCGCGCGTTCTGCTCGACGATCACCACCGACACCCCGGCCCGGTTGATCCGCCGGGTGCGCAGGAAGGTCTCGTCCTGCCGCACCGGTGACAGCCCGGCGCTCGGCTCGTCCAGCAGCAGCACCTTCGGGTCCATCATCAGCGCCCGGGCCATCGCGACCATCTGCCGCTCACCACCGGACAGCGACCCGGCGCGCTGTCGCCGTCGTTCCCCGAGCACCGGGAACAGGTCCACGATGAACTCGAAGCGTTCGGCGAACCGCTTCGGCGACTGGAACAGCCCCATCTCCAGGTTCTCCTGGATGGACAGCGACGGGAACACGTTGTTGGTCTGCGGGACGAACCCGACCCCGCGCCGGACCAGTGAGTCGGCCCGGTGGTTGGTGATGTCCTCCCCACCCAGCGTCACCGTCCCGGACCGGATGTTCACCAGTCCGAACAGCGCCTTGAGCAGGGTGGACTTCCCGGCACCGTTCGGCCCGATGATCCCGACCAGCTCGCCGGGGTGCACGACCAGATTGCAGTCGTTGAGGATGTTCACCCCGGGCAGGTAGCCGGCGATCAGATCGGTGGCGGCCAGCAGCGGCTCACCCTCCGGCGCGCCCCGGTGCACGAGTGTGGTCATCACAGTCCCTCCAGCAACGCGTCGTCGCCCAGATCGGTGTCGTGGTGGGCACCCAGGTAGGCGTCGATCACCGCCTGGTCCGCCATCACCACGTCCGGTGGTCCCTCGGCGACGATCCGGCCCTCGGCCATCACCACCACCCAGTCGGAGATGTGCCGGACCATGTGCATGTCGTGCTCGACGAACAGCACCGTGGTGCCCTCGTCCCGCAGTGCCTGGATGTGGCCGAGCAGCGACTGGGTCAGCGCGGGGTTCACCCCGGCCATCGGCTCGTCCAGCATCACCATGGTGGGCCGGCTCATCAGGGCGCGGGCCATCTCCAGCAGCTTGCGCTGGCCGCCGGACAGCGAACCGGCGTAGTCGTCGCGCTTGGTGTCCAGCTTGAACCGGGCCAGCAGTTCCTCGGCCTGGGCGGTGATCTCCCGTTCCCGGGCGCGCCACAGCGGGGGGACCAGCGCGGTGAACAGGTTCTCGCCGGGCTGGTGCCGGGCACCGAGCCGCATGTTCTCGATCACGGTCATCCGGCTCAGCGCCTTGGTCAGCTGGAAGGTGCGGACCATGCCGGAGCGGGCCACCTTCGCGGCGGACACCCCGGACAGCGAGCGGCCGTCGAAGGACCAGGTGCCGGTGGACGGCCGGTCGAATCCGGTCAGCAGGTTGAACAGCGTGGTCTTCCCGGCGCCGTTCGGACCGATCAGCGCGGTGATCCCGCCGCGCTGCACCTCCAGGTGGTCCACGTCGACGGCCGTCATGCCACCGAACTGGCGGCGCACCCCGTCGGCGACCACGATCGCGTCCGGCTTCGGCACCCCCGGCACCGGATCGACGAAGGTCAGGTCGGCGGTCACCAGATCGCGGTCAGCGCACATTGATCGCCAGCTCCTTCTTGTCGCCCAGGATGCCCTGTGGTCGGAAGATCACCAGCAGCATCAGCGTCACGCCGACGATCACCCAGCCGAACTGCTCGATCTGCTCCGTGCGCATCACCGACTCCGGTACCCCGGCCCGCATCACCGATTTGATGAGCATCAGCGACACCCAGAAGATGATCGACCCGAGCACCGGCCCGAACACGGTCGCGGCGCCGCCCAGCAGCAGGATCGTCCAGACGAAGAACGTCATCGGGCGGCCCATCGAATCCGGCTGCACCGCGCGGGGGAGCACATAGATGATCCCGGCCAGCGCCCCGATCACCCCGCCGAGCACCAGCGCCTGCATCTTGTACGCGTAGACGTTCTTGCCCAGGGATCGCACCGCGTCCTCGTCCTCGCGGATGCCCTTGAGCACCCGGCCCCAGGGCGAGCGGATCAATGCCCAGATCAGTAGGCAGGCCAGGGCGACCAGCGCCCAGCCGACGATCCGCACCCACCAGGAGTTCGACGCGTTCATGGAGTACTCGAACGGCCCGATGGCGACATTCCCGTCGGCGAACGGCGATGCGTCCTGGAACGTGTGCTTGTAACTGTTGCCGCGCAGCCCCGAGGAGGCGCCGGTCAGCTCGGTCAGCGCGGTGGAGCGGCCGATCAGCCGGACGATCTCCGCGGCGGCGATGGTCACGATCGCGAGGTAGTCCCCGCGCAGCTTCAGGGTCGGAATGCCCAGCAGCAATCCGAACAGCGCCGCCGCCACCAACGCGATCAGCACCGCCGCCCACAGCGGCCAGCCGGCGATGGTCGAGATCGCGAAGCCGTAGGCACCGATCAGCATGAATCCGGCCTGGCCCATGTTCAGCAGCCCGGTGAGGCCGAAGTGCACATTCAGCCCGATCGCTGCCAGCGCATAGGCGGCGGTGGTCGGGGCGAAGATCTCGCCAGCGGTGTTGACGAGGATGCGTGTCCAGTCCATGTCGCTCCTAACCGATCCGCTCGGCGCGGCCGAGGATTCCCTGCGGCCGCAGCAGCAGGACGAGGATGAGAATGAGCAGCGCGCCGGCGTAGCGCATGTCGCTCGGAATCACGAGGTTGGACATCTCGACCACCAGGCCGATGACGATGGACCCGACCAGGGCACCGAATGCCTGGCCGAGACCGCCGAGGGTCACCGCCGCGAACATCAGCAGCAGCAGCGCCCCGCCCATGTTCCAGTTGGTCGCGTTCAGGTACAGGCCCATCAGCACGCCGCCGAGGGCCGCCAGCGCGCCGCCGATCACCCAGACCAGCCGGATGATCCGTTCCACCGTGATCCCGGAGGCGGCGGCCAGTGCCGGGTTGTCCGACACCGCGCGGGTGGCGCGGCCGACCCGCGTGCCGAGCAGGAAGTACGCCACCGCGCCGAGCACCAGCACCGCCAGCACCAGCGACACCGCGGAGGTCACGCTCATCCGCACCGAGCCCAGCGTCAGCATGGTCGGGTTGGTCGTGACGATGCGGAGCTGCCCCCCGCCGAAGAAGAACTGGTAGGTGTACTGCAACGCCATCGACAGACCGATGGTCACGATCATCTGCTGGGTGGTGCCGACCCGGCGCTTGCGCAGCTGGTGCCACAGCCCGGTGTCCTGCACCCAGCCGGAGACCCCGCCCAGCAGCACCGCGAGCAGCCCGGAGACCAGCAGCGGCAGGCCGAGGATCTGACAGCCGACGTAGGCCAGGATCGCCCCCAGGGTCACCTGCTCGCCGTGCGCGAAGTTGCTCAGCCCGGTGGTGCCGTAGATCAGCGACAACCCGACCGCGGCCAGCGCCAGCAGCACGCCGAACACCAGGCCGTTCACCGCCTGCTGCAGCACCCGGTTCGAGCCGCCCCCGCCGGAGGTGGACTCGGCCTGCGGGGCAGTCGTGGCGCTGGCACTGGGCTCCGGTTCCGCGGCGGTCGGGGCGCCCAGTGCGAACAGTGCCCCGGACGAGGACCCGAGCTGCACGGTGACCGTGCGCGGGTTGGCGGCGGGATCACGGAGCTGTTCCCCGGCCGGGAGGGTCGCCGGGTCGAGGGTGACGGTGTACTCACCCGCCTCGGTCACCGGCGCCGACCACTTCCCGTCCGGCCCGGTGGTCACCTCCACCGTGCCGCCGGGGCCGGACACCTCCAGCGTGACGCCGGCCGCCGGTTCCCGGGCCGAGGTGCTGAGCGTGCCGTTGATGCAGCCGGTGGCGGGATCGGTGACGCACGGGGCGGTCGCCGCCTGCGCGGCGACGGGGGACAACCAGAGAAACGCGAAGACGAGCAAGAACAACGAGGTCGCGGCTGAGCGCACCTGGTCCTCCGTCCGGTCGGGTCACCAGTGACTGGCCTGTGAACCCGGCAGACGCTAGGGACAGCGTGTGTCCACGGCGTTTCCGTCGTGTTGAGGGCGATGAGTTTCTGCGGCGACTAGGCAGGAGGACCCCGGGTTTGCCATGATGCCGGGGCCACAGCAGCGGGGGATGACACGAGGAGGTCGCGGACACCATGCGCTCAGCAGCGGTCGTACGCCCGGCCCGTCCGCAGGACGTCGACCCGATCATCGACCTCTGTCTGGCCGCCCGCGCCGAGTCGCTGCTCGGCTCCCAGCTGTGCACCGACGACCCCGAGCGGCTGCGCCACCAGGTCGGCGCCCTCGCCGTCGAGCCCGGTGCCGTCGCGCTGGTCGGGGAGCTGGACGGCCAGGTCCAGGGCCTCGTCCTGGCCCGGGTGGTGGGCCCCAGCCTGTTCACCGACGAGGTGTCGGTCGCCATCGAGGCGGTGTACGTCGGTGAGTCCGCCCGGCGCCGCGGCATCGGTCACGCCCTGTTGGCCGGGGTCGCCGAGGCCGCCGAACAGGTCGGTGCGACCGAGGTCTACGCGGTGCCGTTGCCCGGCGCACGCGGGGTGCTGCGGTTCCTGTCCCGGCTCGGCTTCGCCCCGGCGGCGGCGCACCGGGTGGTCAGCACGGAGGCGTTGCAGCGCCGGCTGTCCGGCGAGGCGGGTCCGCGTGCCCGGGGGATCGACGACCTGGTCGCCCGGCGGCGCGCCGCCCGCGCCGGTCGGGCGGAGAGTCAGTCCCGCGGCCTGGCGTCGATCAGCATGCAGGTCAGCCGCGCGGTGGCGACCCGTCGACCGCGCGGGTCCTCGACCACCACCTCGTAGGTCGCCAGGCTGCGGCCGCGATGCAGGGCGGTGGCCGTGCCGATCACCTCACCGTCCGTCGCCGACCGGTGGTGGGTGACGTTCAGTTCGACGCCCACCGCTCGCCGGCCGACCTCCTCGGCGTGCACGTTGGCCGCGTAGGAGCCCAGCGTCTCGGCCAGCGCCGCGCTCGCCCCGCCGTGCAGCAGCCCGAACGGCTGGGTGTTCCCGGCCACGGGCATCCGGCCCACCGTGCGATCGGCGCCGACCTCGTCCAGGGTCATGCCCATCCGGGTCATCAGGGTGTGGTCCGGGAAGGTGCTGTCGGTCATGGCGGATAGGTTGTCATCCGTGACTGCTGCGACGCGACCGCGACTCCTGCTGGTGGACGGCCACTCGATGGCCTACCGCGCCTACTTCGCCCTCCCGGTGGACAACTTCGCCACCGTGACCGGGCAGCCCACCAACGCGGTGTTCGGCTTCGCGTCCATGCTGGCCAACCTGCTCCGGGACGAGGAGCCCACCCACGTCGCAGTGGCCTTCGACCTCGGCCGGGTCACCTTCCGCACCGAGCGCTACCCCGAGTACAAGGCGACCCGGGACGCCTCGCCGGAGCCGTTCCGCGGCCAGGTCGACGTGATCCGGCAGCTGCTCGGCACGATGAACGTCCCGGTGCTGACCAAGGCCGACTACGAGGCCGACGACATCCTCGCGACGCTCGCCCGTCAGGGGTCGGCGGCCGGGATGGACGTGCTGGTCTGCACCGGCGACCGGGACGCCCTGCAGATGGTCAACGACCAGGTCACGGTCCTGTACCCGGTCCGGGGGGTCTCCGAGCTGGCCCGGATGACCCCGGCGGCGGTGCAGGAGAAGTACGGCGTCCCGCCGCACCGGTACCCGGACATCGCGGCGCTGGTGGGGGAGTCGTCGGACAACCTGCCCGGCGTCCCCGGCGTCGGCCCGAAGACCGCCGCGAAGTGGATCACCGCCTACGACGGCCTGGACGGCGTGGTCGCGCACGCCGGTGACATCACGGGCAAGGCGGGCGAGTCGTTGCGCACCCACCTGGATCAGGTGGTGCTGAACCGCGAGCTGAACCGGTTGGTCGACGACCTCGAGCTCCCGCTCGGCCCGGACGACCTGATCCGCCGCCCGTGGGACCGCCCCGCCGTGCTGGAGCTGCTGGAGGAGCTGGAGTTCCGCGGCCAGCTCCGGGAACGGCTGCTGGCGGTGGCACCCGGCGACGACGGCGGCCCGGACGGCCCGGTGGACGAGCCGCTGACCGCCGTCGGACCCGAGCTGGTCACCCCCGCCGCCGGTGGACTCGGGTCGTGGCTGTCGGCACACGCGGGCCAGCGCTTCGGCGTCGACGTCCAGGGCTCGCACGCCCCCTCCGGCGGTGACGCCTGGGGGATCGCCCTCGCCGCCGGTGGTCAGGCCGTCGCCTATGACCTGCTCCGGATCGACCCGGCGGACGAGCAGGCCCTGGCCGCGTGGCTGGCCGACGCCGACGCCGCCAAGGTGGTGCACGCGGCCAAGGAGGCCTGGCACGCGCTGACCGGCCGCGGGCTGTCACTGGCCGGGGTGGTCTTCGACACCGAGCTGGGCGCCTACCTGTGTCAGCCGGAGCGGCGCGGCTACGACCTCGCCGACCTGGCGCTGGCCTACCTGCACCGGGAGCTGACCCCGCCGGAGTCGGACCAGCCGCAGGGTGCGCTCGACCTCGGGCTGGACGGCGACGACGAGCAGCTGCGCGCGGCGATCCGTGCCGCGGCGGTGCTGGACCTGGCCGACGTGCTGGCCCAGCAGCTCGACGACCGGGGCGCGAGCCACCTGCTCACCGATGTCGAGCTGCCGCTGGAGGGCGTGCTCGCCGGGATGGAGCACATCGGCATCGCGGTCGACACCGACTACCTGGCCGAGCTGGAGCAGCAGTACGACGCCACCGTCCAGCGCGCGGCGGCGGAGGCGTACGCCGCGATCGGTCGGGAGGTGAACCTCGGCTCGCCGAAGCAGCTGCAGGAGGTGCTCTTCGACCAGCTGGACATGCCGAAGACCAAGAAGACCAAGACCGGGTACACCACGGACGCGTCGGCGCTGGCGGACCTGTTCACCAAGACCCAGCACTCGTTCCTGGCCGCGCTGCTCGCCCACCGGGACGCGATCAAGCTCCGGCAGACCGTCGAGGGCCTGCTCCGGTCGGTCGCCCCGGACGGCCGGATCCACACCACCTTCCAGCAGACCATCGCCGCCACCGGCCGGCTGTCCTCCACCGACCCGAACCTGCAGAACATCCCGATCCGCACCGAGGCCGGACGGCAGATCCGCCGGGCGTTCGTCGTCGGCGACGGCTACGAGACGCTGCTGACCGCCGACTACTCGCAGATCGAGATGCGGATCATGGCCCACCTGTCCCGGGACGAGGGCCTGATCGAGGCGTTCCGTGGCGGCGAGGACCTGCACAGCTACGTCGGCTCCCGGGTGTTCAACGTGCCGACCGACCAGGTGTCCAGTGCGCAGCGGTCGAAGATCAAGGCGATGAGCTACGGCCTGGCCTACGGGCTGTCGTCCTTCGGGCTGTCCCAGCAGCTGACGATCCCGGTCGGCGAGGCGGCCGCGCTGATGGAGGACTACTTCCACCGGTTCGGCGGGGTCCGCGACTACCTCGGCACCGTGGCCCAGGAGGCGCGCGGGGTGGGCTACACCGCGACGATCCTCGGCCGGCGCCGCTACCTGCCCGACCTGACCAGCGACAACCGGATCCGACGCGAGTCCGCGGAGCGGATGGCCCTGAACGCCCCGATCCAGGGCTCGGCGGCCGACATCATCAAGCTGGCGATGCTCGGCGTGCAGCGGGAACTCGTCGCCCAGCAGCTGAAGAGCCGGATGCTGCTCCAGGTGCACGACGAGCTGGTCCTGGAGGTGGCCCCCGGCGAGCGTGACGCCGTCGAGGCGCTGCTCCGCGAGCAGATGGCCTCCGCCTACCCGCTGGACGTCCCGCTCGACGTCTCGGTCGGACAGGGGCACTCCTGGCACGAAGCGGGCCACTGACCGCCAGGCCCCCCGCTCCGCCGACTGCCGGCGCGTTTCCCGAGGGAGTGACTCGACCAGCACTGGGCGAGCGCCGGGGTCAGGGCTTGTGCGCCACCAGGATCGCGGTGCCGGGGATGTGCTCGCCGCGGAGCCGGCTCCAGCCGCCCCACGTGCGGTCGTGCCCGTCGGGCCACTCCGGCTCCACCAGGCGGTCCAGCACGAAGCCCGCGCCGACCAGCTCCGCGATGTGGTCGCCGAGCGTCCGGTGGTACTCGGCGTACAGCACCCGCCCGGCCGCGTCGGTCTCCACGTACGGTCGCCGGTCGAAGTAGGACCGGTCGGCGGTCAGCCCGCGCTCGGAGGGGTCGTCCGGGAACGCCCACCGGATCGGGTGCGTCACCGAGCACACCCACCGACCCCCGGACCGCAGCACCCGGAACGCCTCGGCGTGCACCCGCTCCGCGTCCGGCACGAACGGGATCGCGCCGTAGGCGGTGAACACCGTGTCGAAGCTGGCGTCCGGGAACGGCAGTGCTCGGGCATCGGCCTGCACCAGCGGGAACCCGCCGCCGATCCGCGCGGCGGCCGCCATCATCGACCCGGACACGTCGGTGGCCACCACCTCGGCGCCCTGACCGGCCAGCCAGCGTGCGCACTGCGCCGCCCCCGACCCGACCTCCAGCACCCGTCGACCGCGGACGTCGCCGAGCAGCCGGGCGTCCACCTCGCGCAGTCCCTCCGGGCACCAGCAGAAGTCGTCGTCGCCCAGGAACTCGCCGTGCTCGTCCAGGTACTCGGCGGCGTTCGCGTCCCACCACAGCCGCCCGGCCCCGGTCGCCGCGGCATCGGCCACCTCGCGGTACCCGGCGTCGGCCATCGGACCCGGCTGGTCTGCAGTCATGCCCCGACGGTAGACGACCTCGCTGCGTCGCCCCGGGGCCGTGAGACCCCGGCGCGCCCTCGACGCACTGGCCTTGACCACGCCGAACACGCCGCGGGACCTCCGACTCATCGTGGCGGCCCCGGACCCGGATAGCCTGGTCACACCCGCGCGCCGCAGCCCGGGCCATCCCCCCACCGACCATGAAGGAGCTTTCAGCGTGCGAGTCGGACTGCTCACCGGAGGCGGCGACGTCCCGGGCCTCAACGCCGCGATCCGAGCCGTGGTGAAGCGTGGGGAGGGGGAGTACGGCCACTCGATCATCGGGTTCCGCAACGGATGGCGCGGTGTGGTCGACGGCGACATCATCCCGCTCACCCGCAGCCACATCCGCAACGTGCTGCCGGTCGGCGGCACCCTGCTCGGCACCGCGCGGTTCCACCCGCACTCGGCGGACGGCGGCATCGACGCCGTGATGTCCACCCTGGAGGCCGAGCGGATCGAGGCGCTGATCTGCATCGGCGGCGACGGCACCCTGCACGCGGCCTCCAAGGTCGCCGAGGCCGGGGTCAAGATCGTCGCGATCCCCAAGACCATCGACAACGACGTCTGGGGCACCGACCGCTCGATCGGCTTCGACACCGCGGTGGAGATCGCCACCGAGGCGCTGGACCGGGTGCACACCACCGCCGAGTCGCACAACCGCGTGATGATCGTCGAGGTGATGGGCCGTTCCGCGGGGTGGATCGCCGTCACCGCGGGCATCGCCGGTGGCGCCGAGCTGGTGCTGGCACCGGAGGAGCCCTTCGACATCGAGAAGGTCGTCAAGTTCCTCAAGCACCGGCACCGTGCGCACGCGAACTTCTCCATCGTGGTGGTCGCGGAGGGCGCGATCCCGGCCGAGGGCACCGCGATGAGCTACGACGCGCCGGTGGGCAAGTTCGGGGAGATCGTCGCCGGCGCCATCGGCGACCGGGTCAAGCAGGAGATCGAGCAGCGCACCGGCTTCGACACCCGGGTGACCGTGCTGGGCCACGTGCAGCGCGGCGGTTCGCCGGTGCCGGCCGACCGGATCCTGGGCAGCCGGTTCGGTGTCGCCGCGATCGACGCGATCAGCCGGGGCGAGACCAACGTGATGACCGCGCTGCACGGCGAGGACATCGCGCTGGTGCCGTTGTCGGAGATCGCGGGCAAGGTCAAGCACGTCCCGCGGGATCTGCTGGACGTGGCGCGCGCGCTGGCCTGAGTGTCGGCTTTGACCCACTGTCACAACCGTCGGTAGGATGGTCGGCGGTGTCGCGTGCCCGCGCGGGTCAATCCGTGCGACGGCGATCACCAGCACCATCCAGTACGAACCCGGACCACCGCCACCCGGCGGAGCGGCCCGATCCCTGTCCGCACAACGTCTCTGTCCGCATCGGAGCCCACCCCTACATGAGCATCTCCACCCCCGCCAAGTCCGGCACCCCCCAGGTCGCGATCAACGACATCGGTTCCGCCGAGGACTTCCTCGCCGCTGTCGACGCGACCATCAAGTACTTCAACGATGGCGACATCGTCGAGGGCACCATCGTCAAGGTCGACCGCGACGAGGTCCTGCTGGACATCGGCTACAAGACCGAGGGCGTCATCCCGTCCCGGGAACTCTCGATCAAGCACGACGTGGACCCCGGTGAGGTCGTCCAGGTCGGCGACGCGGTCGAGGCCCTGGTCCTCCAGAAGGAGGACAAGGAAGGTCGTCTGATCCTGTCCAAGAAGCGCGCACAGTACGAGCGCGCCTGGGGCACGATCGAGAAGATCAAGGAGGAGGACGGCGTCGTCACCGGCACCGTCATCGAGGTCGTCAAGGGTGGCCTCATCCTCGACATCGGCCTGCGCGGCTTCCTGCCCGCCTCGCTGGTGGAGATGCGTCGTGTCCGCGACCTCGCGCCGTACGTCGGCAAGGAGATCGAGGCCAAGATCATCGAGCTGGACAAGAACCGCAACAACGTGGTCCTGTCCCGCCGTGCCTGGCTTGAGCAGACCCAGTCCGAGGTCCGCTCCACCTTCCTGCAGACCCTGCAGAAGGGCCAGGTCCGTCCCGGTGTCGTGTCCTCCATCGTCAACTTCGGTGCCTTCGTGGACCTGGGTGGCGTCGACGGTCTGGTGCACGTCTCCGAGCTGTCCTGGAAGCACATCGACCACCCGTCCGAGGTCGTCGAGGTCGGCCAGGAGGTCACGGTCGAGGTCCTGGACGTCGACTTCGACCGCGAGCGGGTCTCGCTGTCGCTGAAGGCGACCCAGGAGGACCCGTGGCAGGCCTTCGCCCGGACCCACGCCATCGGCCAGGTCGTCCCGGGTAAGGTCACCAAGCTCGTTCCGTTCGGTGCGTTCGTGCGCGTCGAGGACGGCATCGAGGGTCTGGTGCACATCTCCGAGCTGGCCGTCCGCCACGTGGAGGTCCCGGAGCAGGTCGTGCAGGTCGGCGACGACGTCTTCGTCAAGGTCATCGACATCGACCTGGACCGCCGTCGGATCTCGCTGTCGCTGAAGCAGGCGAACGAGGGCTTCGACCCGACCTCCGAGGACTTCGACCCGGCCCTGTACGGCATGGCGGCGGAGTACGACGAGGAGGGGAACTACAAGTACCCCGAGGGCTTCGACCCGACCACCAACGAGTGGCTCGAGGGCTTCGACGCTCAGCGTGAGGCCTGGGAGGGCCAGTACGCCGAGGCGCACGCCCGGTGGGAGGCGCACCGCAAGCAGGTGCTGGACGCGACCAAGGCTGACGCCGAGGCCGCCGCGGGTGAGGTGGCAGGCTCCTCGTCGAGCTCGTCCTCCTCGACCCCGTCCTCCAGCAGCAGCTCCTACTCCTCGGCTCCGGCCCAGGAGGCCACCGGCACCCTCGCCTCGGACGAGGCGCTGGCTGCTCTGCGGGAGAAGCTGACCGGTAACTGATTCCGGTACGCATCACGGTCCGAGGGGCCGGTCACCTGCGGGTGGCCGGCCCCTCGGCCTGTCTGTACCCCATGAGAAGATCCTGAGCAGCTCGTTCGCCGACCAGGAAGGCCTGTCGTGCCACCCCGCTCCACCCCGCGTCGTCCCGCCACCCTGACCGGATCGGTGACCCGACGTTCCGCCCTACTGCTCGGTCGCGGCATCGCCTCCCAGCCGGGCACCTACGTGCTGGCGATCGGCACTTCGGCCGCCTTCGGCGCCTTCACCGTGGCGGTCAGCCGGGTGCTGGGCTGGGCGACGGACACCGTCGTGGTCCCCGCACTGGCCGGAGACGCCGAGGCGCGCGGCCGGATCTGGCTCGCCGGGGGTGCTCTGGCGCTGGTCGCCCTGTCGTTGGCACTGTCGGTGGCCGGGCGCCGGGTGTTCGCCGGGATCGGCGTCTCGGACCAGCAGGCGATGTGGCGGCGCGGTGTGACCCGGCAGTACCTCGCCCTGCCGATGTCCTGGCACCGGCGGCACCCGACCGGGCAGCTGCTGTCCAACGCCTCCTCCGATGTGGAGGCCGCGACGAACGTGTTCAACCCGCTGCCCTTCGCCCTCGGTGTCGTGGTGATGATCGGCGTCGCCGCGGTGGCGCTGTTCACCACCGACCCGTACCTGGCGTTGGCGGCGCTGATCGTGCTGCCGCTGGCCGTGCTGGCGAACGTGTTCTTCCAGCGCAAGATGTCGCCGGCGGTGACCCGGGCGCAGGAGCTGCGCGCCGAGGTCGCCGACAACGCGCACGAGTCCTTCGAGGCGGCGCTGCTGGTCAAGGCGCTGGGCACCGAGGACCGCGAGGAGCGGCAGTTCGCCGGCCGCGCCGACCAGCTGCGCGCGGCGAACGTCCGGGTGGGCGTGGTCCGGGCGTACTTCGACCCGGTGATCGACATGCTGCCCAGCCTGGGTTCGCTGCTCGTCCTGGTGGTCGGCGTGTGGCGGGCGACCACCGGTGCGGTGAACACCGGTGACATCGTCTCCGCCGCCTACCTGCTGACCCTGATGGCGGTGCCGGTGCGGGCCTTCGGCTGGGTGCTCGGTGACATCCCGCGCGCCCTGGTCGGGCAGGAGCGGCTGGCCCGGGTGGTCGACGCCGAGGGCCAGATGCGGCCCGGCTCCACGCCGCTGACCCGGACCGGGGAGGGCGCCGCGCTGCGGATGTCCGGCGTCGGGGTCGAGGTGCCCGGACCCGCCGGTCCGGTGGCGATCCTGCGGGACGTGCACGTCGACGTGGCCCCCGGCCGGGTGGTCGCGGTGGTCGGCTCCACCGGCGCGGGGAAGACGACGTTGGTGTCGTTGGTGCCCCGGCTCTCCGACCCGACCACCGGCCGGATCGAGGTCGACGGCATCGACGTGCGCGACCTGGCGGCGGACGACCTGACCGCCCAGGTGGTGCTGGTCGGGCAGCAGACCTTCGTCTTCGAGGACACCGTGCGCGGCAACGTCACGCTGGCCGATCCGGGCGACGCCGGGGCGCCGACCGACGACGAGGTGTGGGACGCGCTCCGGCTGGCCCGGGTGGACGGCGTGGTGCGCGACCTGCCCGGCGGGCTCGACGCGCCGCTGGGCGAGCGCGGGTCCAACCTGTCCGGCGGGCAGCGTCAGCGCCTGGCGATCGCCCGCGCACTGGTGCGACGACCCCGGCTGTTGATCCTGGACGACGCGACCAGCGCGGTCGATCCGCGGGTGGAGCGGGACATCCTCACCGGCCTGCGGTCGCACACCGGCGGTGCCGGGCCGACGGTGCTGCTGGTCGCGTACCGGATGAGCTCGGTGGCCCTCGCCGACGAGGTGCTGCACCTGGAGAACGGCCGGGTGGTCGATCACGGCACCCACGGTGAACTGCTGGAGCGCGACCCCGGGTACCGGGCGCTCGCGACCGCCTATGAACAGGAGTCGGAGCGACGGGCCGAGGCCCGGGCGGACGCGCTGGACGACGAGGCGATGGCGGGGGACGAGCGATGAGCGCGACCGAGGGGCAGCGCGCCCTGGGCGACACCGAGCAGCTGGGGGTGCTCGGCACCCTGCGGCGCGGGGTGCAGGTGTCGCCACAGCTGGTGCAGGGGATCGGGATCACCTTCCTGCTCGCGGTGATCGCGGCGGGCGGCAAGGTCGTCGTGCCGATCGCGGTGCAGCAGACCATCGACTCCGGTGTGCTCGCCGACGGCGGACCGGACGTCCAGCGGGTGCTGGTGCTGGTCGCCGGTGCGGCGGTGGCGCTGGTGATCGGCGGGGTGTGCTCCGCCGCGGTGAACATCCGGCTGTTCAAGGCATCCGAGGCCGGACTCGCCGCCCTGCGGGTGCGGGCGTTCCGCCATGTGCACGACCTGTCGGTGCTGACCCAGAACACCGAGCGCCGTGGCTCGTTGGTGTCCCGGGTGACCAGCGACGTCGACACCATCTCCCTGTTCGTGCAGTGGGGCGGGATCATGCTGGTGGTCTCGGTCCTGCAGGTCTTCGTGGCCACCGTGCTGATGGCGATCTACTCCTGGCAGCTGGCGCTACTGGTCTGGCTCTGCTTCCTGCCGCTGGCCGTCGCCCTGCACCCGCTGCAGAAGAAGGTGAACGCCGCGTACACCCGGGTGCGTGAGCGGGTCGGCGCCATGCTCGGCGCCGTCTCCGAGTCCGTGGTGGGCGCCGAGACGATCCGCGCCTACGGCGTGCAGCGCCGGACCCAGCGCACGATCGACTCCCGGGTCGACGACACCCGGAACGCCCAGGTGCGGGCGCAGAACACCGTGTCGCTGGTGTTCTCCTCCGGCGTGCTGGTCGCGAACCTGGTGCTGGCGATCGTGGTCGTGGTCGGCAGCTACCTCGGGATCGGCGGATCGCTGACCGTGGGCAAGCTGCTCGCCTTCCTGTTCCTGGTGCAGCTGTTCACCGGCCCGGTGCAGCAGGCCACCGAGGTGCTGAACGAGCTGCAGAACGCGGTCGCCGGGTGGCGCCGGGTGCTCGGCAT
The DNA here is from genome assembly GCF_012931845.1 of Cellulomonas taurus. Classification (NCBI taxonomy): domain Bacteria; kingdom Bacillati; phylum Actinomycetota; class Actinomycetes; order Micrococcales; family Cellulomonadaceae; genus Cellulomonas; species Cellulomonas taurus. The sequence continues at coordinate 1,539,840 of NZ_CP051884.1, forward strand.
CATCGACACCCCGGTGCAGGTCCCCGACCCGGGTCCGGCCGGGGTCCCCTCGCCGCGTGGTCCGGCCGAGGTGCGCCTGGACGGGGTGCGGTTCGCCTACCCGGGTGGTCCGACCGTGCTGCACGAGGTCGATCTCGCGCTGCCCGCCGGTCGCTCGGTCGCGGTGGTGGGTGCCACCGGGTCCGGCAAGACCACCATCGCCAAGCTGGTCACCCGGCTGATGGACCCGGTGGACGGCGCGGTGCGGCTGGACGGGGTGGACCTGCGCGAGATCCGGGCCACCGACCTGCGTCGCCGGGTGGTGATGGTGCCGCAGGAGGGCTTCCTCTTCGACGCCACGCTGGCCGAGAACCTCGCCTACGGGCTGCGGGACGGCGCGGCGCCGGACGACGCCACCCTGCTCGCCGCCCTGGACGAGCTCGGCCTGCGCGACTGGGTGCGCGAGCTGCCCGCCGGGCTGCACACCTCGGTGGGGCAGCGCGGCGAGTCGTTGTCGGCGGGGGAGCGGCAGTTGGTCGCCCTGGCCCGCGCCTACCTCGCCGACGCCGACCTGCTGGTGCTGGACGAGGCCACCTCGGCGGTCGACCCGGCCACCGAGGTGCGGATCGCCCGCGCCCTGGACTCGCTCACCTCCGGTCGCTCCACCATCACGATCGCGCACCGGCTGTCCACCGCCGAGGCCGCCGACCTGGTGGTGGTGGTCGACGCCGGCCGGGTCGTCGAGTTCGGACCGCACGACACCCTGGTCGCCGCCGACGGCGTCTACGCCTCGATGCATGCCGCCTGGGTCGCCCAGACCCGCTGACCGCCCATGACAGGATCACTGCTGTGACTGAGACGTTGGACCCCACCATCGCTGCCCGACTCAAGCGCGACGACGCCGGACTGGTCGCCGCCGTCATCCAGCAGCACGACACCGGCGAGGTGCTCATGCTCGGCTGGATGGACGACGAGGCGCTGCGCCGCACCCTCACCGGGGGCCGCGTGGTGTTCTGGAGCCGGTCGCGGCGGGAGTACTGGCGCAAGGGGGACACCTCGGGTCACGCGCAGTACGTGCGGTCGGTCGCGCTGGACTGCGACGGTGACGCGCTGCTGGTCCGGGTCGACCAGGTCGGCGCCGCCTGCCACACCGGGACGCGCACCTGCTTCGAGGCGGGCGGCGACCTGGGCGCTGTCGTGGGGGAGCGGGCATGAGCGGCGTCGACGCCGCCGGTCCGGTCCAGGTGCCCTGGGGTCAGACCTGGCCCGCACTGGACGAGTTCCGCGAGCTGGCCACCGAGCGGCGGGTGATCCCGGTCGTGCGCCGCCTGCTGGCCGACGACACCACGCCGGTCGGCCTGTACCGCACCCTCGCCCAGGGACGACCCGGCACCTTCATCCTGGAATCCGCCGAGCAGGACGGCACCTGGTCGCACTGGTCGTTCGTCGGTGTGCGCTCCCGGGCCACCCTCACCGTCCGTGACGGCCGGGCGGCCTGGCTCGGCGACGTCCCGGCCGGGGTGCCCACCGAGGGTGACGTGCTCGACGTGCTCGGTGGCACCCTGGAGGTGCTGCGCACCCCGGAGATCGCCGGCCTGCCACCGCTGACCGGCGGCCTGGTCGGCGCGCTGGGCTGGGACATCGTCCGGCACTGGGAGCCGACCCTGCCCGCGGCCGCACCCGAGGAGCTGGACGTCCCGGAGCTGTCGCTCTGCCTGGCCAGTGATCTGGCGGTCACCGATCACCGGGACGGCTCGGTGTGGCTGGTCGCCAACGCGATCAACTTCGACGGCACCGACGAGCGGGTGGACGAGGCGCACGCGGACGCGGTGACCCGGCTGGACGCGATGCAGCAGCAGCTGCTGACCGGTGCCGCTCCGGCGGTGTCGGCGCTGGTGCCGGATGCCCCGGCCCCGGAGCTGGAGTTCCGTTCGGAGCGGGCGGAGTACCAGGACGCGGTGCGTGCCGGTCAGGTGGCGATCCGGGACGGCGAGGTGTTCCAGGTCGTGCTCTCCCAGCGCCTCGACCTCGACTGCCCGGCCGACCCGCTGGACGTCTACCGGGTGCTGCGCACGATCAACCCGAGCGCGTACATGTACTACCTCCAGTTGCAGGACGCGCACGGCGGTGACTTCGCGGTGGTCGGCTCCAGCCCGGAGACCCTGGTGAAGGTGGCCGAGCGGAAGGCCACCACCTTCCCGATCGCCGGATCGCGCCCGCGCGGGGCGACCCCGGAGGAGGACCGCCGCCTGCACGACGACCTGATGGTCGACCCCAAGGAACGCGCCGAGCACCTGATGCTGGTCGACCTGGCCCGCAACGACCTGGTCAAGGTCTGCGTCCCGGCGACCGTCGAGGTCAGCGAGTTCATGCAGGTGCACCGCTACAGCCACATCATGCACATCTGCTCCACGGTCACCGGCGAGCTGCGTCCGCAGGCGACCGCGCTGCAAGCGCTCACGGCCACCTTCCCGGCCGGGACCCTGTCCGGTGCACCGAAGCCGCGCGCGATCGCCCTGATCGACGAGATCGAACCCGCACGTCGCGGCATCTACGGCGGCACCGTCGGGTACTTCGACTTCGCCGGGAACATGGACATGGCGATCGCGATCCGCACCGCGCTGATCCGCAACGGCCGGGCCAGCGTGCAGGCGGGGGCCGGGGTGGTCGCGGACTCGGTGCCGGAGCTGGAGTACGAGGAGTCGCGGAACAAGGCGGCCGCCGCCGTCCGGGCGGTGCAGATCGCCGCGCAGCTGCGGCCGGTGCGATGAACCCCACCCGCCGCGGCCCCTGGGTCCTGCTGCTCCTGGTGCTCGCCGGGCTGTGCGGCGCCGTGACGCTGCCCGCCTGGGTCACCGCCACCGCCACCGGGCCCGTGATCGGCACGGTCGACGTCCGGGTGACCGGTGCGGCCGCCGCCCCCGGCGTGATCGGCGCGTCGCTGGTGCTGGCCGCCGCGGCGATCGCGCTCGGCCTGGTCGGCCGGATCGGACGCTGGGTGGTCTGCGTGGTGGTCGCGGCCGCCGGCGCGCTGGTGGTGGTCGGGGCCCTGGGTGCGCGCGCGGGGGCGGTGGACCGGGCGCAGCAGCGGGCAGCCGACCTCACCGGGGTCGGGGTGCTCGACGGCGACGTGACCCTCGCGCCGTGGCCCTGGGCCGCGGTCGGACTCGGCGTGCTGGTCGTGATCGCCGCGATCCTGCTGCTGCGGGCGTCGGCGCACTGGGCAGCGCCGTCGTCGCGGCACGAGCGGGCCGATCAGCAGCCGGTCACCCGCCGGAGCGAGCCGCCCGAGGACGACGAGCGGGCCACCTGGGACGCACTGGGCCGGGGCGACGACCCGACCTGACCTGAGACGCCACTGTGCGGCGAGCAGCCTGGCTGGATAGCCTGTGCCGCGATTGCGGTGCAGTGACCGCAACCTTCCCCGCGAGGAGACGTGATGTCCACCCCGAACCAGCCGCAGGACCCGTACCAGCCCGGTGACGGCAGCACCGGCGACTCCACCCCGCAGTACGGCCAGACCCCGTCGTACGGCCAGTACGGTGCGCCCCAGGACCCGGCCGGCGGCTACCCGTCCTACCCGGGTGGCCAGGGCGGCCCGCAGACCCCGATGTACGGCTTCCCGAAGAACAACCTGGCCGTCTGGTCGCTGGTCCTCGGCATCGTCGGCCTGCTGGTCTGCGGTATCGCCGGTATCCCGGCGATCATCCTCGGCAACAACAGCAAGAAGGCCGTCGCCCGCGGTGAGGCGAACAACGGTGGCATGGCGACCGCCGGCATCGTGCTCGGCTGGATCTCCGTGGCCTGGCTGATCATCGTCGTCATCCTCGGCATCACCGGTGGCCTGGCCGGCATCCTGGGGACGAACAACTGACCCCCACGGTCGACGCGCGGTCCCGGGCGACGGCTCCCACCGGAGCCGTCGCCCGGCTGCGTGCCGCCCGTGCCCCGCTGATCACGGGTGCCGTCATCGGTGCCGCCGGTCTCGCGCTGGTGCTGCGCGACCCGCACGCCTCCGGCTCCTGGGGCGTCTGCCCGCTCTACGGCCTCACCGGCTGGTACTGCCCGGCCTGCGGTGGTCTGCGCGCCACGCACGACCTGCTGGTCGGCGATCTGGCCGGGGCCTGGGCGATGAACCCGCTCTGGGTGCTGCTGGTGCCGGTGCTGGTCGGACTGTGGGGCTGGTGGGCGCTCCGACGTTGGCAGGGCCGGCCGCTCGGGTTCCGGGTGCCGGACCGCTGGCTGGTGGTCGCCCTGGTGCTGTTGCTCGGCTACGGGCTGGCGCGGAACGTGCCCGCCTGGGCGGGGTGGTTGGCGCCGCCCGGGTGACAGGTGACCTGCTGGGCCGGTTCAGCCGCTACGGTGTCCTGCGACCCACGGCCGAGCGCGAGGAGCAGCATGTCCACCCCTGACCCGCAGGACCCGCACCGTCCCAGCGACGAGCCGGGCCAGGCCGCACCCTCGCCCTACGACCAGTGGGCCCGTGGTGAGCAGGTTCCCGGCTCCGAGAACGCACCGGCGTCCGGTGGCACGACTCCGTACCCGGCGGCCCCGCTCGGCAGCCCGGCGTACGGCCAGTCCCAGGACCCGTACGGCCAGGCCCAGACCCCGTACGGCCAGGCCCAGACCCCGTACGGCCAGCCCCAGGACCCGTACGCGCAGGCCCAGACCCCGTACGGCCAGCCCCCGGACCCGTACGCGCAGGCGCCCTACGGCCAGAGCCAGGCCTCGTACTCGCAGCAGCCCGCGACTCCGCAGCCGGGCGCGTTCCCGTCGCCCGGCGCGTACGCCCCGCCCGGTGGGTACCCCCAGTCCGGCTTCCCCGCCGGCGGGTACTACCCGCCGGTGGCGACCTACCCCAAGAACTCCCTGGCCATCTGGTCCCTGGTGCTCGGCATCATCAGCGTGGTCGGCTTCTGGGCGCTGTGCCCGTTCCTGGCCGCGATCGGGGCGGTCGTCACCGGTCATCAGGCCCGGGGCGCGGTCGGCCGTGGTCAGGCGAACAACGGCACGATGGCGACCTGGGGTCTGGTGCTCGGGTACATCGGGCTCGGTCTGGCGGCGGTGTACTTCATCTTCACCTTCACGCAGGGTTTCATCGACGGGTGGAACGGCGTCTGACCACCTCGGGCGCGCCCTCGCCCGTCACCGTCGGCTAGGGTGGCGACATTCCGTCAGAAAGGTGCTGGGAGACGATGGCCGGTCAGCCGCTGCGTACTGAGAACCCCCGGGGTGGCGTCGCCGCCACCGCACAGGGTCCGCGGATGGAGGCCCTGCGCCTCCCGCCGGTGGCTCCGCCCACCAACCACGGCCGCACCGTCGCGGCCTGGACGGTCACCTACGTGGTCGTCGCCGGTTTCCTGGTGGCGGCCCTGGCGATGATCTTCTCCCTGGTCTGGTTGTTCTGGGTCGGGATGGGTGCGGCGATCGCGGGTGTGGTCGCCGGGATCGTGCTGCGGGCCGCGGGCTTCGGCCAGGGTGGCAAGCACACCCCCTCGCACCACCACTGAGCAGCTCATCTGGTGGGCGGGTGGTCCGACCACCCGCCGGGCGGCTCTACGATGACCGAGCCGCCGAAGTGGGGAGACGTCCGATGGCAACTGTTCTCGACGACATCGTGGCCGGGGTCCGCGAGGATCTGGCCGTGCGCCAGGCCGCGACCTCGCTGGACGAGCTGAAGGAGCGGGCCTCGCACGTCCGCGGCGCGGTCGACTGCGTGTCCCGCCTCCGGCTGGCCGACGCGGTGACCGTGATCGCGGAGGTGAAGCGGTCCAGCCCCAGCAAGGGCGCGCTGGCTACCATCACCGACCCGGCGGCACTGGCGGCCGAGTACGAGAAGGGCGGCGCGTCCGTCATCTCCGTGCTCACCGAGCAGCGCCGGTTCAACGGCAGCCTGGCCGACCTGGACAGCGTGCGTGCAGCGGTGGACATCCCGGTGCTGCGCAAGGACTTCGTGGTCACGCCGTACCAGGTCTGGGAGGCGCGGGCGCACGGCGCCGACCTGGTGCTGCTGATCGTGGCAGCGCTGGAGCAGACGGTGCTGACCTCCCTGGTGGAGCGGGTGCACTCCCTGGGCATGACCGCCCTGGTCGAGGTGCACGACTCCGAGGAGGCGATGCGCGCGATCGACGCCGGGGCCCGTGTGGTCGGCGTCAACGCCCGTGACCTCAAGACCCTGGAGGTGGACCGCGGCACCTTCGCCAAGGTCGCCCCGTCCATCCCGAGCGATGTGGTCCGGGTCGCCGAATCCGGTGTCCGTGGCCCGCACGACGTCATGGACTACGCCCGGGCCGGTGCCGACGCGGTGCTGGTCGGCGAGGCGCTGGTCACCGACGACGCGCCCCGCCAGTCGGTGGCGGACCTGGTCGCGGCGGGTGCGCACCCGTCGCTCCGCGCCGTCCGGCAGTAGGAATGGTCGAGAGAAACCCGAGGAATACCGTGTCCGACGCAGCATCCGGCCGCCCCGGCACCACCCGCACCCCGGCCACCGGCCCGCTGGCGCAGCACGAGGGTCCGTACTTCGGCGAGTTCGGCGGGCGGTTCGTGCCGGAGGCGCTGGTCGCGGCGCTGGACGAGCTCGCGGACGCCTTCGCCAAGGCCAAGGCCGACCCGGCCTTCGGTGACGAGCTGAACCGCCTGCACCGCACCTACACCGGTCGGCCCAGCCCGCTGACCGAGGTGCCGCGCTTCGCCGCCCACGTCGGCGCGGGTGTCCGGGTGTTCCTCAAGCGCGAGGACCTGAACCACACCGGCTCGCACAAGATCAACAACGTGCTCGGCCAGGCCCTGCTGGTGAAGCGGATGGGCAAGACCCGGGTGATCGCGGAGACCGGTGCCGGTCAGCACGGCGTCGCCACGGCCACCGCCGCCGCCCTGCTCGGCCTGGAGTGCACCGTCTACATGGGCGCCGTCGACGCCGAGCGCCAGTCACTGAACGTGGCCCGGATGCGGCTGCTCGGCGCCGAGGTGATCCCGGTCGAGATCGGCACCCGGACCCTCAAGGACGCGATCAACGAGGCGCTGCGCGACTGGGTCGCCAACGTCGCCACCACGCACTACCTGCTGGGCACCGCCACCGGCCCGCACCCGTTCCCGAGCATGGTCCGCGACCTGCACTCGATCATCGGCGAGGAGGCGCGCGCGCAGCTGTCGGCGGAGATCGGTCGACTGCCGGACGCCGCCGTGGCCTGCGTCGGCGGTGGGTCGAACGCGATCGGCCTGTTCAACGCGTTCCTGGACGAGCCCTCGGTGCGGCTGTTCGGCTTCGAGGCCGGCGGTGCGGGCATCTCCTCCGGCCGGCACGCGGCGCGGTTCAGCGGCGGCGCCCCGGGCGTGCTGCAGGGCACCCGCTCGTACCTGTTGCAGGACGAGGACGGACAGACCCTGCCCAGCCACTCGGTCTCGGCCGGGCTGGACTACCCGAGTGTCGGGCCCGAGCACGCCTGGCTGCACGACACCGGTCGCGCCACCTACCTGCCGGTCACCGACGACGAGGCGATGGAGGCGTTCCGGATCCTCTGCCACACCGAGGGGATCATCCCGGCGATCGAGTCCTCGCACGCCCTGGCCGGGGCGATCAAGCTCGGCGCCGAGGTCGCCTCGTGGCGCGAGGACGGGCAGGAGCCGGTGATCCTGGTGAACCTGTCCGGCCGTGGTGACAAGGACGTGGCGACCGCCGCCGCCTGGTTCGGTCTGGTCGAGGACAAGCACGTGGTCGACGCCGACGAGGGAGAGCAGCTGTGACGACGCCCCAGGACGTGACCACCCGGAACCGGACCGGCGCCACCCTGGACCGGCTCACGCAGGAGGGCCGTGCCGCACTGGTCGGCTACCTGCCGCTGGGCTACCCGGACCTGGCCGGATCGGTCGCCGCCGCCCGGACCCTGGTCGACAACGGCGTGGACATCATCGAGCTCGGCCTGCCCTACTCGGACCCGGTGATGGACGGCCCGACCATCCAGCACGCCGTGGACCAGGCACTGGCCCAGGGCACCCGGGTGCGGGACGTCTTCGGCGCGGTGGAGCAGATCGCCGCGACCGGTGCGCCCACCCTGGTGATGACCTACTGGAACCCGGTGCTGCGCTACGGCGTCGACGCCTTCGCGCGCGACCTGGCGCAGGCGGGTGGTGCGGGGCTGATCACCCCGGACCTGATCCCGGACGAGGGCGCCGACTGGATCGCCGCCTCCACCGCACACGAGCTGGACCGGGTGTTCCTGGTCGCGCCGTCCTCCACCCCGGAGCGGCTGGCGATGACGGTCGCCGCCTCGGAGGGCTTCGTCTATGCCGCCTCGACCATGGGCGTGACGGGAGAGCGGACCAGCGTGGGCGCACAGGCGGGCCGGTTGGTCGACGCCACCCGTGCCGCCGGCGCCGCGCGGGTCTGCGTCGGACTGGGTGTGTCCCGACCGGAGCAGGCGGCCGACATCGCCCGCTACGCGGACGGTGTGATCGTGGGCAGCGCCTTCGTGCGCGCACTGGACAGCGGACTGGACGAGCTGGGCCGGGTGGCGGCGGCGCTGGCCGCCGGGGTGGCCGACGCACGACTGTGACCTGATCGCCGTCGGACCGCCACCGAGGTCGGACCGCGCAGCGTTTACAGTCCTCGGGTGATCCTCTCCATCCCGAGTCCTTCCCAGGCGGTCTGGCACCTCGGACCGCTCCCGCTGCGCGCGTACGCGCTGTCGATCCTGGTCGGGATCGTGGTCGCGGTCCTGCTCACCCAGCGGCGCTGGAAGGAACGCGGCGGCGACCCGGACGAGGTGCTGGAGATCGTGTTCTGGGCGGTGCCCTTCGGCATCGTCGGCGGCCGGATCTACCACGTGATCACCAGCCCGGACCAGTACTTCGGCGCGGGGGGTGACCCCTGGAAGGCGTTCGCGATCTGGGAGGGCGGCCTCGGCATCTGGGGCGCGGTCGCCCTCGGCGCGGTCGGCGCGTACATCGGCTGCCGCCGGATGAAGGTCAGCTTCCCGGTGTTCGCCGACGCGCTCGCCCCCGGCCTGCTGATCGCGCAGGCCGTCGGCCGACTGGGCAACTGGTTCAACCAGGAGCTGTTCGGCGGCCCGACCACCCTGCCCTGGGGGCTGGAGATCGACGCCGCGCACCTGCCCGCCGGGTATGCCCCGGGCACGCTGTTCCACCCGACGTTCCTGTACGAGCTGCTGTGGAACCTGGCCGGTGCGGCGCTGCTGATCTGGCTCGACCGCCGCTTCCGGCTCGGCCACGGCCGGGTGTTCTGGCTGTACGTGGTCGTCTACACCACCGGTCGGCTCTGGATCGAACTGGTCCGGATCGACCCGGCGCACACCATCGCCGGACTGCGGGTCAACGTCTGGATGTCGATCATCGTCGGTATGGGGGCGCTGGTAGCGTTCGTCGTGGTCGGACGTCGTCATCCCGGACGCGAGACCGGAACCCGCTCCGCCGACTCGGCCGCACCTGATCCCGAGTCCCCGGCGCCCGACGCGACGGCCCCCGCCAGCACACCCGCGGCTGAGCAGTAGCCGCCGCATCTGAGACGGTGTGAAACACCCGCGTTTCGGGCGTGTATCGTCTCCCCACCCCGGGCCGACGACGTCCCACCCCCCACAGGTCTCGACGTGGCCCGCCCCCGGGCCGTGAGGACGGTGCAGATGCCCGCGTCATCGATCGACGCCCCGCAGTCGCAGGGTCTCTACGACCCCGCGGCCGAGCACGACGCCTGCGGTTTCGCCTTCGTGGCGACGCTGCGCGGCACCCCCGGGCGTGACATCGTCGACGCCGGTCTGACCGCGCTGCTCAACCTGGACCACCGCGGTGCGGTCGGTGCCGAGGAGAACAGCGGCGACGGTGCCGGCATCCTGACCCAGATCCCGGACGCGTTCCTGCGCGACGTGGTCGACGCCGACCTCCCACCGGCCGGTCACTACGCGATCGGGATGGCCTTCCTGCCGATGGACGAGGCCGAGCGGATCGCCACCGAGCGTGCCGTCGAGGCCCTCGCCGCCGAGGAGAAGCTGGACGTCCTGGCCTGGCGCGACGTACAGGTGACCGCCGACCTGGTCGGCCCCAGCGCGCGCGCCTCGATGCCGTTCTTCCGCCAGCTCGTGGTCGCCGATCCCTCGCGGGAGCTGGCCGGGGTCGACCTGGACCGGCGGGCGTTCCGGCTGCGCAAGCGTTCCGAGCGGGAGCTGGGGCTGTACTTCGCCTCGCTGTCGGCGCGGACCCTCGCGTACAAGGGGATGTTGACCACCGGGCAGCTGGAGCCGTTCTTCACGGACCTGTCCGACCCCCGGTACGCGAGCGAGATCGCGCTGGTGCACTCGCGCTTCTCCACCAACACCTTCCCGTCCTGGCCGCTCGCCCAGCCGCTGCGCCTGATCGCGCACAACGGCGAGATCAACACGGTCAAGGGCAACCGGAACTGGGTCGCCGCCCGCGAGGGCACCCTGCGCAGCGAGGAACTGGGCGACCTGTCGCCGCTGCTGCCGGTCTGTACCCCCGGCGGGTCGGACTCCGCGTCCTTCGACGAGGTGCTGGAGCTGCTGCACCTGTCCGGCCGCAGCCTGCCGCACGCGGTGATGATGATGATCCCGGAGGCGTGGGAGAACCACGCCCAGATGGATCCCGCCCGCCGCGCGTTCTACGAGTACCACGCCACCCTGATGGAGCCCTGGGACGGCCCGGCGGCGATCACGTTCACCGACGGCACCCTGATCGGTTCGGTGCAGGACCGCAACGGTCTGCGCCCGGGCCGGTTCTGGGTGACCGAGGACGGCCTGGTCGTGATGGCCTCCGAGGCGGGCGTGCTCGACCTGGACCCGGCCAGCGTGGTCCGCAAGGGCCGCCTGGAGCCGGGCAAGATGTTCCTGGTCGACACCCGCAAGGGCCGGATCGTCGAGGACGACGAGGTCAAGGCCCAGCTCGCCGCGCAGAAGCCCTACGCGCAGTGGGTGGCGGAGAACTCGGTCTACCTGGACCAGCTGCCGGAGCGGGAGCACATCGCGCACTCGACCGCCAGCGTGCGCCGTCGTCAGCGCGCCTTCGGCTACACCGAGGAAGAGCTCAAGATCATCCTGACCCCGCTGGGCGCCACCGGTGCCGAGCCGCTGGGTGCGATGGGGTCGGACACCCCGGTCGCGGTGCTGTCCAGCCGGCCGCGGCTGCTCTTCGACTACTTCACCCAGATGTTCGCCCAGGTCACCAACCCGCCGCTGGACGCGATCCGCGAGGAGCTGGTCACCAGCATCGGCGGTGCGATCGGCCCGGAGCCGAACCTGCTGGAGGACGGCCCGCAGCACGCCCGCAAGCTGGTGCTGCCGTTCCCGGTCCTGGACAACGACGGCCTGGCCAAGATCGTCAAGGTGCACAAGGACCCGGCGATGGCGGGCATCTTCCGCAGCACCATCGTCCGCGGCCTCTACCCGGTCTCCGGCGGCGGCGCCGCTCTGGAGCACCGGCTGGAGGAGATCTTCGCCGAGGTGGACCGTGCGGTCTCCGACGGCGTGAGCTTCATCGTGCTCTCCGACCGCGAGGGTGACGCCGACCGGGCGCCGATCCCGTCGCTGCTGCTGCTGTCGGCCGTGCACCACCACCTGCTGCGGCGGCACACCCGCACCCAGGTGTCGCTGGTGGTCGAGGCCGGCGATGTGCGCGAGGTGCACCACGTCGCGCTGCTGATCGGCTACGGCGCCGCCGCGGTGAACCCCTACCTGGCGATGGAGACCGTCGAGGACCTGGCACGGTCGGGCTTCCTCGGTGACGTCGAGCCGGAGAAGGCGGTCGCCAACCTGATCAAGGCCCTCGGCAAGGGCGTGCTCAAGGTGATGTCCAAGATGGGCATCTCCACCATCGCCTCCTACCGCGGCGCCCAGGTCTTCGAGGCCATCGGGCTGTCCCACGCGCTGGTCGACCGGTACTTCACCGGCACCACCAGCCGTCTGGGCGGCATCGGCCTGGACGTGATCGCCGCCGAGGTCGCCGCGCGGCACGCCGACGCCTACCCGGCCTCCGGCAACCGTCAGCCGCACCGCCGCCTGGCCACCGGTGGCGAGTACCAGTGGCGCCGGGACGGGGAGGACCACCTGTTCGACCCGGAGACCGTCTTCCGGTTGCAGCACTCCACCCGTACCCGGCAGATGGACGTCTTCCGGCAGTACACCCACCGGGTCAACGAGCAGTCCGAGCGGCTGATGACCCTGCGCGGCCTGCTGACTTTCCGCGAGGGTGCGCGCACCCCGATCCCGGTGGAGGAGGTCGAGCCGATCAGCGAGATCGTCAAGCGGTTCTCCACCGGCGCGATGTCCTACGGGTCGATCAGCCAGGAGGCGCACGAGACCCTGGCCATCGCGATGAACCGGCTCGGCGCCAAGTCGAACACCGGTGAGGGCGGCGAGGACCCGGAGCGGCTGCATGACCCGGAGCGCCGCTCCGCGATCAAGCAGATCGCCTCCGGTCGGTTCGGGGTGACCAGCGAGTACCTGACCTTCGCCGACGACATCCAGATCAAGCTCGCCCAGGGCGCCAAGCCCGGTGAGGGCGGTCAGCTGCCCGGCCCGAAGGTCTACCCCTGGGTCGCCAAGACCCGGCACTCGACCCCCGGCGTCGGCCTGATCTCCCCGCCGCCGCACCACGACATCTACTCGATCGAGGATCTGGCCCAGCTGATCCACGACGCGAAGAACGCCAACCCGTCGGCCCGGATCCACACCAAGCTGGTCTCGGAGTTCGGCGTCGGCACCATCGCCGCGGGTGTCGCCAAGGCGCACTCGGACGTCGTACTGATCTCCGGCCACGACGGCGGCACCGGTGCCAGCCCGCTGACCTCGCTCAAGCACGCCGGGACCCCCTGGGAGATCGGCCTGGCCGAGACCCAGCAGACCCTGGTGCTGAACGACCTGCGTGACCGGGTGGTCGTCCAGGTGGACGGTCAGCTCAAGACCGGTCGGGACGTGATCATCGGTGCGCTGCTCGGGGCCGAGGAGTTCGGCTTCGCCACCGCCCCGCTGGTGGTCTCCGGCTGCATCATGATGCGGGTCTGCCACCAGGACACCTGCCCGGTCGGCGTCGCCACCCAGAACCCGGAGCTGCGCGCCCGGTTCACCGGCAAGGCCGAGTTCGTGGTCACCTTCTTCGAGTTCATCGCCCAGGAGGTGCGCGAGATCCTGGCCGAGCTGGGCTTCCGCAGCCTCGAGGAGGCGGTCGGGCACGTCGAGCTGCTGGACACCCGCCAGGCCGTCGACCACTGGAAGGCACAGGGACTGGACCTGTCGCCGGTGCTCGCGGTGCCCGAGGTGCTGCCCGGCTCGGCCCTGCACCACGTGCAGGACCAGGACCACGGCCTCGACCGGGCGCTGGACAACCAGTTCATCGCCCTGGCCGGACCGGCCCTGGAGGACGCCCGGCCGGTGACCATCGAGCTCCCGGTGCGCAACGTGAACCGGACGGTCGGCACCATGCTCGGCCACGAGGTCACCAAGCGCTACGGCGGCGAGGGCCTGCCGGACGGCACCATCGACGTGCGGCTCACCGGCTCGGCCGGGCAGTCGTTCGGCGCGTTCCTGCCGAGCGGCATCACCCTGACCCTGGAGGGCGACGCCAACGACTACGTCGGCAAGGGCCTGTCCGGCGGCCGGATCGTGGTCCGCCCGCACCGGTCGGCCGCGCTGGCCGGGTCACACAACGTGATCGCCGGCAACGTGATCGGCTACGGCGCGACCTCCGGGGAGCTGTTCGCCAGCGGCCTGACCGGTGAGCGCTTCGGGGTGCGCAACTCCGGTGCGACCCTGGTCACCGAGGGCGTGGGCGACCACGGCTGCGAGTACATGACCGGCGGCACCGTGCTGGTGCTCGGCCGCACCGGGCGGAACTTCGCCGCGGGCATGTCCGGCGGGTCGGCCTACGTGCTGGACCTCAAGCCGGAGCGGGTGAACGTGCAGTCGATGGCTGCGGGGGAGTTGGCCCTCACCGCGCTCACCGACGAGGACGCCGCGCTGGTCACCGACCTGATCCGCCGTCACCGTGAGCTGACCGGCTCGCAGATCGCCGCCGAGCTGCTCGACGGCGACACCCTGTCCGACGAGGTCCGCGCCCGGTTCACCCGGGTGCAGCCGGTCGAGTACTCCCGGGTCCGGGAGGCGCTCGCCCAGGCACAGGCCGATGGACTCGACACCAGCGCCCCCGGCGTGTGGGAGAGCATTCTGGAGGTGGCACGTGGCTGACCCCCGTGGGTTCCTGAAGGTCCGGGAGCGCGAGCTGCCCCCGAACCGCCCGGTCGAACTGCGGCTGATGGACTGGCGCGAGGTGCACGAGCACCTGTCCGTCGCCGAGGACAAGCAGTCGGCGACCCTGATCCACCAGCAGGCCGGTCGCTGCATGGACTGCGGTGTGCCGTTCTGCCACAACGGCTGTCCGCTCGGGAACCTGATCCCGGAGTGGAACGACCTGGTCTGGCGCGGGCAGTGGGCGGAGGCCATCGAGCGGCTGCACGCCACCAACAACTTCCCGGAGTTCACCGGTCGGATCTGCCCGGCCCCCTGCGAGTCCGCCTGCGTGCTGGGCATCAACCAGCCCCCGGTGACGATCAAGAACGTCGAGGTCACGATCATCGACGAGGCCTTCGACCGTGGGCTGGTGACCCCGCAGGTGCCGCAGCGCCTGACCGGGCACACCGTCGCCGTGGTCGGTTCCGGCCCCGCCGGTCTGGCCGCCGCCCAGCAGCTGACCCGGGCCGGGCACACCGTCGCGGTCTACGAGCGCGACGACGAGATCGGCGGCCTGCTGCGCTACGGCGTGCCGGACTTCAAGCTGGAGAAGCGGCACATCGACCGCCGTCTGGCGCAGATGTCCGCCGAGGGCACCCGGTTCCGTCCCGGCGTGGCGATCGGAACCGACATCACCTGGGCGCAGCTGCGTGCCCGCTACGACGCCGTGGTGATCGCCACCGGCTCCACCGTGCCGCGCGAGCTCGCGCTGCCCGGCCGCGAGCTGTCCGGCATCCACCCGGCGATGGACTACCTGCACCAGTCGAACGCGCTGGTCGCGGGCAAGGTGGTCGCCGAGCCGATCGACGCCGCCGGCAAGCACGTGATCGTGATCGGTGGCGGTGACACCGGATCGGACTGCCTCGGGACCGCACTGCGCCAGGGAGCCGCCTCGGTCACCACACTCGCCATCGGCAAGCAGCCGCCGACCGAGCGCCCGGCGAACCAGCCCTGGCCGACCGACCCGGTGGTCTTCGAGGTCTCGTCCTCGCACGAGGAGGGCGGTGAGCGCACGTACCTCGCGTCCACGGTGGCCTTCGAGGGCACCGACGGGCAGGTGACGTCGCTGACGCTGGCCGACACCGAGTACCTGCCGGACGGTCGTCGGGTGCCCACCCCGGGCACCGAGCGCAGCATCCCGGCCGACCTGGTGCTGATCGCGATGGGCTTCACCGGTCCGGAGACCGAGCACCTGGTCGAGCAGACCGGGGTCGACCTGACCGGACGCGGCACGATCAAGCGGGCCGCCGACTTCGCGACCAGCGAGCCCGGCGTGTTCGTGGCCGGGGACGCCGGTCGCGGCCAGTCGCTGATCGTGTGGGCGATCGCCGAGGGGCGGGCCGCCGCCGCCGCGGTGGACAGCTACCTGACCGGCAGCACCGAGTTGCCCGCACCGGTCACCGCCGCCACCACCGCGCTGCGCGCCTGACCGCGCGCACCCCGCGCGCCCGACCCCGCGCACCGCGCGCACCCGACCCCGCGCACCGCGCGCACCCGACCCCGCGCACCCCACGCACCCCGCGCACCCAGGTGACAGAAACCGACGCTCGAGCCCCGCTTCCAGCGTCGGTTTCTGTCATCTCGGCTCCGCGCTGTGTCCTAGGTCCTGGTATGGGCTCGTAGGGATGGGTACGTGGGGGGGTATTCGGGTGGGATCGGTCTCGGTCGGCGGGCACGGGGGAGGGCAAACCGCGTGCGGGGACGTAGACTGAGCCACGGCCTGGTGCGTCCGGTCGTGGACGTCTGGACATCCGGCCTGAACGGCGAGGACACCCTCGAACCGCCCACCACGAAAGGCCAAGGCTGTTACCCATGCGTAGAGCGAAGATCGTCTGCACCATCGGCCCCGCGACGGAGTCCGCCGAGCAGATCCAGGCTCTGGTCGACGCCGGTATGGACGTCGCCCGAATCAACCGGAGCCACGGCGACGCCGAGGCGCACGCCAAGGTGTACGAGAACGTCCGCGCCGCCGCTCAGGCCTCGGGCCGCTCCGTCGCCGTCCTGGTCGACCTCCAGGGCCCGAAGATCCGCCTCGGCCGGTTCGCCGAGGGCAAGCACTACCTCGCCGAGGGTGACACCTTCACCATCACCACCGAGGACGTGCCGGGCACCAAGGAGCTCGTCTCCACCACGCACAAGGGCCTGCCGAACGACGCCCGGGTCGGTGACCCGCTGCTGATCGACGACGGCCGCGTGCTGGTCCGCGTCACCGCGGTCGAGGGCCCCCGGGTCGTCACCCGCGTCGAGGTCGCCGGTCCGGTCTCGAACAACAAGGGCATCAACCTGCCCGGCGTGGCCGTCTCCGTGCCGGCCATGTCCGAGAAGGACACCGAGGACCTGCGCTGGGCGCTGCGGATCGGCGCCGACATCATCGCGCTGTCCTTCGTCCGGAACGCCGCCGACTACGACGACGTGCGCCGGATCATGGAGGAGGAGGGCCGGGTCGTCCCGGTCATCGCCAAGGTCGAGAAGCCGCAGGCGGTCGAGAACCTGCCGGAGATCGTCGACGCCTTCGACGGCATCATGGTCGCCCGTGGCGACCTCGGTGTGGAGCTGCCGCTGGAGCAGGTCCCGCTGGTGCAGAAGCGCGCGATCGAGCTGGCCCGTCGCAGCGCGAAGCCGGTCATCGTCGCCACCCAGGTGCTCGAGTCCATGACCAACAACCCGCGCCCGACCCGCGCCGAGACCTCGGACTGCGCCAACGCGGTGCTCGACGGTGCCGACGCGGTCATGCTGTCCGGTGAGACCTCGGTCGGCGAGTACCCGATCGAGACCGTGCGCACCATGGCGCGGATCATCGAGGCCACCGAGGAGATGGGCCGCGAGCGGATCGCTCCGCTCGGTTCGACCCCGCACACCCGCGGTGGCGCGATCACCCGGGCCGCCGCCGAGGTCGGTGAGGCGCTGGACGTGAAGTACCTGGTGACCTTCACCCAGTCCGGTGACTCCGCCCGTCGGATGTCCCGCCTGCGCAGCTCCATCCCGCTGCTGGCCTTCACCCCGGACGAGGCGGTGCGCAACCGCCTGTCGCTGACCTGGGGCACCCAGACCTACCAGGTGCCGCCGGTCGAGCACACCGACGACATGGTCAAGCAGGTCGAGCAGACCCTGCGCGCCCAGGGCCTGGCCGAGTCCGGCGACTACGTGGTCGTCGTGGCCGGTACCCCGGTCGGCGTGGTCGGCTCCACCAACACCGTCGTGGTGCACAAGATCGGTGACGAGGCCTCCGGCCGCGTCGCCTGATCACCTCATCAGCACGGCACCGAACGGCCCCGCGGCATTGCGCCGTGGGGCCGTTCGGCGTTCGCGGGACCTGTGACCCCTGGCGGTGGCGGCCGGCGGATGATGAGGTGTCAGGCATGCCACGTCTCTTGCGCATCCTCACGGTCGGTGCCGCCCTGAGCACCGGGTACGTCCTGGCCCGACAGCAGGCCCTGCGCCTGGGGGCGACCCAGGTGGAACGGTCGATCGGGTTGCCCGGCGACGAGCTGCTGCCGGATGCCGACCTGGTCGCCACCCGGGCGATCACCGTCCCCGCGCCCGCGTCCGCGGTGTTCCCCTGGCTGCTGCAGCTGGGCCAGGGGCGCGGTGGCTTCTACAGCTATGACGCACTGGAGAACCTGCTCGGGCTGGACATCCACTCCGCCGACCGGATCGTGCCGGAGTGGCAGGACCTCGCGGTCGGCGACTCGGTGCGGCTGGGCGAGCGGGTCGAGCTGCGGGTGGCGCGACAGGAACCCGACCGGGCGCTCGTCCTGCAGGGTGACGCGCCCGCGCTGCCGGACGAGGAGACCGCGCCCTTCGACTTCGTGTGGTCGTTCGTGCTCCGGCCCGGTCAGCTGCCGGGCACCACGCGGCTGGTGGTGCGCGAACGCTACGGCTACCGCGAACCGTGGGCCCGGTACCCGGTGGCGGCGATGACCTGGGCCAGCACGCTGATGACCGCCGGGATGCTTCGCGGCATCCGCGACCGCGCGGCACGCGCGCGCTGACCTCGGCGCGCCCCGGGTGAGCTGTCCGAACGCGCTGGGTGCAGGCGTCTGCCATGGACCGTGCGCGCGCAGGTCGGCGGGCATAGCGTGGCAGGCATGAACGGAATCGATGTCCTGACCGAGGGATTCGGCCGACTCGACGACCTGGTGCGCACCGCCGTCTCCGGACTCGGCGAGGCGCAGCTGGCCGAGCGGATCGGACCGCAGGCGAACACCGTGGCGTGGCTGGTCTGGCACCTCGCCCGGGAGCAGGACGCCCAGATCGCCGAGCTCTCCGGCACCGACGAGGTGTGGGTCGCCGACGGGTGGGCCGACCGCTTCGCGCTGCCGCTCGACCGCGCGGACAACGGCTACGGGAACAGTCCCCAGCAGGTGGCGGTGGTGCGGGCCTCCGCCGAGCTGCTGGTCGGCTACGCGCAGGCGGCGACGGCCGCGTCGATCGGGTACGTCTCGGGGCTGACCGACGACCAGTTGGACGACGTGATCGACCCGGGCTGGGACCCGCCGGTCACCCGGGGCGTCCGCCTGGTCAGTGTCCTGGACGACGCGATCCAGCACGCGGGCCAGGCGGCGTTCGTGCGCGGGATCCTGCTCAGCGCCTAGGCCGACGGCCGCTCGGACCCGGAGCGGCGATCGACCTCGGGTCCGCCGAGCGACGGTCCAGCGGGACCACCATCGGGGTGCCGGTCACCGGGTCCGGCACCACCCGGCAGGGCAGGTCGAAGACCCGGTGCACGAGGTCCTCGGTGAGCACGTCCTGGGGCGGCCCCTGCGCCACCACCGTTCCGTCCCGCATCGCGATCAGGTGGGTGGCGTAGCGGGCCGCGTGGTGCAGGTCGTGCAGCACCGCCACCAGCGTCCGGCCCTGCTGCTCATGCAGATCGCGGCACAGGTCCAGCACCTCGATCTGGTGGGCGATGTCCAGGAACGTGGTCGGCTCGTCGAGCAGGAGCAGCGGGGTGTCCTGGGCGAGCACCATCGCCAGCCAGACCCGTTGCCGTTGCCCGCCGGACAGTTCCCCGGCCGGCCGGTCGGCGAGGTCGCCGACGCCGGTGGCCCGCATCGCCTGCTGCACCGCTGCCTCGTCCTGTGGGGACCACTGGCGCAGCAGGTGCTGGTGCGGGAACCGGCCACGGGCGACCAGATCGGCGACGGTGATCCCGTCCGGCGCGGTGGGCGACTGGGGGAGCAGGGCGAGTCGCCGGGAGGTCTCCTTGGCCGGGCGCGACCGGATCGGTGCGTCGTCCAGGTACACCTCGCCGGAGCGGGGTCGCAGCAGGCGGGCCAGGGCACGCAGCAGGGTGGATTTCCCGCAGGCGTTCGGCCCCACGATCACGGTGAACGAGTCGTTCGGGATGCTGACGTCCAGGGACCGGGCGATCACCCGGTCGTCGTAGCCGAGGCTGAGGTCCTCGGCGCGCAGGCGGTCGGTCACGAGGTGTGGTCCTTCCGGGTGAGCAGCCAGAGCAGGTAGATCCCACCGAGCAGTCCGGTGGCGATCCCGACCGGCACCGACCAGGCGAAGGGCAGATGCGCCGACAGCAGATCGGCGGCGACCAGCAGGGTGGCGCCGAGGAATGCCGACGGGATCAGCTGGGCACCCGTCGCGCGGGTGAGTCGCCGCACCAGCTGGGGTGCGGCGAGAGCGACGAAGGCGATCGGCCCCGCGGCGGCGGTGGCCACGGCGGTGAGGGCGACCCCGAGGGCGGTGGCGATCATCCGGGTCCGACCGGCCGACACGCCGAGCTGCCGGGCGGTGTCGTCGCCCATCTCCAGGACGTTCAGCCGACGGGACTGGGTGGCGACCAGCGGCAGCACGACGGCCAGCACCACGAGCACCGGCACCGCCTGCTCCCAGCGACGACCGTTCAGCGAACCCTGCAACCAGATCTCCGCCTCCAGCGCCTGATCGAGGTTCGCCCGGGTGAGCAGGAGCGAGTTGACCGCCTTCAGCAGCGCGCCGACCCCGATGCCGACCAGCACCAGGCGGTACCCGCCGCCGGAGCGCTTCGACGCCGACAGCCCGAAGACGACGGCGGCGGTGACCGCCCCGCCCCCGATCGCCCACCCGCCGACCTCCAGCGGTCCGCCGTCGAACCAGGCGATCTGCAGCACGGCGCCGGTGGCAGCCCCGGCGGTGAAGCCGATCAGGTCCGGGGAACCGAGCACATTGCGCGAGATCGACTGGAAGATCGCCCCGGCCGTGCCCAGCGCGGCGCCGACACCCAGCGCGGTGAGCAGCCGGGGGAGTCGGATGCCCAGGACCACCCGGCCGGTCCGGGGGTCCACCTCGCGGCCGAGCAGGGTGTCCAGGATCTCGGCGGCCGACAGCGGGATCGTGCCGCGCCCCATCGCGACCACGCCGAGCGCGACCGCCACCACCAGCAACGCCAGGCAGATCACCACCGTGCGCGGCGACCACCGCAGGGAGAACCCCCGCCAGCGCAGGACGCTCACAGCGCCACCATCCGGCGACGTCGCACCAGCCAGACGAACACCGGTGCGCCGACCACCGCGGCGACGATCCCGGCCTGCACCTCCGACGGCCGCGCGATCACCCGGCCGACGACGTCCGCCGCCAGCAGGAGGTCGGCGCCGAGCAGCGCGGACAGCGGCACCAGCCGGCGATGATCCGGTCCGGTGAGCAGCCGGGCGACATGCGGCGCCGCCAGCCCGATGAAGGCGACCGGCCCGGCCCCGGCGGTGGCACCACCGGCGAGCAGCACGATCGCCACCCCGGACAGCGACCACGTGCGCCCGATGGACGCGCCGAGGGCGGCCCCGGTGTCGGCGCCGAGCGCCAGCGCGTTCAACGACCCGGCGAGCGACCAGGCCAGCACCAGCCCGGCCACGATGATCGGGGTGACCGCCGCCAGCACCGCCATGCCCCGCCCCTGCAGGGCGCCGACCACCCAGAACCGGAACACGTCGAAGACCTCCGGGTAGTTGATCGTGATCGCGCTGGTCACCGAGCCGAGCACCACGGAGACCGCGGTCCCGGCGAGTACCAGCCGGACCGCCGACCCGCCGCGCACTCCACCGCGGATGCCGCCGCCCAGACCGAGGACGAGCCCGGCGGCCAGTGCGGAGCCGAGCAGCGCGAAACCCAGGTAGGAGCCGGGGGTGGTCAGGCCGAGCACCGCGATCGCCGTCACCACCGCCGCCGCGGCCCCGGCGTTGACACCGAGCACGCCGGGGTCGGCGAGCGGGTTGCGGGTGATGGCCTGCATCAGGCACCCGGCGACGCCGAGTGCCGCGCCGACCACCAGGCCGAGTCCGGTGCGGGGCAGGCGCAGGGTGTGCACCACCAGCTGGGCGTCGTCGGCCGGGTCGTAGGCGGTCAGGGCGTGCCAGGCGGTCGACAGCGGCAGCGTGCTGGACCCGACCATGAGGCTCAGCAGAGCCAGCACGACCAGGACCAGCGACGCCACCGCGAACGCCGGACCCCAGCGGGTGGCCGTCCGGGTCACGCGCGGCTCAGCCGAACAGCTGCGCGACGGTGTCGGCGATCTCGGCGCCGGAGTAGTAGTCGATCCGGAACGAGTTCTTCCCGAGCGCGTACACCTGCCCGCTGCGCACCGCGGGGGCGTTCGCCAGCACGGGCTCGGCGCGCAGTGCCGCCGCCGTGTCGTCGTCGCCGTTGATGACCAGCACCGTGTCACCGGTCAGCGCCTGCACGGTGTTCTCCAGCGAGACGAAGGCGAAGTCGTTGCGCGCCTGATCGCTGGTGTCCAGGGCGTCGTCGGCACCCACCACGTCGAAGCCGAGTGCCGTCAGCAGCGTGCCGTGCGATCCGCCCGGCTTGGCGAAGGCGGTGTCGCCGCTGGAGCCGTTGAACACCACGGCGTTGGTGCTGCCCGACGGGACGGTGATCGCCGCGGCGACCTCGGCGATGTGCGTGTCGAAGTCGTCGATGGTGTCCTGCGCCTGCTGTTCCATGCCGATCGCGGCGCCCAGCTCGGTGGCGACGTCCTGCCAGTCCGAGGTGGAGTAGTTGATCCCGATGGTCGGGGCGATGGCGCTGAGCGCGTCGTACTGGTCGGCCGTGGAGTCGGCACCGGTGGTGGACACTACGATCAGGTCCGGGTCGGCGGCGATCACCGCCTCCTCGTCGAACTCCAGGTTCTGGTACAGCACCTCGACGTCGCGGTCGACCGCCACCTCGGCCCACCAGTCGAAGAAGCCGGTGTCCTGGTTGCTCGCCGCCGGGGTGGTGGCGGCGGAGGCGACCACCGGGGCGTCCATCGACAGCAGGATGCCGGTCAGGGTCACCGAGGTGGACACGATCCGCAGCGGCTCGGACGCGATCTCGGTGCTGCCGAGCTCGTGGTCGACGGTCCGCGGCCAGGCGCTGTCGGTGGTGCCGGTGGCCGGGTCGGTCCGGCTGGTGTCGGTGGACCAGGTGTCGGTGGATC